>NZ_JBEPLM010000019.1:0-116377 GCF_040545255.1 Mesorhizobium shonense
TATGGTGGCCATCGCCGCCGTCATGCGAAAGATCGTCGTCACCCTAAATGCCAGGCTCCGGGACGCCATGATTCCTCAGAGTTGATGACGAAGTGGCCGGCCGAGCGGCCTGTCGCTCAGCCGTAGATCTGCTTGTGGACCTGGTAGAGCATCTCGGAGCGGTCGGCGCGCAGATCGGCGAGATCGCGGCTCGACAGGTTCTCGATTTCGGCGACGAGACGATTGTACTGGCGGCGCTTGGCGATGTTGGTGCGGGCGCGGGTGACGAGGTTGTCGAAGATCATGACGAGGTTCCTTTGCTGCCGCATTCACGCGGCGGGTTTGTTCCTCCCTGATCGATTGTGAGCATGACATAGGAATGGTGCATTGCAAAAGAAAGATGTTGCAATGCACCATTGCAGCCAGCGCATAGCCGGTTAACCGGCGGTTACCCAGCATGTAGGCCGGCAGGTTCTGCGGCCAGACACAAGATACGGTGAAGCAATCATCCTCGATCTTGCCAGATCGCCCGTCGGCTGGCTTGATCGCGGCGGACTGACGCTGGAGGAAAAGCATGACGGCCGCCGACTATGAAGTTCTCGATCCGCGTTTTGCGCGGCTGGTCAACGCCAATGAGCGAGTGGAGACGCTGTTCACCGGGTGCCGGTGGGCGGAAGGCCCGGCCTGGTTCGCCGCCGGCCGTTACCTCGTCTGGTCCGACATCCCCAACAACCGCATGCTGCGCTACGACGAGACCGACGGCAGCGTCAGCGTGTTCCGTCAGCCGTCCGGCAATTCCAACGGCAATACGGTCGACCGGCAGGGCCGGCTTGTCACCTGCGAGCATTCGGGCCGCCGCGTCAGCCGCACCGAGCATGACGGTTCTGTCACCACCATCGCCGACAAATGGCGCGGCAAGCGGCTCAATTCGCCCAACGATGTCGTGGTCCGCTCCGACGGTTCGATCTGGTTCACCGATCCCGCCTACGGCATCGACAGCGATTATGAAGGCGATCATGCCGAGAGCGAGATCGGCGCCTGCAATGTCTACCGGGTCGATCCCGGCACCGGCGAGATCGACGCCGTCATCACCGACATGGTCAGGCCCAACGGGCTCGCCTTCTCGCTTGACGAAAGCCTGCTCTATGTCGCCGATACGGGCCGCACCCATGGCGCCAAGAACCCGGCCCATATCCGCGTCTTCAATGTCGGCAAGGCCGGCAAGAAGATCTCGGGCGGCAAGGTCTTCGCCGATTGCACGGCCGGCCTGTTCGACGGGTTCAGGCTGGACGAGGCCGGTCGCATCTGGACGAGTGCCGCCGATGGCATCCACTGCTACGACCCGGACGGCACGCTGATCGGCAAGGTCAAGGTGCCGGAAGTCGTCGCCAACTGCGTCTTCGGCGGTCCCAAGCGCAACCGCCTCTACATCTGCGGCACCACCTCGCTCTACGTGGTCTGGCTGATGGTGAACGGGGCGAAGACGTATTGAGTTGTAGCCGGCGCCGGAGGGCGAAGCCTCTCCACTTCGTCATCCTAGGGCGAAGCAGTCGCGAAGCGACGTCGCGGAGACCCTGGGATCCATGCCGTTACGTCTGCCGAAGATTGATGCGGTGCAGAACAAGGTCTCCGATGTCGGTGTTCGGTGCCAAGGTCTGCACCGTAGCATAGCTCGACCGTCACGGCATGGATTCTAGGGTCTGCGCCGCGTCGCTACGCTCCTTGCTCCGCCCTAGAATGACGAAGCTAGGTTTGCCTGCGGATGAAGCCTGCGAAAGCCTTCACCGCCTCGCGCATCGCCTGCTGGTTGGCCGGCTCCGCCAGGATCGCCCCGATCTCCGGCGGCTTCTTGCCGAGCAGCGCGACCTCGAGCGCGGTCTCTTCATAAAGCGCGAAGGACATGGTGCGCATGATCTCGGCGAGCGCTGCACGGGCATAGAGCGAGCGTGGCGAGGCATGCACCAGCATCGCCGGCTTGCCGACCGCGGCATCGCGCGACACCAGCCAGTCGAGCGCGTTCTTCATGCCGCCGGGCACGCCATGGGCATATTCCGGACAGGAGACGATGACGCCGTCGGCGCGGGTGACGGCGTCGATCAGGTCACTTGCATCGCGCGGCGTTCGCTCGCCCTCGTCGTCCGGGTTGAAGATCGGCAGCCGGCCGAGCCCGTCATAGATGGTGACGCGGCAATCCGCGGGCGCGTTGGCGGCGAGTGCTGCGACAAGGGCCGAATTGGTCGAGGCGGCACGCAGGCTGCCGGAGATGGCGAGAAGGTTCAGCAAGGGTGGAAGCTCGGGCGAATCGTGCCCGAGGAAGTCTACCACATGGTCTGCCTGTAAGCGTCGTCGAGCTCGCGGTCGATTTCGCCGGCGCTCTCGGCCAGAGCCAGCTGGTCGCGGATGATCTGGCCGAGCGTCGGCAGGCTCGCGCGGTCGTACCAGGTTTCCGGCTTCCACAAATCCGAACGCATGAAAGCCTTGGCGCAGTGCATATAGGCGGCCTTGACCGTCACCACGATGACGCTTTGCGGCTCCTTGCCGTCGACAGCCAGGCGCTCGCGCAGGCCGGCATCGACGGTGATGCGGGCATCGCCATTGACGTGCAGCGTCTCATTCATGCCGGGAATTAGGAACAGCAGCCCGACCGACGGATTGCGGATGATGTTTTCCAGCGTGTCCAGCCGGTTGTTGCCTGGCCGGTCGGGGATGGCGATGGTGCTGCTGTCGAGGATGGCGGTGAAGCCGGGCTTGTCGCCTTTCGGCGTCACATCGGCATTGCCGGCGCCGTCGGAAGAGCCGATCAGCACGAAGGGGCTCTTGCCGATGAAGGAGCGGCAGTGGCCGTCGAGCGCCTTCAATTCCTTGCGGATCGAGCCGTCGGTCGGCCGGGGCGTCTTATAGATATTCCTCAGCTCGTCGCGCGTGGTGAGGAATATCATGACCTTCTCCCTTTGACGCAATTCCGGACGGAAGGCTACGGCGAAGTCGCCGAGCCCAACCGCTACACACTTTTCCTGGAATTGCTCTACTTGCCGGCCTTCTCTTCCCCGCCCGTCTTGTCCTCCAGCGAGTGGCGCATGATCAGCGGCATCTGGCTGAAGGTGAAGAGCAAGGTGATGGGAATCGTGCCCCAGACCTTGAAATAAAGCCAGGTCGCCTCCGAGAAATTGCGCCAGACAACCTCGTTGAGCACGGCCAGGAACAGGAAGAAAAGTCCCCACCGAAAGGTCAGCTTGCGCCAGCCTTCGGCATCGAGCTGGAAGGCTGAATCGAAGACGTAGCCCAGCAGCGACCTGCCGAACGCCAGCCCTCCGAGCAGCGCGACGCCGAACAGCGAATTGATGATGGTCGGCTTCATGAAGGCGAAAGTCTTGTCCTGCAGGTACAAGGCGAGCGCGCCGAACACGAAGACGACGATCGCCGAGACCAGCGGCATCAGTGGCAGGCTGCGCGTCAGCGCCCAGGACGCGCTGAGCGACAAGGCCGTCGCGACCATGAAGAATGCGGTGGCGATCAGGATCGGCTCGCCGAGATGGGTGAGGACCGGGAATTTTTGGGCCAGCCACTCACCGCGGATGGTGGTGAAGAAGAATACCAGGCCGGGTCCCAGCTCGAGCAGGAACTTCAGGCCGGGATTGAGCGGCTTGCGGCGCGGATCGGACGGGTCGCGTTCGAGGATGTTCATAAAAGTCCTTCTTGCGCATGATCTGGCCGAAAAGCGGGCAGATCACGCTTGTTCAAGCCACGCCGGCGATCGCCCTGGCGAATTCGCTGGCGGAAAACGGTTCGAGGTCGTCGACCTGCTCGCCGACGCCGATGAAATAGACCGGCAATCTGTGCTTGGCGGCGATCGCCACCAGAATACCGCCGCGGGCCGTGCCGTCCAGCTTGGTCATCACCAGGCCGTTGACGCCGGCGACGTTGCGGAAGATCTCGACCTGGCTCAGCGCATTCTGGCCGGTGGTGGCGTCGACCGTCTGCAGCACGGTATGCGGCGCTTCCGGATCGAGCTTGCCCAGCACGCGCACGATCTTTTCCAGCTCCGCCATCAGCTCGGCCTTGTTCTGCAGGCGGCCGGCGGTGTCGATAATCAGCACGTCGGAGCCGGCCTCCTTCGCCTTCTCGAAGGCGTCATAGGCGAGGCCGGCGGCATCGGCGCCGAGCTTGCTGGCGATCACCGGCGACTTCGTGCGCTCGCCCCAGATCTTCAACTGCTCGATCGCTGCCGCGCGGAACGTGTCGCCGGCCGCCAGCATCACCGAAAGCCCGCCTTCGGTCAGCTTGGCCGCCAGCTTGCCGATGGTCGTGGTCTTGCCGGTGCCGTTGACGCCGACGACCAGGATGACATGCGGCTTGTGGCTGAGGTCGAGCTCCAACGGCCTGGCGACCGGGGTCAGGACTTTTTCCACTTCCGCAGCCATCACCGCGCGGACTTCCGAATCGGAAACATCCTTGCCGTAGCGGCTGGAGGCGAGCGAATCGGTGACGCGCAGCGCCGTCTCGACGCCGAGATCGGCGCGGATCAGCACGTCCTCCAGGTCCTGCAGCGTGTCTTCGTCCAGCTTTCGCTTGGTGAAGACGCCGGCGATGTTGCCGCTGAGCTCACGCGAGGACCGGGCAAGCCCGTCGCGCATGCGCTGGAACCAGGAGCGCCGGGGCGCGGGCTCCGGTGCCTTCTGCGGCTCGGCCCTCTGCTCGACTTTTTTGGCGACCGTGACCTTGCCGGCGGAGGGAGTGGGCGTTGGGGGCGCGGGGACGGCTTCAGGTTCCGGCGCGATCTCGGCGCGCACAGGCTGCGTTGCTATCGGCGCCGGCTGGCGAATGGGCGGCGGAATTTCCGTCGATGTTTCGGGAGGCGGTGCCGAATCCTCTACAGGTTGGCGCTGCCCCTCACCCTTACCCTCTCCCCGTGAAGGACGGGGAGAGGGGGGCGTCGGCGCCGGAGCTCTTTCCTTCTCCCCGTCACCATACGGGGAGAAGGTGCCGGCAGGCGGATGAGGGGCGGCGCTGACCTCGGAAGTTGGTTGTGCCGGGGATGGAGTCGATGGCGGGATTTCAGGAGGCGTCGGCGTCTGGGCCGGGACCTCGCTCGGTGGTGTCGGCACTTCGACCGGTGCCGGCTCGGGCTGCGGTTCTGGACGCGACGGGACGATGTCCGGCTCGCTCGGCGCGGGTGGCGGCACTTCCTGCGGCTTCGGCTCGGGTGCCGGCCCTGGTGTGGGCTCGGGCTCTGCCGGCGGCACCGGCACTTCTTCGGGCGCCGGCGGTTCGGGTGTCCCCGGGGCCGGTTGCGGTTCTTCTTCCGGCTTAGGACCCGGCAGCGGTTCCGGTTCTGACGGAATGACAGGCTCCGGCGCCGGCGGGATGGCCGGAGCAGGCTCGGGTTTCGGCTTTTCGGGCGCCGGCTCAGGCGTGGGTGCCGCCTCGACCGCGGGCGGAGGAACAGGGGTGACGGGCGGCGACTCCGGCTCAGCCTGCTCGGCTTCCGGCTTCAGCGCCTCCAGCGCGTCCCATTTGATGGGCGGCAGGGGCGCGGTCTCGTCGACGCGTTCCTCGACGACCTCTTTCCTGCCGAACGAAAATATCTTCTTGAAGAAACCAGCCATGCGTCTTGCAGTCTCAGGCGGCTTGGGCGGCAAGCGGGGCCGCGATCAGACGGGCGCCGTCATGGCCGGTGACGACAGCTTCGACGATCTCGCCCGGCGCGCCATTGTTTATCGCGGCAAGGGTAAAACCTTCGGTGCGGCCAAGCCCGTCGCGCTCGACCAGGATCGATTGCCGCGTGCCGGCAAGGGACGCCAGATGGCGGCGATAGGCGGCTTCGCCGGCGGCGCGCAGCCGCGCGGCGCGCTGCTTGATCACCTCGCGGCGCAGCTGCGGCATGCGCGCGGCGGGCGTGCCTTCGCGCGGGCTGAACGGGAAGACGTGGAGATGCGTCAGGCCGCATTCCTCGACTATTCTTTCCGAATTCTCGAACATCGTCTCGGTCTCGGTCGGGAAACCGGCGATGATATCGGCGCCGAAGACTATGCCGGGGCGGAGCTTGCGGACGTCCTCGCAGAAGCGGATCGACTGGTCGCGCAAATGCCGGCGCTTCATGCGCTTCAGGATCATGTC
Organism: Mesorhizobium shonense; assembly: GCF_040545255.1. Classification (NCBI taxonomy): domain Bacteria; kingdom Pseudomonadati; phylum Pseudomonadota; class Alphaproteobacteria; order Hyphomicrobiales; family Phyllobacteriaceae; genus Mesorhizobium; species Mesorhizobium shonense. The sequence goes on from NZ_JBEPLM010000019.1 coordinate 6,097, forward strand.
GTCGCCCGACTGCAGCGACAGATGCAGATGCGGCATCAGCCTGGGCTCGGTGGCAATCGCATCGAGCAGGTCGTCGTCAGCCTCGATCGAATCGATCGAGGACAGCCTCAGCCGTTTCACGTCGGGCACCTGGCGCAGGATCGTCTTCACCAGCTTGCCGAGCTTCGGGCTGCCGGGCAGGTCGGCGCCAAAGCTGGTCATGTCGACGCCGGTCAGCACGATCTCGGCATAACCGTTGCCGGCGAGACGCTTGACCTGCTCGACCACGGCGCCCATCGGCACCGAGCGCGAATTGCCGCGGCCGTAAGGGATGATGCAGAAGGTGCAGCGGTGGTCGCAGCCGTTCTGCACCTGCACGAAGGCGCGCGCCCGGCCCTCGATGGCGTCGACCATATGGCTTGCCGTCTCGCGCACCGAGAAGATGTCGTTGACGCGCGCCTTCTCGGTGTCGTTGACGCCGAAATCGGGCAGCGCGCGGTAGGAGTGCGCCTTGAGCTTCTCCTCGTTGCCGAGGACGAGATCGACCTCGTCCATGGCGGCGAAATTCTGCGGCTCGGTCTGCGCGGCGCAGCCGGTGACGATGATGCGCGCCTCGGGGTTCTCGCGACGGGCCTTGCGGATCGCCTGCTTGGCCTGTCGCACGGCTTCGGCTGTGACGGCGCAAGTGTTGAAGATGACGGCGCCGCCTTCCAGCGCGCCGAGGCCGGCGTTTTCGGCCTCGCGGCGCATCACTTCCGATTCATAGGTGTTGAGGCGACAGCCGAACGTGACGACGTCAATGCCTGTCGCGATGGGCCCTTCGGGCGCCGGACCTTTTTGAAGGGCGGGCATCACGCGGCGCTTTCGGTGTCGCGGGCCCAGGCGCCGGTCGAGGGATCGAAGCTGCCGGAAAACTCCCATTCGGTGGCGCCGGTCAGGATGACATGGTCGTCGTCGCGCCACTCGACATGCAATTCGCCGCCGCCGGGCGTGAGCAGCGACACGCTGCGACCGGTGCGCTTGGTGCGAGCCGCAGCAACGACAGAGGCGCAAGCGGCCGTGCCGCAGGCCCTGGTGAGACCCGCGCCGCGCTCCCAGGTACGGATGACCATGGTTTGCGGCGAGGTGACCTGGGCGATGGTGATGTTGGCGCGCTCGGGAAAGATCGGATGGTTCTCGAGCAGCGGGCCGAAGCGGTCGAGCTCGTAGGACCAGACGTCGCGGTCGACCCAGAAGATGGCGTGCGGATTGCCCATCGAGACGACAGAGGGCGAGTGCAGCACCGGCGCGTCGATCGGGCCGATCTGCAGTTCGATCATGCGGGTGTCGCGGAATTCCTCGGCGAGCGGGATTTCCTGCCAGCCGAAGCGCGGCTTGCCCATGTCGACCGAAATCGAGCCGTCGGCATGCTCCTGAGCATTGAGGATGCCGGCGCGGGTTTCGAAAGTGAACGTCTTCAGGCCGGTTTCGGCGGCCAAGGCCTGCACGACGCAGCGCGTGCCGTTGCCGCAGGCTTGCGCGCTCGTGCCGTCGGAATTCAGGATGTCGATGTAATAAGCGGTACCCGGCGTCCGCGCGTCGTGGATCGCCATGATCTGGTCGAACTTCGTCGCGGCATCGGCATTGAGCGCGATCGCCGCGGACGCCGTCACGTGATCGGCACGGCCGCGCATATCGGCAACGATGATCTCGTTGCCGATGCCGTTCATCTTGGCGAAGGGGGCAGTGCCTGCCATCGATCCGGTCATTTCCGTGTCCGTTTGGCGCTATATGGCGGAAACGGGCAGGAATTACCAGTGCGGCGCGCCCGGCGACGACCAAGAGGTCGCGCTGCGACGACCAAGAGGTCGCGCTTAGGTCACCGCGAAAACGCCGAGCAACATCAGCAGGAAGATGATCAGCACGATGCCGATCAGGATGCGAGCGCCCAGAGCGGCGGCACCGGCCAGCGCCGGCATGCCGAGCAGGCTCGCCGCGGCGGCGACAATCAGAAGGATGATAATCCACCTGAGCATGGAAGGGCTCCAAACGACATTTACCTCATGGAACCAACGCCATTCGCCGGCTTGGGTTCCGCCCACTCGAGGTTTCAGGCCCGGGGTACATCCCAAACCTCGCCCGGGCGCATGGCTCGGAAACGCTGCCGCGAAACGCCTTCGGCCGCCAGTGCTTCGTTGAGCTTTTGCGCCGGCTCTTCGATCGGCTCGTCGGTGAGCTGAAAAGTGCCCCAGTGGCAGCCGGCGGCATGGGCGGCATTGCACAACCTCATGCCGTGGACGGCTTCCTCCGGATTCTGGTGCTGCGGCGCCATGAACCAGCGCGGCTCGTAGGCGCCGATCGGCAGGATGGCGAGGCGAAAGCCGCCATGTTTTTCCGCCATCAGCCGGTAGTTGGCGCCGTCATGGAAGCCGGTGTCGCCGGCGAAATAGACCTTGCCGCCGGGCGTCTCGATGACGAAACCCGCCCACAGGGCCATGCGGCGATCGCGCCCGCCGCGCGCCGACCAATGATGCACCGGCTCGACATGGATGGCGGCATCGTTGCCGAATTCGATCCTGTCGCCCCAATCATGCGCCAACAGCCGCATGCCGGGCACGGCGCCGCCGATGATTGCGTCGTTGCCGAGCGGCGTGACCAGCAGCGGATCGTGGCTCTGCTTCAACCGCCTCAGCGTGGCGAGATCGAGATGGTCGTAGTGGTTGTGGCTGAGGAGCACCAGGTCGATCGGCGGCAGGTCGGCAAAGGCGATCCCCGGCGCGTTGACCCGCTTCGGCCCGACGAAGGCGAAGGGCGAGGCGCGCTCCGACCAGACCGGGTCGGTCAGGATATTCGATCCAGCGGTCTGGATCAGCAGCGAGGCATGGCCGACCATGGTGAGCCGAAGCGCTGTGCCGTCGATCCGTTTGTCCGGCTTTGCCTGCGGAAAAGGACTTGGAAAGACCGCGGGCCATTTCGATCGCCCGCCGCTCAATTGCCATTTGAGAAGATCGGCGAAGCGACCGGGCGGCCTGCCGTCGGGATTGAAAAAGAGGGTGCCGTCGAAATGGTCGCTGGGCGGGCCGCCGTAGTAGCGGTTGGCGGTCCTCTTTCCCGCAGCCATTTTTTACCGCCCGTTCCGTTTCGTTTTCCTGAAATAGGAACGCGGCCGTCTGGCGCAAGCATTTTTGCCCGCGAATGCCAAGGTTCGAAGGGTGGCTTCGTCTAGAGTGAGATGGCAATTCCTTGAATCACGGTCTCATTCTAGGGTTTGTTTTTGAAGCACGATCTTCTCCGAAAAAGTCTGCAACTTTTTCGGGATCATGCTCTGGATCGACGCAGCGGAGGGACATCGCGATGGCGATGAAACGAAGCAAGACACCGTGGATGAAGGCCGAGGATTTCGGTCGTTCGCTGCCGCACGGGCTGGGCGTCAACCTGCTGGTCACCGATATGGCGGCGATGGAGGCTTTCTGTCGCGACGTGCTCGGCGCCCGGATCATCTATGCCGACGAGGATTTCGCGGCGTTCGAGCTGCTGGGATCGATCTTCATGCTGCATGCCGACCACTCCTATCTCGACAATTCGATGACCGGCGTGACTGCCGGTGCCGAAACGCGCGGCGCAGGCATCGAGCTGCGCCTTTACGGCGCCGATCCGGATGCGGTCGAGAAAAGGGCGGCAGCGTTCGGCCACATCGTGCCGGCAGGCTCGATCGACAAGCCGCATGGCCTGCGCGAATGCTACATCGTCGGCCCGGATGGTTATGTCTTCGTGCCCAGCGCGCAGCTGCAAGCCTGAAATTTCAAGCAGTTACGGCCCGGATTCCCGGCGTGGCCTGGGCGAATGACGTCTTGCGATAAATTTGCAACACCGGCTCCGAAAACCCTATTTTAACCATATCGGGTTGAAATTCTGCCACCTTCGCCATCTTGGTGAAGCATGTATTTACGCGGACGGCGCCCCCCACCGGATCCGACGGAGGTTGGAATGACTTTTTCGAAGACTGGCCTTTTGGCCGTATCGCTGGCCGCGCTCGTTGCGAGCGGCTGCTCGACCTCGCGCTTCTCGTCGATGGACGACCAGCAGCCGGCACCGCTCACGCCGGCGCCTTCCGGCACGGTGACGCAGAACCAGCTGCCGCCGCCGGCCGCTCCGGGCACCACCGACCCGTCGCAGTTCCCGACGGCGCCGGCGAACAGCCAGGTCGCCTCGCTGCCGCCGAATGGCGCGGCGCCCGCGGGCGCCGCGGACCTGACCGCGGCCAGCGTCGCCGGCGTCTGGAACGTCAATGTTTCCGGCCAGAGCTGCAAGGTGGCGACGCCGCAGACCAAGTTCGGCGCCGGCTATCGCGCCGGCCCACTCCACTGCCCGGCTCCGGTCGACGGCATCAAGTCGTGGAACGTCGCCGGCAAGCAGCTGACGCTCTATGACGAAAACGGCGGCGCGCTGGCCCGGCTCTATTCCTCCGGCGGCGAAAAGTTCGACGGCCAGACTTCCAACGGGCAGCCTATCTCGCTTACAAGGTAAGGGTACGCTGATATTCAGGTGATGCCGGCCTGACCTGAATCTCGGCACAGCCTTGGCGCCTTCCTTAGAGCATTTGCTCGATATAAATGACGTGAGCCATGCATCTGCGTGACGGCCTCCAGACCCATGTGACCGTCAGGCAGCGCTACGACCACCTGGTCGAGACCGGCGCGGCCGAGCGCGACCCGGCGCAGGAGCACGTCGTTGCCGCGCTCGACCGGCTGACCGACGAGATCTCCGCAAAAAGGCTGGCGCAGAAATCCAGCTCACTGGGCTGGCTGTTCGCGCGCAAGAAGCAGCCGCGCGAGGCGGTCAGAGGCCTCTACATCCATGGCGGCGTCGGGCGCGGCAAGACCATGCTGATGGACGTGTTCTTCGAGCTCCTGCCGGTCAGGCGCAAGCGCCGCGTCCATTTCAACGACTTCATGGCCGACGTGCAGGATCGCATCCAGAAGCACCGAGCGGCGCGCAAGAACGGCGACGTTAAGGAAGACGATCCGATCCCGCCGGTGGCGCGGGCGCTGGCCGAGCAAGCCTGGGTGCTGTGCTTCGACGAGTTCTCGGTCACCGACATCGCCGATGCGATGATCCTGTCACGCCTGTTCTCGGCACTGTTTGCCAACGGCGTGGTGCTGGTCGCCACCTCCAATGTCGCCCCGCAAGACCTTTATCGCGACGGGTTGAACCGGCAGCTCTTCCTGCCTTTCATCGGCCTGCTCGAACGCAATGCCGAGGTGCTGACGCTGGATGCCGAAAGAGACTACCGGCAGGAAAAACTCAACCGCCTGCCGGTCTATATCACGCCGGTCGACGAGGCGGCCGACCGCGCGCTCGACGAAACCTGGAGGGCGATGACATATGGCAGGCCGACGGAGGCGGTGACGCTGACGCTGAAAGGGCGTCAAATCATCGTGCCGCGCGCCGCCGGCGATGCCGCGCGATTTTCCTTCGCCGATCTCTGCGAAAAGCCGCTCGGCGCGCGCGACTATCTGGCGATCGCCGGGCGCTTCTCGACCATCTTCATCGACCATGTGCCGGTGCTCGGCGAAGGCAAGCGCAACGAGGCCAAGCGCTTCATCCTCTTGATCGACACACTCTACGACCACCGCATGCGGCTGGTCATGAGCGCCGAGGCGCCGCCCGAAGGGCTCTACACCGCCCGGCGCGGCAACGAGGTTTTCGAGTTCGAGCGCACCGCCTCGCGGCTGGTCGAGATGCAAAGCCGCGACTGGCTGGAAGGCTGGGCGGAACGGCGGAGGGGTGAGGCGCCGGCGGCTGAAGCGCGGCAGGCGCAGGGGTAGCCATCGCGCTTCGTCATCCTAGGGCGGAGCGACGCGAAGCGGAGCGCAGACCCTAGGATCCATGCCGCGACCTGAGAGCGTCACGGCGTTTCAGAATTTGGCTCTTCAAATGGAGTCGATGGCAGGACAGGGGATAGTTCTGGATCGCCGCGCTTTCTTCATCGTCATGGCATGGATCCTAGGGTCTTCGCGCGTCGCTTCGCTCCTTGCTCCGCCCTAGGATGACGAAGACGTGGCGCTTCGTCCAATCTCGAAAGCCGATAGACATACATCACGAACTCCTCCGCCTTCCCGCGCGGCTCCTTCCGCGATTCATAAAGCGCCCGCGCCGGCCCGTTGTCCGGCTCGGTGCCCACCCAAGCCTCCTCGCAGCCGTACTCGCGGCCGATCTCGAACATCGCGTCGAGCATCTTTCGCGCGATGCCCTGCCGCTGGAAGGCCGGCGTAACGCCGACCTCGTCGATGTAGAGCTCGCTCACCTTGTCGGGGTGGCGGTGGATGACGGCGGCGCATTGAGCGACCACGATTTCGTCAGCAATCGCCACGATCATGAAATGGCCTGGCGAGGCGAGATAGGCGGCGAGGCGGTCGGGCCGGACCGGCTCGTCGAACACTTCGTCGGCGACGTGCATCACAAGGGCGTCATCGCCGGGATGGAGCCTTCTGATTTCGACGTTCATTGTGTAAATTCTCCTCAGTCGGCTCAGAGATTTTGACGTTTACGTAATTCCCAAACCATCTAACCGATTGAAAATGCTAGGCTCAAAATAATCGTTTGAATTTCTCCCACGCCGGAGCTATTGGGTGCGGCGAAATCTCGCGGGTCCTCGCAGCATTCCAGCCTCCTCGACGCCGTCATCAAGTCTGCAAAGATTTGAGGCACGGTCACACACAAAGGAAAACATCCTGACATGGCACGCAACAAGATAGCGCTCATCGGCTCGGGCATGATCGGCGGCACGCTTGCCCATATGATCGGCCTCAAGGATCTCGGCGACGTGGTGCTGTTCGATATCGCCGAGGGCATCCCGCAGGGCAAGGGTCTCGACATCGCGCAGTCCTCGCCGGTCGACGGGTTCGATGCCAGGCTGACCGGCGTCAACGACTATGCCGGCATCGAGGGCGCGGATGTGTGCATCGTCACCGCCGGCGTGCCGCGCAAGCCCGGCATGAGCCGCGACGATCTTCTCGGCATCAATCTCAAGGTCATGGAACAGGTCGGCGCGGGCCTGAAGAAATACGCGCCGAAGGCTTTCGTCATCTGCATCACCAATCCGCTCGACGCGATGGTGTGGGCGCTGCAGAAGTTCTCCGGCCTGCCGACCAGCCATGTCGTCGGCATGGCCGGGGTGCTCGACAGCGCCCGCTTCCGCTATTTCCTGGCCGAAGAGTTCAAGGTCTCGGTCGAGGACGTCACCGCCTTCGTGCTCGGCGGCCACGGCGATAGCATGGTGCCGATGATCCGCTATTCGACCGTGTCGGGCATCCCGCTGCCGGACCTCGTCAAGATGGGCTGGACCTCGAAGGAGAAGCTCGACCAGATCGTGCAGCGCACCCGCGACGGCGGCGCCGAGATCGTCGGCCTCTTGAAGACCGGCTCGGCCTACTATGCGCCGGCGGCGTCCGCGATCGCCATGGCCGAATCCTACCTGAAGGACAAGAAGCGGGTGCTGCCCTGCGCTGCGCATCTCTCGGGCCAGTATGGCGTCAAGGGAACCTATGTCGGCGTCCCAGTGGTGATCGGCGCCGGCGGCGTCGAGCGCGTCATCGAGATCGAACTCGCCAAGGCCGAACAGAAGATGTTCGACAATTCGGTGGCGGCCGTGCAGGGCCTGACCGAGGCCTGCACCAAGATCGCCCCGCAACTCGCCGGCAAGTAAATCGCGGAGACCAAGCGCATGAACATCCATGAATATCAGGCCAAGGCGTTGCTGAAGTCGTTCGGCGCGCCGGTAGCAAGCGGCGTTCCGGTGTTCAAGGCGAGCGAGGCGGAAGCCGCCGCCAAGGCGCTGCCCGGCCCGCTCTATGTCGTGAAGAGCCAGATCCATGCCGGCGGCCGCGGCAAGGGCAAGTTCAAGGAACTGCCCGCCGACGCCAAGGGCGGCGTGCGGCTGGCGAAGTCGGCGGCCGAAGTGGTCGCCAACGCCAACGAGATGCTCGGCCACACGCTGGTCACCAAGCAGACCGGGCCTGCCGGCAAGCAGGTCAACCGCCTCTATATCGAGGACGGCGCCGACATCGAGCGCGAGCTCTATCTGTCGATCCTGGTCGACCGCTCCGTCGGCCGCATCGCCTTCGTCGTCTCGACCGAGGGCGGCATGGACATCGAGGCGGTCGCGCATGACACGCCGGAAAAGATCCTCACCGTCGCCATCGATCCGGAAAAGGGCGTGACGGCGGACGACGTCAAGAAGCTCAACGCCGCGCTGAAGCTCGACGGCGATGCGGCCAAGGACGGCGAGACGCTGTTCCCGATCCTCTACAAGGCCTTTGTCGAGAAGGACATGAGCCTGCTCGAGGTCAACCCGCTGATCGTTATGAGGAATGGCCGGCTGCGCGTGCTCGACGCAAAGGTGTCGTTCGACAACAACGCGCTCTTCCGCCACCCGGACGTGATGGAGCTGCGCGACACCACCGAAGAGGACGAAAAGGAGATCGAGGCGTCGAAATACGACCTCGCCTATGTCGCGCTCGACGGCAATATCGGTTGCATGGTCAACGGCGCGGGCCTTGCCATGGCGACGATGGACATCATCAAGCTCTACGGTGCTGAGCCGGCTAACTTCCTCGACGTCGGCGGCGGCGCGTCGAAGGAGAAGGTGACGGCAGCGTTCAAGATCATCACCAAGGACCCGGCGGTCGAAGGCATCCTGATCAACATCTTCGGCGGTATCATGAAGTGCGACGTCATCGCCGAGGGCGTGATCGCCGCGGTCAAGGAAGTCGGACTGAAGGTGCCGCTGGTGGTGCGGCTCGAAGGCACCAATGCCGAGCTCGGCAAGAAGATCATCAACGACAGCGGCCTCAACGTCGTGTCGGCCGACGACCTCGACGACGCGGCCAAGAAGATCGTCAAGGCGGTGAAGGGCTGAAACATGCCTCCGCGCAAGATAAACCTGGTCGAGGCGGCGGACGCGAAGATCGACAAGGTCTTCGATCCGCATATCGCCGGCGACGTCAACGATGCCCAAGCGAAGGTCGCCAAGTTCGGCGAGACCTTCGACTGGCACGCGCATGACAATGAGGACGAAGCCTTCCTGGTGCTGCGCGGCCGCATCGCCATCGATTTCCGCGACGGCCCGGTCGAGCTCGGCGAGGGCGACTTCATCGTCGTGCCGCGCGGCGTCGAGCACCGGCCGCGCTCGCTCACTGAAGAGCCGGTGGTGCTGATGTTCGAGCCGGCAACGACGCTCAACACCGGCAACGCCAAGAGCGACCTCACCGTCACCGATCTGAAGCGGCTCTGAGCCATGAACGCGGCGCCTTTCTCCTCACTCTCGACCGGTCACCAGAGCCTGCAGGCGCTGGTCGGCGCGTGGCGCGGCGAGGAAGAGGTCGCTGCGACGCAATGGACCGATGCCGGCACAGCGACCTCGGAAGTGCTGGCGGAGGCGCAATTCGGCGGATTGTTCGTGGTGCAGCGTTATCGCCAGCGCCGCGACGGCACGATCTCGTTCGGCGCGCACAATGTGTTCGGCTTCGACCAACCGAACGGCACTGTCACCATGCATCAGTTCGACTCGATGGGCTTCGTGCCGGCGGCGCCGGCTACCGGCACATGGAGTGGCAACGAGCTAATGCTGGAAAGGTCGTCACCGCGCGGCTCGGCTCGCGTGACTTATAGCTTTGATGGCGCTGATACCTACCGCATGCGATTGCAGTTCAAGCCCGCCGGCAGCGATGCCTGGCAAGACATGGTGAGCGGCCTCTACCGGCGCGTCTCGCCTTCGGAGGAAGGCTGAACCGATGGAGATCGCAGGCAAGACGGTTGAAGGGTTACACATAATCGCACATATTATTCCTGTGTGTTTATGTGGAGATGGACGATGAAGAACGTCACCCTGGCTATGGATGAAGCTCTGCTCGAAAGGGCGCGCGGCCTCGCCGGGCGTCGCAAGACGACGCTCAACGCCCTTGTCCGCTCGCTGCTTGAACATGAGGTCGAGCAGGAAGACAGGATTGCCTGGGCCAAGGCGGGGATGAAGCGGCTCATGGACGAGGCAGCCAAACGCAGCGACAGCGCCGACACTCCCTACAAGTGGGATCGAAGGGACGCCTATGCCGACCGGGAAGATCGATTGCTTTCTCGACACGAACGTCCTGATCTACGCGGCCTCGGAGAAGAATCGTGATCCGCGCCGCGCAGCAATCGCCGAAGAGCTCATTTCGCGAACCGTCTTTGGCGTGTCGGGGCAGACCTTGGCTGAATTCGTCGCCGTGGCGCGAGGGAAATCCCTTGTCGGCGACGATTTGCTCGATCAATGGCTGGTGTTCCTCGGAACCTGCCCGTTGGCGCCCGTCGACGAAGGCTATGTCCGCGCGGGATTGGACCTCGCGCGACGCTACGGAATTCACTATTACGACGCCGCGCTTCTCGCGGCGGCATCGTATCTCGGCGCGCCGATTTTCTACACCGAGGATCTCAACCACAACCAGGTCTATGGCTCGGTCCGAGCCGTCAATCCTTTCTTGTAATCGCTGAATTCAGAGGCGTTCCCACCCATGTCCATTCTCGTCGACAAGAACACCAAGGTGCTGGTCCAAGGTCTGACCGGCAAGACCGGCACGTTCCACACCGAGCAGGCGCTGGCCTATCACGGCACCAAGATGGTGGGCGGCATCCATCCGAAGAAGGGCGGCGAGACCTGGACCGGTTCCAAGGGCGAGACCCTGCCGATCTTCGCCACCGTCGCCGAGGGCAAGGAGAGGACCGGCGCCAACGCTTCCGTCATCTATGTGCCGCCGGCGGGTGCCGGCGAAGCGATCATCGAGGCGATCGAGGCCGAGATACCGCTCATCGTCTGCATCACCGAAGGCATCCCGGTGATGGACATGGTCAAGGTCAAGGCGCGGCTCGACCGTTCTTCCTCGCGGCTGATCGGCCCGAACTGCCCCGGTGTGCTGACGCCCGACGAATGCAAGATCGGCATCATGCCCGGCAACATCTTCCGCAAGGGCTCGGTCGGCGTTGTTTCCCGCTCGGGAACACTTACCTATGAGGCGGTCTTCCAGACCTCCAATGTCGGCCTCGGCCAGACCACCGCGGTCGGCATCGGCGGCGACCCGGTCAAGGGCACCGAGTTCATCGACGTGCTGGAGATGTTCCTCGCCGACGACGAGACCAAGTCGATCATCATGATCGGCGAGATCGGCGGCTCGGCCGAGGAAGACGCCGCGCAGTTCCTCAAGGACGAGGCCAAGCGCGGCCGCAAGAAGCCGATGGCGGGTTTCATCGCCGGGCGCACGGCGCCGGCTGGCCGCACCATGGGCCATGCGGGCGCGGTGATCTCGGGCGGCAAGGGCGGCGCGGAAGACAAGATCGCGGCGATGGAATCGGCCGGGATCAAGGTTTCGCCGTCGCCGGCCCGACTGGGCACGACGCTAGTCGAGGCGATCAAGGGTTAAGCGAATAGTGAGTAGTGAATAGCGAAAACAGAGTAACGACGCGACTCCAGGGAAATTCCCTACTCGCTACTCACTATTCGCTCCAAGAAGGAGACGGAGCCGGGCTCCGCAGACGAAAATGGCAAGACAAGATCAGGCCAACGACCAATTCTCGCTCACCTCATTCCTCTATGGCGGCAATGCCGACTACATCGACGCGCTCTATGCGGCCTATGAGGACGATCCGGCCTCCGTCGATCCGGAGTGGCAGGATTTCTTCGCGGCGCTGAAGGACGACGCGGGCGACGTGCGCAAGAACGCCACCGGCGCCTCCTGGGCGAAGCCCTCCTGGCCGCTGCAGGCCAATGGCGAGCTGGTGTCGGCGCTCGACGGCAATTGGGGCCTGATCGAGAAGGCGATCGAAAAGAAGGTGAAGGAAAAGGCGGTCGTCAACGGCGCGGCCCTTTCCGACGCCGACGTGCACCAGGCGACGCGCGATTCCGTGCGCGCCATCATGATGATCCGCGCCTACCGCATGCGCGGCCATCTGCACGCCAAACTCGATCCGCTGGGCATCGCCAATCCGCTCGAGGACTATAACGAGCTGTCGCCGGAAAATTACGGCTTCACCACAGCCGACTACGACCGGCCGATCTTCCTCGACAATGTGCTGGGCCTCGAATTCGGCACCATCCGGCAGATGCTGGATATCCTCACCCGCACCTATTGCTCGACGCTCGGCGTCGAGTTCATGCACATCTCCGACCCCGAGGAGAAGGCCTGGATCCAGGCGCGCATCGAAGGCGCCGACAAGGAGATCACCTTCACCGCCACCGGCAAGAAGGCGATCCTGCAGAAGCTGGTCGAGGCCGAAGGCTTCGAGCAGTATATCGACGTCAAGTACAAGGGCACCAAGCGCTTCGGCCTCGACGGCGGCGAGTCGCTGATCCCGGCGCTGGAGCAGATCGTCAAGCGGGGCGGCCAGCTCGGCCTGAAGGAGATCGTGCTCGGCATGGCGCATCGGGGCCGCCTCAACGTGCTTTCCCAGGTGATGGCCAAGCCGCATCGCGCTATCTTCCACGAGTTCAAGGGCGGCTCGGCCGCCCCTGACGAGGTCGAGGGCTCCGGCGACGTCAAGTATCATCTCGGCGCTTCGTCGGATCGCGAGTTCGACGGCAACAAGGTGCATTTGTCGCTGACCGCCAACCCCTCGCATCTGGAAATCGTCGATCCTGTCGTGATGGGCAAGGCGCGCGCCAAACAGGATCAGATCGCCGGCCGCGAGCGCGGCGAGGTCGTACCGCTGTCGGAGCGCGCCAAGGTGATGCCGCTCTTGCTGCACGGCGACGCGGCGTTTGCCGGCCAGGGCGTGATCGCCGAAATCCTCGGGCTTTCCGGCCTGCGCGGGCATCGCGTCGCCGGCACGCTGCATGTCATCATCAACAACCAGATCGGCTTCACCACCAATCCGCGCTTCTCGCGCTCCTCGCCCTATCCATCGGATGTGGCCAAGATGATCGAGGCGCCGATCTTCCACGTCAACGGCGACGATCCGGAAGCGGTGGTGCACGCCGCGAAGGTTGCGACCGAATTCCGCATGAAGTTCCACAAGCCGGTGGTGGTGGACATGTTCTGCTACCGCCGCTTCGGCCACAATGAGGGCGACGAGCCGGCCTTCACGCAGCCGATCATGTACCGCAGCATCCGCAGTCATAAGACGACGGTGCAGACCTACGCCGACCGGCTGATCGCGGAAGGCCATATCACCCAGGCCGAGGTCGACAAGATGCGGTCCGACTGGCGCGCGCATCTGGAGAGCGAGTGGGAAGTCGGCCAGTCCTACAAGCCGAACAAGGCCGACTGGCTGGACGGCGCGTGGTCGGGCTTGCGCACCGCCGACAACCAGGACGAACAGCGCCGCGGCAAGACCGCGGTGCCGTTGCGGACGCTCAAGGAAATCGGCAAGAAGCTGACCGAGGTGCCGAAGGATTTCGAGGCGCACAAGACGATCCTGCGCTTCCTCGAGAACCGCCGCCAGGCGATCGAATCCGGCGAAGGCATCGACTGGTCGACCGCCGAGGCGCTGGCCTTCGGCGCCATCCTGCTCGACGGCAATCCGATCCGGCTCTCCGGCCAGGATTCGGAGCGCGGCACCTTCTCCCAACGCCATTCCGTGCTCTACGACCAGCGCGACGAGAACCGCTACATCCCCCTCAACAACCTGTCGGCGGCGCAAGCCGGCTACGAGGTCATCAACTCGATGCTCTCGGAAGAGGCCGTGCTCGGCTTCGAATATGGCTACAGCCTGGCCGAGCCCAAGGCGCTGACGCTCTGGGAAGCGCAGTTCGGCGACTTCGCCAACGGCGCCCAGGTGGTGTTCGACCAGTTCATCTCGTCCGGCGAGCGCAAGTGGCTCAGAATGTCCGGCCTCGTCTGCCTGCTGCCGCATGGCTATGAGGGCCAGGGGCCGGAGCACTCGTCGGCGCGCCTCGAGCGCTTCCTGCAGCTCTGCGCCGAGGACAACATGCAGGTGGCGAACGTCACCACGCCGGCCAACTATTTCCACATCCTGCGCCGGCAACTGAAGCGCGACTTCCGCAAGCCGCTGATCCTGATGACGCCGAAGTCGCTGCTGCGCCACAAGCGGGCGGTATCGACGCTGTCGGAAATGGCGGGCGAGAGCTCGTTCCACCGGCTGTTGTGGGACGACGCGCAGCTCCTGGCCAACCAGCCGATCAAGCTGGTGAAGGATTCCAAGATCCGCCGCGTCGTGCTGTGCTCGGGCAAGGTCTATTACGATCTCTACGAGGAGCGCGAGAAGCGCGGCATCAACGACATCTACCTGCTGCGCGTCGAACAGCTCTATCCGTTCCCGGCCAAGGCGCTGATCACCGAGCTGTCGCGATTCCGCAATGCGGAGATGGTGTGGTGCCAGGAGGAGCCCAAGAACATGGGCGCCTGGTCGTTCATCGACCCCTATCTCGAATGGGTGCTGGCGCATATCGACGCCAAGCATCAGCGGGTGCGCTACACCGGACGGCCGGCCTCGGCCTCGCCGGCGACCGGACTGATGTCGAAGCATCTCAGCCAGCTCGCCGCCTTGCTCGACGACGCGCTTGGTGAATAAGGCCTGGGGCGAATAAGCAGGCCGGACGAAACAGACCTCAAGAAGAGAAGAGAACGGACAGGCACAATGGCTACCGAAATCCGCGTCCCCACTCTCGGCGAATCCGTCACCGAGGCGACCGTCGGCAAGTGGTTCAAGAAGGTCGGCGACGCGATCGCCACCGATGAGCCGCTGGTCGAGCTCGAAACCGACAAGGTGACGGTGGAGGTGCCTGCCGCGGGCGCCGGAACGCTCTCCGAAATCACCGTCAAGGAAGGCGAGACGGTCAATGTCGGCGCGCTGCTCGGCTCGATTTCGGCCGGCGGCGAAGCGACCGCGCCAGCGGCCAAGCCCCACGCGGTGGCGCAGGCCTCGAGCCCGGACGCGGCGTCCACGACCAAGCAGGCCGCGGCCGAAACCGCCAAGGTTGCCGGCGGCGGCGGTCCGATCGAACCGCGCACCATGCCGCCGGCGCCGTCCGCGGCCAAGCTGATCGCCGAGCACAATCTCGCGGTCGACCACCTGCCGGGTTCGGGCAAGCGTGGCCAGGTGCTGAAGGGCGACGTGCTCGACGCGATCGCCAAGGGCGCGCCCTCGCAGCCTGCCGAGCCGCCGAAGGCGGCGCCCGCGCCCGCTCCCGTAGCGGCCCGCGCGCCGTCCTCGGCCGACGATGCCTCGCGCGAGGAGCGCGTGCGCATGACCAAGCTCCGGCAGACGATCGCTCGGCGGCTGAAGGAGGCGCAGTCGACCGCCGCCATGCTCACCACCTTCAACGAGGTGGACATGAGCGCGGTGATGGCGCTGAGGGCGAAGTACAAGGACGTGTTCGAGAAGAAGCACGGCGTGAAGCTCGGCTTCATGGGCTTCTTCACCAAGGCGGTGACGCATGCGCTGAAGGAGATCCCGGCGGTCAATGCCGAGATCGACGGCACCGACATCATCTACAAGAACTTCGCCCATGTCGGCGTCGCCGTCGGCACCGACAAGGGCCTGGTGGTTCCGGTGGTGCGCGACGCCGACCAGATGTCGATCGCCGAGATCGAGAAGGAGATCGGCCGGCTGGGCCTCGCCGCGCGCGACGGCAAGCTGTCGGTCGCGGACATGCAGGGCGGCACCTTCACCATCTCCAACGGCGGCGTTTATGGCTCGCTGATGTCGACGCCGATCCTGAACGCACCGCAGTCCGGCATCCTCGGCATGCACAAGATCCAGGAGCGGCCGATGGTGGTCGGCGGCCAGATCGTCATCCGTCCGATGATGTATCTGGCGCTCAGCTACGACCACCGCATCGTCGACGGCAAGGAAGCGGTGACCTTCCTCGTCCGTGTCAAGGAAAGCCTGGAAGATCCCGAGCGGCTGGTGCTCGATCTGTAAGGTGACCTATGGCGGCTGGCGGCCGGAGCGGCGAATGAAGGCCTGTCTGCTCGCTGCCGCGAAGCCGGTCGCCCTTGCGGCCGGCGTCGCTCTCGTCACAGCCGCCGCCCAGGCCGCCTGCCCGATCCAACTCGCGGTCTACGGTGAGGCACGGAGCGGCGCCGAGATCGATTTCACCCCGGCCGGCACCTCGGCGACGATCACCAACAGCTTCCGCATGATCCTCGACAACAATGTCGTGCTCGACGGCATCGCCATGTGGACCGAAGGCTCCGCTGGGCGCCCTCACGGCTCGCTGATGTACAGATGCCCGACCGGCGACGTCACCGGCGAGGAGCTTGCCGCCTGCACGGTTTGGGAAGGCGTGATCTACAGCGCCGACGAGAAGGGCACCATCGGGTTGTTGCCGGCCGAGGGCGCTGATGCGCCGAAAAGCCTAATCTTTCCCGATCTCGGCCCGTCGCTCGAAATGTCGGCTGCTTACGGTCCCGCCGGCTTCTCCAGAGTGCCATGGGACATTTTTTCCCTGAAAGGCTGCCAGGAATGAGTGCTGACAAGAAAACGCTGCTGGTTACCGGCGGCAGCCGCGGCATCGGCGCGGCTATCTGCCGGCAGGCCGTCCAGGCCGGTTATCGCGTGGCGGTCAACTATGTCTCCAACCAGGCCGCGGCCGAGGCGCTTGTCGCCGAGCTCGAAGCCGCGGGCGGCGAGGCCTTCGCGGTCAAGGGCGATGTCGGCAACGAGGCCGATGTGGTGGCGATGTTCGAGGCGGTGGACCGCGCCTTCGGTCGGCTCGACGCCTTCGTCAACAATGCCGGCATCGTCGACGTCAAGGCGCGTGTCGACCAGATGAGCACCGAGCGGGTCGAGCGCATGATGCGCATCAACGTCGTCGGCTCCTTCCTCTGCGCGCGGGAGGCGGTGAAGCGCATGTCGACGCGGCACGGCGGCAAGGGCGGCGCCATCGTCAACATTTCGTCGGCGGCCGCCAGGCTTGGCGCGCCCGGTGAATATGTCGACTACGCCGCCTCCAAGGGCGCGATCGACACGCTGACGATCGGGCTGGCGCGCGAGGTGGTGCTGGAAGGCATTCGCGTCAATGCGGTCAGCCCCGGCATCACCGAAACCGAGATCCATGCCTCCGGCGGCCAGCCGGATCGCGTGGCGCGGATGCAGGACATGCTGCCGATGAAACGCGCGGGCACGACCGATGAGGTCGCGAGCGCGGTTCTCTATCTTTTGTCGGACTCGGCCTCCTATATAACGGGCGCGATCCTCAATGTGAGCGGCGGCCGCTGAAGGCCGGATAACCGGATAACAAGGACAGTCTCATGGCTTATGACGTCGTAATCATCGGATCGGGACCGGGCGGCTATGTCTGCGCCATCAAGGCGGCGCAGCTCGGCCTGAAGACGGCGGTGGTCGAGAAGAACGCCACCTTCGGCGGCACTTGCCTCAACATCGGCTGCATCCCGTCGAAGGCGCTGCTCCACGCCTCCGAGATGTTCGCCGAAGCCGGCCATACCTTCGACATGCTGGGCGTCGAGGTCGGCGCGCCGAAGCTCAACCTGAAGAAGATGCTGGCGCACAAGGATGCGACCGTGGCCTCCAACGTCAACGGCGTCGCCTTCCTGTTCAAGAAGAACAAGATCGATTCCTTCCGCGGCACCGGCAAGGTGGTTTCCGCCGGCAAGGTGTCGGTGACCGGTGAGGACGGCAGGGTCGAGGAGATCGAGACCAAGAACATCGTGATCGCCACCGGTTCCGACGTCGCCGGCATTTCGGGCGTCAAGGTCGATTTCGACGAGAAGGTGATCGTGTCTTCCACCGGCGCGCTGTCGCTGGCCAAGGTGCCCGCCAGCCTCGTGGTGGTCGGCGGCGGCGTCATCGGGCTGGAGCTCGGCTCGGTGTGGGCCAGGCTCGGCGCCAAGGTCACGGTCGTCGAGTTCCTCGACACCATCCTCGGCGGCATGGACGGCGAGGTCTCGAAGCAGTTCCAGCGGCTGCTGTCGAAGCAGGGTTTCGAATTCAAGTTAGGGGCCAAGGTCACTGGCGTCGCCAAGTCCAAGAAGGGCGCCAGCATCACGTTCGAGCCGGTGAAGGGCGGCGCGCCCGAAACCATCGAGGCCGACGTCGTGCTGGTCGCCACCGGCCGCCGCCCCTATGCCGACAGCCTTGGGCTGAAGGAAGCGGGCGTCGAGATGGACGAGCGCGGCCGGGTCAAGACCGACGGGCATCTGAGGACCAACGTGTCCGGCATCTATGCCATCGGCGACGTCATCGCCGGACCGATGCTGGCGCACAAGGCCGAGGACGAGGGTGTCGCCGTGGCCGAGACGATTGCCGGCCAAGCCGGCCACGTGAACTATGACGTCATCCCGAGCGTCGTCTACACCACCCCGGAAATCGCCTCCGTCGGCAAGACCGAGGAGGAATTGAAGAAAGCCGGCATCGACTACAAGGTCGGCAAGTTCCCGTTCAGCGCCAACGGCCGCGCGCGCGCCATGCTGCACACCGACGGCTTCGTGAAGATCCTGGCCGACAAGGCAAGCGACCGCGTGCTCGGCGTCCATATCGTCGGCTTCGGCGCCGGCGAGATGATCCACGAGGCCGCCGTGCTGATGGAATTCGGCGGCTCGTCGGAAGACCTCGCCCGCACCTGCCATGCTCATCCGACGATGTCGGAAGCGGTCAAGGAAGCGGCGCTGGCCACATTCTTCAAACCGATCCACATCTGAAAGGCCCGTATAAACTCTACTCCGGCGGCCATCTGACGCGACTTTCTCCGCTTCCGGTGCTCACGGACCTGAACGTCCGCTGCGCTCCGGTTCTCGAAAGTCACGCCAGCTGACTCACCGGAGCGAGTTTCTAAGGGCCTTTCTCTCGCCTGTACAAACAAAGCGGCCCGCCTTTCGGCGGGCCGCTCGTCGTTGAGCTGTAGCCTATTACTGAGCCGGAGCCGGGGATGGCGAGGGTGCCGGGGCAGGCGCCGGAGCGGGCGCAGGAGCCGGAGCGGGAGTTGCCGGTGCCGGCTCGGGGGCCGGAGTAGGCGTCGCAGGCGCTGGCTCAGCCGGAGCGGGTGCGGGTGCCGGGGTCGTAGCGGCCGGCGGCTCGGCGGGCGCCGGCGCCTTTTCGCCGCCGGTTCTGCCAAAAACATAATACGCAACAATGGCCAGGATAATGACAACAAGGGCGATCAGCCACCCGCTGCCGCCGCCACCCGACGAGGGAGGCGTGCTCGGAGGGGTGAAGGGGT
Source organism: Mesorhizobium shonense (assembly GCF_040545255.1). Classification (NCBI taxonomy): domain Bacteria; kingdom Pseudomonadati; phylum Pseudomonadota; class Alphaproteobacteria; order Hyphomicrobiales; family Phyllobacteriaceae; genus Mesorhizobium; species Mesorhizobium shonense. Next base: position 25,223 of record NZ_JBEPLM010000019.1, read on the forward strand.
CGTTAGGGTTCGCCATGAAACGTGTCCTCCTTGGAATGAAAGGCTTCAATCAACAGCCATCAACGCGCGATCCCGCTATCGGTTTCACGCAGGCGGACGGAAAGCGCTGAAAAACCGGCGTTTTCCGCTCCCCAGCCGCCAGACGACTCAGTTGACGGCGGTAACAGTATACCCCGCCTTGCGGAAATCTTCGACCAGTCCGTCAGGGCCGGGCAGATGCAGCGCGCCGACGGCCATGAAGGCATTGCCCTTGGCCAGTAGAGGTTCGGCATGTTCCACCATTACCTTGTTGCGGCTGGTGATCATGGTCTGCTCGAAGGCGGCATAGCCGGCCTGATCGTTCGCGGCGTCGGGCAGCACGGCGCGGAACAGCGGCCAGAACATGCCGACATCGCCGCGCTGGTAGAGCACGATCATGGTTTCGTTGACGTCGTTCACCCGGTCGCCGAGCTTCAGCGTCTCGACCAGCCCTTTCATGTGGTAGGCAAGCGGCAGCGAGGCCATGGCGCGCAACTGGTCGGCCGCGGTTTCCAGTCCCTCGACGTCCTTGCCGGACGTCTTGGCGTCGGAGGCGAGCTTGACATCCAGCACCGGCGCGCCGGCGGCCTGGCGCGCCACCTCGCAGGCCGGCAGCGCCACCATCGCCGACAGGATCCACGGCTTCATCTTGGCGACGGTCAGGGGCGGGATGCCGCGTGCATCGAGCCCCTTGTTCAGCACCGCCACGTCTTCGGGCGACAGCAGCGAGGACAGCGTGGTGTTGTCGGTGAACATCATCAGGCCAGGCTCGGCGGCCATGGCGGCCATCATCTTGGCCTTGTCGAGGGCGTCGGTGGTTTCGATGATGACGGTGTCGGCGCCCTCATAGGCTTTCCGGGCCGCGGCCGGCAGCGTGGTGACGCGCGTGTCGGTCACATGCATGGTGCCGAACAGGAAGGACGGCTTTTCGCCCGGCTTTTCCAGCTTCCACAGCAGGCCTTTGCCGTTCGGAACGGCGGCGGCCTCGGTCTCGACCTTCTTGAAGGCGGCGGGATCGCTCTTTGCGAGGCTTTCCAGCAGATCGCTGCCGGCGCAGGCTGGCGCTTCGGCATGCGCCCTGCCGGCCAGCACCAGAACGATGAGAAACGACAGGAAAAACAGCACGTTGAGCGCCGCAAGCAGCTTCAACGAGACGAGAGCCGCGCGGTCGGCGATGGCGATGACGCGTTTCATGGACAAGTGTCTTAGCGCCGAAAAGCGGCAAAACGGTTAACCGGCGGATGAAATTGTTTCCGGTGCAGTGAGTTTGGACGTTCGCTCGGGTTTTCGGATCGAATACCTTGACGATTGGCTGAAACGCCCATCGCTTCGTCATCCACGGGCGGAGCAAGGAGCGTAGCGACGCGGCGCAGACCCGAGGATGACGAAGCCCCGAGGCTTCGCGCAATCCCTGATGATTCACGCCCTTGGATGCGCCTTCTCGTAAATATCCAGCAGCCTTGCCGTGTCGACGCCGGTATAGATCTGGGTGGTCGACAGGCTGGCATGGCCGAGCAGTTCCTGGATGGTGCGCAGGTCGCCGCCGCGGCCGAGCAGATGCGTGGCGAAGGAATGGCGCAAGGCATGCGGCGTCGCGGTGTCGGGCAGGTTGAGCGCCGAGCGCAGCTTCGCCATCTCGCGTTGCACGATCGCCGGGTTGAGCGGTCCGCCGCGGGCGCCGCGAAACAGCAGTCCCTTCGGATCGATATGGAACGGGCAGAGCCGCCGGTATTCGGCAACCGCGCGTGACGCCACCGGCAGCACCGGCACCAGCCGCGTCTTGCCGCCCTTGCCGGTGATGCGCAGCACGGTGTCGGCATCCGTGGCGAGATCGGCGCCGCTGAGGCCAAGCGCCTCCGAAATGCGCAGCCCGGAACCGTAGAGCAGCGTCAGCACGGCGGCGTTGCGGGCGGCGATCCATGGCTCTTCCGCCAGCTGGCCTTCCACGGCTACGACCTGTTTCGCATCGCTCGCCGTCAGCGGCTTGGGCAGCGATTTCGGCTGGCGCGGCGCGCGCAACGCCGCAGCACCCGCAGCGTTGGCGAGGCCGCGCTTTTCCAGAAAGCGCAGCAGCGAGCGGATGCCGGCGAGGCCGCGCCCAAGCGTGCGGGCGCCGGCGCCGGCGTTGCGGCGCGCGGCGAGGAAGCCGCGCAGGTCGGCCGGCCGCAGGTCGGCGATCTCCGAGATGCCGGGCGGGCCGCCACAATGTCCGGTCAGAAAATGCAGGAACTGGCGCGTGTCGCGCTCATAGGCTTCGACCGTCTCCGGCGACAGCCGGCGCTCGCGCGCCAGCATCTTCAGCCAGGTTTCGCGCGCCGCCTGAAGGTCGGGCTTTGCCGGGATGAGGAATTCCTGCATGGCAGGCATCTTCCGCCAGGCAAGTTAGGAAGCGGTGAAGAGCGCGTCATTGAAATGACAGCTGGGGAGGGTTAGAGCAGGGCAAAGGAAGCGCTGCCGATGTCGAAGCTGCAAAACCCCGTACAGATGGCCGTGATCGGCGCCGCGCACGGCATCAAGGGCGAGTTGCGGGTGAAAACCTTCACCGGCGATCCGCTGGCGCTTGCCGACTACGGGCCGCTCTACGCCAAGGATGGCCGTGCCTTCCAGATCCTCGACATCAGGCCGGCCGGCACGGTGGTGGTGGTGCGTTTCAAGGGTATCAGTGACCGCAACGCCGCCGAAGCGCTTGCCGGCACCGAACTCTTCGTCGACCGTTCGGTGCTGCCGGAAGATGGCGAGGAGGACGAGTTCTACCACGCCGACCTGATCGGCCTGGAAGTCAGGGACGATACCGGCGTCATCGGCAGGGTTGTCGCCGTGCACAATTTCGGCGGCGGCGACATACTCGATGTCACGCTCGCCGGCCGCAAGGGCGTGCTGATCCCGTTCACCCAGGCCGCGGTGCCGCATGTGTCGATCGCCGACGGCTTCGTCCAGGTCGATCCGCTGGCGGCGGGGTTGGCCGAGGACGAAGAGACCGAGGCGCCCGGCGGTTCCGGCTTCGACCCAAAAGGCCGGCCGCGCGGACCGAAGGATGCCGGGGGCAACCGGTGAGCTTTGCCGCCTCGGTGCTGACGCTCTATCCCGAGATGTTCCCGGGGGCGCTCGGCCTGTCGCTTGCGGGCCGGGCACTCGAGGCCGGCACCTGGTCGCTGGAAGTGATCCAGATCCGCGATTTCGCCACCGACAGGCACCGCACCGTCGACGACACGCCGGCCGGCGGCGGCGCCGGCATGGTGATGCGCGCGGATGTGCTGGCGCAGGCCATCGACCATGCCTCGCCGCCGGGCGATCCGCGCCCGCGCCTTTTGATGAGCCCGCGCGGCAGGCCGCTGACGCAGCCGCGCGTACGCGAACTGGCCGCCGGGCCGGGCGCCGTCATCCTGTGCGGCCGCTTCGAGGGCGTCGACCAGCGGCTGATTGAGGCGCGAGGATTGGAGGAAGTCTCGATCGGCGATTTCATCCTGTCGGGCGGCGAGCCGGCGGCGCTTGTGCTGCTCGACGCCGTGGTGCGACTGCTGCCCGGCGTCATGGGCAATGCCGTCTCGGGCGAGGAAGAGAGTTTCGAGAACGGCCTGCTCGAGCATCCGCACTACACGCGACCGCAGGAGTTCGAGGGCAGGCAGATCCCCGAGGTGCTGATCTCGGGCAATCACAAGAAGATCGCCGAGTGGCGGCGCGCCGAGGCCGAGAAGCTGACCCGGGAACGGCGGCCGGACCTATGGGCGGCAGGTCACCCCTTGGCGAAATAGTAAAACGCCAGCAGCAGACCTACGGCGACGACGAAGCCGCGCACGGCACCCTGCGGCACGCGCTTGGCGATCCACACCCCGGCATAGCCGCCCAGCGCCACGCCCGGGATCATGACGACCGCCTGCGGCCAGGCGACGACGCCCCCGGAAACGAAAACCAGTATGGCGACAATCGCGATCACGATGGACAGCATGTTCTTCAGCGCGTTCAGCCGGTGGTAGTCGCCGGCCTGTGTCAGGCCGAGGGTCGCCAGCATCATGACGCCCATGCCGGCGCCGAAGAAGCCGCCATAGACCGAGGTCGCGAACTGCGCCAGCGATCCCGCCAGCGAGCCGACCGAGGCCTGATGTTCCGGTCCGGCCGTCGGCTTCAGCCATGGTCCGGCCGCGAACAAGGCGGTGGCGGCGATGAGCAGCCAGGGCACGAGCGCGCGGAAGGACGGGTTGGAGAGCGCGAGCAGGATGAGCGAGCCGGCCAGCGCGCCGAGCGCTGAGATCAGGCAAAGCAGCAGGGCGCCGCGCCAGAAATGCCTGATGTCGTCGAGGTAGGCGAGCGTCGAGGTGATATAGCCCGGCAGTTGCGTCACCGATGAGGTGGCGTTGGCCATGATCGGCGGCAGGCCGACCAGCGTCATGGCGCCGAAAGTGACGAAGGTGCCGCCCCCGGCTACCGCGTTGGCGGCACCTGAAACGAACCCTGCAACGAAGAGCAGGACCACGTCGAAAACTGACATTGAGAAATATTGCCGCCGGAGAGGATTTACACTTCGCCCGGCTTAGAAAGCCTGTGCATCCTGCGCAAGCCCTACATTGGAAGATCGCGGCGGCATCCAAAAAAGAAGCGACAAAGGCGTGACAAAGCGCCGAAATAGCTGTATGTGCCCGCCCGAACCGGAAGAACGATCTTCTGGACCCGTCAACAAATGGCGGTGTAGCCGTCCCTGTCCGATGCTTGACCGCAAAGGGCATAGCCGAGCGGTCGTTGGAACTGCAAGGCGAGTCGAGGACGCTCTGGCTGTCGGAAGAACAAGAAGTGGATATTTGAGATGGACCTCATCCGTCAGCTCGAGGCCGAGCAGGCCGCCAAGATCGAAGCCAAGCGCAAGCTGCCCGAATTCCAGCCCGGCGACACCGTGCGCGTCCAGGTGCGAGTCACCGAAGGCAGCCGCACCCGCGTGCAGGCCTATGAGGGCGTCGTCATCGCCCGCTCCGGCTCCGGCTTCCAGGAGAATTTCACCGTCCGCAAGATTTCCTACGGCGAAGGCGTCGAGCGCGTGTTCCCGATCTACTCGCCGATGGTCGAAGGCGTCGAGATCGTGCGCCGCGGCAAAGTGCGTCGCGCCAAGCTCTATTACCTGCGCGACCGTCGCGGCAAGTCGGCCCGCATTTCGGAAAACACCGGCGTGCGCGCCCGCAAGCTGAACGACGAGGAGCGTGATGCCCTGAACGCCGAGCGCGCCCGCATCGAGGCCGAAAAGGTCGCCGCCGCCGAGGCGCTGGCTGCCGAGAAGGCCGCGCAGGACGCCGCCGAGAAGAAGGCCGCCGAGTCCGCGTCGGCCGAGGCCGCGTCGGCCGAATAAGGCGCTTCGATAGACGTGTTTCGGAAAGGCGGCTTCGGCCGCCTTTTTCATTTGGCGGAACGGCACCAGGGCTCCTGATCGGTCAGTTCCTATCCTACCTGCGCGTTCGCGCACCGCATGTCTTGCTGATTGGCTAAAACGCCTGAGCTTCGTCATCCACGGGCGGAGCAAGGAGCGCAGCGACGCGGCGTAGACCCGAGGATCCATTCCGTGACTTAGAAGCACCGCCACGGTGCAGAATTCTGCTCCGCCGCACCCTACGACAGCGGTAACGGAATGGATCCTCGGGTCTGCGCTCCGCTTCGCGTCGCTCCGCCCGTGGATGACGACCATCGGGGTTGCTTCTCGTCCATCCGAACATCTGAGAGGGGCGCACATTGTGGCCCTTGACAGCCATTTATCTTGTACACTAAATAATCGTGCACAAGATAACTGGAGAAAAGAAATGTCAGCACTCTACACCGCCCAGGCTCGCGTCGTTGGTGGCCGCGCGGGCCATGCCGAGACCAGCGACGGTCTGCTCAAACTCGATCTGGCGATGCCGAAAGAGCTCGGCGGGCAGGGTGGCGCCACCAATCCCGAGCAGCTGTTCGCCGCCGGCTATGCCGCCTGCTTCGAAAGCGCCATCCGCTTCGTCGCGCGCAAAAAGAAGCTGCCGCTCGAGGATGCGGCAGTGACGGCCACCGTCAGCCTCTATCCCAACGATCAGGGCGGTTTCAGGCTGGGCGTCGCGCTGGCGGCGGAGACGAAAGGCCTTGATCAGGCGGGCGCGGAAGCGCTTGTATCGGAAGCGCACCAGATCTGTCCCTATTCCAACGCCATCCGGGGCAATATCGACGTGGCCCTTTCCACGGTGGCGCTTGCGGCAAAGGCGGCATGACGACTGAAACCGAAATTCGAGCGAGCGATGTCCCGGCGGATAATGCCGGGACGATTGCCGTTCCGCGTCTCGACCAGCAGCTCTGCTTCGCGCTCTATTCCGCAAGCGGGCTGATGACCAAGCTTTACCGGCCGCTGCTCGATCCGCTCGGCCTCACCTATCCGCAATATCTGGCGATGCTGGCGCTTTGGCAGCGTTCACCTATGACGGTTGGCGAGCTCGGCGAGGCGCTGGGGCTGGATTCGGCGACACTGACGCCGCTGGTCAAGCGGATGGAAGCGGGCGGCCTCGTCACCCGCCGGCGCGACAGCGCCGACGAGCGCCGGGTGCTGGTCGAGCCGACGGCAAAAGGCCAGGCGCTGCGCGCGAACATGAAGGATGTGACCGCCGCGCTCGACTGCAGCATGCCGTTGGAGCGCGCCGAGCTCAAAGCCCTGCACGGCACGCTGACGCGACTGGTCGCCGGGCTGCGCGATGCCGTCGCGGAGCCTGCGGAATAATCGCTTCACCGGCAGCGTTCGGAAACCGTGCCGATCAGAGCATGGGAATCCGCTTTGCCGCTTGTCCATGCAGCGGATCGGCTTGCAAGGCGCCTGCGGACAGCTAAAGTCGGCGCCGGGTTTTCATGCGTGCCCGCATAGCGGGCGTTTCAGGTTCTGGGGAGTTGTCATGACCAAGTCGAAACTGCTGCTGGCCGCCATGGTGGCCTGTCTTCTCGCGCCCGTCGCGGCGCTCGCCGACACGCTGCCCGATCTCGGCGGCAAAAAAATTGTGGTGGTGACGGAGAATGCCTACCCGCCGCTGCAGTTCATCGACAAGAAAACCGGCAAGCAGATCGGCTGGGAATATGACGCCATGGACGAGATCGCCAAGCGGCTGAACTTCAAGGTCGAGTACCAGAACACCTCCTGGGACGCGATGATCCAGGCGGTTTCCGATAACCAGTACAACATCGGCATGACCGGCATCACCATCAAGGACGACCGCAAGCAGAAAGTCGACTTCTCCGATCCCTATATGCGCTCGGAGCAGTTCATGCTGGTGCGCGGCGACGAAAGCCGCTTCACCGATGCCAAGAGTTTTGCCACCTTCAAGGACGGGCTGGTCGGCGCCCAGCCCGGGACCACGCCCTTCTACACCGCCGTCTACAGCGTGCTCGACGGTAATGAGCAGAATCCGCGCATCAAACTTTTCGAAACATTCGGCGCCACCGTGCAGGCGCTGAAGTCCGGCGACGTCGACGTGGTGCTCACCGACGGCACCGCCGGCAAGGGCTATGTCGACGCTTCCGAAGGCAAGCTCAAGCTGATTGGCGGCCCGCTCGGCACCGAGGATTTCGGCTTCATCTTCCCGAAGGGCTCCGACCTGGTGAAGCCGGTCAACGCCGCGATCGCCGCGCTCAAAGCCGACGGCACGCTGGATGCGCTGAACAAAAAGTGGTTCCTCGACTACAAGATGGGGCAGTGAGCTCGTCTTGTTAAGAACAGTGCGTGTGCAACAACTCGCGCTGACCTTGCGCCAAGGCACCCCCCTCTGCCCTACCGGGCATCTCCCCCTCAAGGGGGGAGATCGGATGGCGCGCCGGTTTTCGCTAATCTCCAACGCTGCAGGGTGGGCGGTGTGGCCGAAGCCGCCAATCTCCCCCCTTGAGGGGGAGATGGCCGGCAGGCCAGAGGGGGGTGCCTTGGCACCATCCTTTCTCGATCTTTACACCGGCATCGCCTGATGTCGGCTGCGTCCTCATCCACCGCCAAATCAGAATTCCCCTGGTGGCTTGCCGCTGCGGCCGTCCTTGCGCTCGCCGCCGCCCTCGCCATCGCGGCGAGCGATATCTATGCCGAGGTCTTCGCCATCGTCGTCAAGGGCATCGGCATCACCATTTTCGTCACCGTGGTCGCTTTCGCGCTGGCCTCGGCGCTGGGGCTCGGCGTCGCGCTGATGGCGCTATCGGGGTCGCAATGGTTACGGCAGATCGCCCGCTTCTATGTCGAGATCATCCGTGGAGTGCCGATCCTGGTGCTGTTGTTCTGGATCGCCTTCGCCGGCGCGCCGGCCTTCGTCACGGCGTGGAACGCGCTGACGGCGCCGCTGCAGAGCGCCGGGCTGCTTGGCGAATTGCTGGTGCGCGACGTCTCGCTTCTGTGGCGCGCCATCATGGCGCTCACCATCGGCTACTCGGCCTTCATTTCGGAAGTGTTCCGGGCCGGTATCCAGTCGGTCGAGAAGGGGCAGATCGAAGCCGCCAAGGCGCTCGGGCTGACGCGCGTGCAGCGCTTCCGCCTGATCGTCTTTCCGCAGGCGATCCGCACCATCCTGCCGCCGCTCGGCAACGACTTCGTCGCCATGGTCAAGGATTCCTCGCTGGTCTCGGTGCTGGGCGTCGCCGACATCACCCAGATCGGCAAGGTCTATGCCGCCGGTTCCTTCCGCTTCTTCGAGACCTATTCGATCGTCGCCTATGTCTATCTCATCCTGACCGTCGGCCTGTCGCTGGCGCTGCGGGCGCTGGAACGGCGGCTGCGCCGGCAGCGTGAGGAATAGCCGGCAGAGATGGTCCGCGCTACGATCCCGCTGTTCGATGCGTATCCATGGAGGAGCCGACCATGAATTTCGACAAGGCCAATGCGGCGCTGGACTCCGTCTATACGGCCGAGACGCCGGAGGCGCTCGCCAAGGCCTATGCCGAATGGGCGGCGACCTATGACAGCGAGACCGCCTCGCTCGGCTATCTGCTGCCTTTCCTCATCACCGCCTGGGTGGCGCGCCATGTGCCTGCGGGCGAAGGTCCGCTGCTCGACGCCGGCTGCGGCACCGGCCTGTCGGGGCCATCGCTCAAGGCGCTGGGCTATGGCGACATCGCCGGCCTCGACCTTTCCGACGACATGCTGAAGCTCGCCGGCAGCCGCCAAGCCAATGGCAAGCCGGCCTATAGCGAGCTGAAGAAAGCGATGCTCGGCGGCCCGCTGCCCTGGCCGGACCGGCATTTCCGAGCCTTCTTTTCGACGGGCGTGTTCACCATCGGCCACGCGCCGGCTTCCGGCCTGCGCGAGCTGGTGCGCATCACCAAAAGCGGCGGCCACGCCATCTTCACGGTGCGCGATCAGGTGTTCGAGAGCGGCGGATTTCAGGCGGTGTTCGATGAGCTCACGCAGGCGAGGAAGTGGCGCCTGGTCGAGCAAAGCCCGTGGTTCCGCTGCTACGCGATCGGCGACCCGGAAGCGCTGGTGAAGACTTTTGTGTTCGAGGTGATGTGAGCGCCAACTTCCCTTCTCCCCTTGTGGGAGAAGGTGTCGCCGAAGGCGACGGATGAGGGGTGCTCCAGGGAAAGCCAGCGTCTCACTCCGCTGGAACACCCCTCATCCGTCTCGGCGCTGCGCGCCGATCCACCTTCTCCCGCAAGGGGAGAAGGGAAGCTGGCGCTAATTGCCGAAAAGCCAAAACATTGCTATTTACCCCGCCATGGAAGAGCTTTTCGGCGATCCGGCCTACAAGGGTTTTGTGCTGCAGGACAGAAAGCGCCTGCCGTCGCGATTTGCCGCGCGCGTCTGCGGCGCGCTCACCAGCCGACTTAACTAAGGCCGACTGACACAAGTCGCTACGCCGGCGTGAGCCCGGCGCCAGCTTTTCCCATTTTTCAAGATCGACGGATTTACGCATATGAGCGCACCGCGCACCCTCTACGACAAGATCTTCGACGACCACGTCGTCGACCGCCAGGACGACGGCACCTGCCTGCTCTATATCGACCGCCACCTCGTGCATGAGGTCACCAGCCCGCAGGCCTTCGAAGGCCTGCGCATGAGCGGCCGCCAGGTTCGCCATCCCGAAAAGACGCTGGCCGTGGTCGACCACAACGTGCCGACCTCGCCCGAGCGCAAGTACGGCATCAAGAACGAGGAAAGCCGCATCCAGGTCGAGGCGCTGGCCAAGAACGCCAAGGATTTCGGCATCGAATATTATTCCGAGAACGACGTCCGCCAGGGCATCGTCCACATCATCGGGCCTGAGCAGGGTTTTACGCTCCCCGGCATGACCATCGTCTGCGGCGACAGCCACACCTCCACCCATGGCGCCTTCGGTGCCTTGGCGCACGGCATCGGCACGTCGGAAGTCGAGCATGTGCTCGCCACCCAGACGCTGATCCAGCGCAAGGCCAAGAACATGCTGGTGCGCGTCGACGGCCAGCTTCCGGAAGGCGTCACCGCCAAGGATATCATCCTCGCCATCATCGGCGAGATCGGCACCGCCGGCGGCACCGGTTATGTCATCGAATATGCCGGCGAAGCGATCCGCTCGCTATCGATGGAAGGCCGCATGACGATCTGCAACATGTCGATCGAGGGCGGCGCGCGGGCCGGCCTGATCGCGCCGGACGAGACCACCTTCGCCTATGTGAAGGACAAGCCGCGCGCGCCGAAGGGCGCCGCCTGGGATTCAGCACTCGCCTATTGGAAGACGCTGCATTCCGACGAAGGCGCGCATTTCGACAAAGTGGTCGTGCTCGACGCGCAAAAACTGCCGCCGATCGTCTCCTGGGGCTCCTCGCCCGAGGACGTCGTCTCGGTGCAGGGCTTCGTGCCCAATCCGGCCGATATCGCCGACGAGAACAAGCGCTCCTCGAAGCTGCGCGCGCTCGACTATATGGGGCTGACGCCGGGAACCAAGATCACCGACATCGCGCTCGATCGCGTCTTCATCGGCTCCTGCACCAACGGCCGCATCGAGGACCTGCGTGCCGCCGCCAAGGTGGTCGAGGGCAGAAAAGTCAATCCGCGCGTCAATGCGATGATCGTGCCGGGCTCCGGCCTGGTGAAGGAGCAGGCCGAGGCAGAGGGTCTAGACAAGATCTTCGTCGCCGCCGGCTTCGACTGGCGCGAGCCGGGCTGCTCGATGTGCCTGGCCATGAACGACGACCGGCTGAAGCCGCATGAGCGCTGCGCCTCGACCTCGAACCGCAATTTCGAGGGCCGGCAGGGCTTCAAGGGCCGCACCCATCTGGTGTCGCCGGCGATGGCGGCGGCCGCCGCGATCGCCGGCCACTTCGTCGACATCCGCGACTGGAAGTAACGGCCAGCGGCAAACGCGACAAAGGCCCGGATCGCGCTGCGATCCGGGCCTTTTGCTAGCTGCGCTCAGCGGTCGCCGCGCCGAATGATCTTGTGAAATTCCTCGCGCCGGCCGGGCTCGTCGGCGGCGACCACCAGCGCCAGTTTTTGCTCGTCGAAAATCCCGAACCACTCATCCCATTCGACCAGCTCGTAGCCGCCGGCATTGAACGGCCGCTCCGGGCGGTCGTCGTCCTCATAGGCGTTCTGGCCGAAAACCAGGCGCAGCATGGGTTGCGTTCCGGCCTCGGGCGAAACGTCGACGATGGCCGGAAATCCGGCGCGCGCCGCCGCCCAGGAACGGATCGCATCGTGATCGGTCAGAGTGATTGTACCGGCCATCGGCATTCTCCTGTTTTGTTGAAAACGCCGGCCTTGCCGAGCTGTTCCGTGCCATGGCTTAACCGCTTGTTTGCGCTTCCGCACTAGCATCTCCCCTTGGGTAAAGTTGGGGAAAGTCACGGCTCGTTGGACACTGGTCTGCTCATAGCGCTGCTCAATCCCACGATAGCGCTGGCGCTCGGCGCCGCGTTCCTCGTGCTGTGGTTCTATCAGCGCCACCGCCCGTACCTGGCGGTGTTGGCGGCGAGCTATTGCCTGTCGGCCTCGGGCTTCCTGCTGCAATATTTCACGCTTCCGGTCGGCGTCGTGGCGACCAAGCTGATCTCCAACATATGCTTCACGATCGCCGCCTGCTGTCTTTCCAGCGCGATCGTCGCACGCTACGGCCGGCGCGTGCCCTATATCGGCATCGGCATCATGACCGGCGGCGGGCTCGCCGCCTTTGCATGGTTCATGTTCGTCCAGCCGGATCTCACCTGGCGCGTGCTCGGCATGAATTTCGGCTTCGGCGGCTTGAGCCTGCTCGTCGCGGCCGAGCTCAGGCCAGTGCGCAACAATGGGCCGACCGAAAAGATCCTGTTCGTGCTGTCGCTGCTCTCGGCGCTGAACTTCACCGCCCGTACCCTGATCGTCGTCATCGCGCATGGGCCGTTCCCGAGCTATGACGGGTTCTACGGTTCGTCCTATTGGACGACGGCGCTGCTGTCGCATGCGCTTTTGTCGCTCCTGATCGCGCTCTGCCTGTTCACGGCGGCGGCGCTCGATGTGATGAAGGCGCTGAAGGCCGAGACCCACACCGACCCGCTGTCGGGGCTCCTCAATCGCCGCGGCTTCGAGGACCGGGCGGCATTTCTGCTCGATCGATGCGCCAAGGCGGGATCTCCCGTTGCGCTCGTGCTTGCCGACCTCGATCATTTCAAGGCGTTGAACGACCGGCACGGGCATGAGGCGGGCGACCGGGTGATTGCCGATTTCGCCGCCAAGCTGCGTTTCGCCACGGGCACGCGGGGCGCTGCCGGCCGCATCGGCGGCGAGGAGTTCGCCGTGCTGCTGCCGCTCAGCGATCTCGCCTCGGCGCGCCTGTTTGCCGAAGCGATCCGCAGCTACTATTCGGCCGGCGCGATCGACGGGCTTCCTTCCGGCGTGAGGGTGACCGCGAGCTTCGGCGTCGCCGCCCGCACCGGCAATGAAGGGCTGGCGCCGCTGATGCGGCGCGCCGACGAGGCGCTCTACAAGGCCAAGAGGAACGGCCGCGACAGCGTCCGTCTTTCCTACGAGCGGCCTGAAACCACCTTCGTGCCGGAGCCGCTCGCAGCCGGCTGAGGCAAGGTCAAACCGCCACGCCTTCGTCATCCTCGGGCTTGACCCGAGGATCCATGCCGTGACGACTGCCGTAGAGTGCAGCCCATCAGATTCTGCACCGTCGCGGCGCTCCAAAGTAACGGAATGGATTCTAGGGTCTGCGCGCGTCGCTCCGCTCCTTGCTCCGCCCTAGAATGACGACCGAACGGGCCTTGCAGCTAATCGCCAAGGCCTGCGGTTCCGCGCCATAGCCCGCGTTAACGTGTTTTTCGCCCGTCGATGGTTTTCTGTCCGGGGGACTCAAGGAACATGGGCAGCGCTGATTTCATCCTGGTGATCAATCTGTTCGTCGCCGGGCTTCTGGCGGCGGCCTTCATGACGATCGCCCTCTATGACGTCGGGCGCGTGTCGGCGCGCTGGCTGGCCTTCAGCTATGGGCTCGGCATGGCCTATTTCGCCATCGAATTCAGCATCCCCGCCTTTGCCGATGCCCGGCTTCCAGTTGTCGCAGCCTTCGCCGTCTTCCTCGGCGCAACCATTGTCTTCAACGGCGGGCTTGCCCGCAAATACGGCGTGACTCCGCCCTGGGCGCCGATGCTGTTCTTCCTGGGCGTCGCCTCGGTCGCCGTCTATTTGGTGCAAGACCTGCCGCGCCACTCGCTCACCCGCATGATGGCCTATCAGCTTCCCTATGCCGCCATGCAGTTCACCGCTCTCGGCATCGTGCTGTCCTCCAGGCAGAGGCTCGGGCGGCTCGATCACATATTGATGGTCGTGCTCGCGGCAAGCGCTGCGCAGTTCGCGTCAAAACCTTTCATCGCCGGCGCGCTCGGCGGCTGGGGCGCCAATCCGCAATCCTATGTGCAGACAGGCTATGCGCTGGTGTCGCAGTCGCTTGGCACCGTGTTCGGCCTGGCGCTGGCGCTGCTCGCGCTCGCCATATTGGTGCGCGACGTGCTGGCCGAGGCGACGTCGAAATCGGAGACGGACACGCTGTCGCGATTGCTCAACCGCGGCGGTTTCGAACGTCATGCCGAGCTGGCACTGAGAGATGCTGTGCGCCGGGACGCTCCAGTGGCGCTGGTCATCGCCGACCTCGACCACTTCAAGGGCATCAACGACAGCTATGGCCATGCCTGCGGCGATCGCGTCATCGAGACCTTTGCGGGCCTCCTGCGCGAGGCGGCGGCCGAGCACCATGTCGCCGGCCGCATCGGCGGCGAGGAATTCGCCATCATTCTGCCCGGCAGCAAACTCGCCGCCGCGCGGCTTTTCGCGGAGGGTGCGCGCAGCGCCTTCGGCGCGCTGCCGATCGAGGGCCTGCACACCGATCATCGCTGCAGCGCGAGCTTCGGCGTCGCCGAGCTCGCGGCGGACGAGGGGTTTTCAGATCTCATGCGCCGTGCCGACGACGCGCTCTACGCGGCCAAGAATGCCGGCCGCGACTGCGTGCGCTTATCGCCCGGAATCGCGATGCGACAGGCCAAGGCGCTCAGCGGCAGGGGCTGAGGTTGGGCATCTCGCCGTCGGAAAGCCCGTACATATAGGAGCGGCCCTTGACGAAGACCGGCGGCTGGTAGCAGCCCGGAGCGCCAGCATCGTCGGAGTCGTAGATGACGTCGGGCTGGCCGGCACCGGTAAAGTTCGAGAGCTCCTTGGCGTGCCTGCCCTCGCCGACAATGATGCGCTTGTAGCCGGCGGCGCTGTCGATGACGAGATTGCCGAAGGAATCGGCATAGACGCGGTCGTGATGGCGAAGACCTGCCTCGGCCGGCCCGGCGATTGCGGTGGCGAGTGCCGCCAGCGTGACGGCCGCGAGGCTTACCCGCACTGAATTCGAACGCATGTCGCTCTCCCTTGATCGACGCGAGAGATCGCGCCTGGAATCGGGTTCGAACCAGAAATTAACCTTTTCTTAACCTTTGTTAAGAGGCGAGCGGTCATCGGGATCGGAACTTAATGAACATGGTTAATTTCGGGGGCTGATTCCTGACCCCAGCGCAGGCATGGTCACCGGGCCTGACCCGGCTCGGCTGGCTCCGGGCGAACTTGATCTTGGCGCGCCGCATGGCTAGCGTGCCGCGCATGAAAGAGGCAGCACATGGCGTTTAGCCGCGCGGTTCGGGTGTCGCTCGTTGTTCCGCTGCTCCTTGCAGCCGCTGCCTGCGTCCCGCGGGACGGCGCACCCAGGGCAGCGAGCACGGTGTCGCCCGCGGTGTCACCTGCTCCCGGCCAGCAGCCCGCTGCACCCCCGACGCCCTCGATATCCGCAACGACGAAAACGCCAGCAACGCCTCCGTCGCCCACAACCAAAATCATCACCGACCTGACCGCGCCGCGATCCACTGTGGGTACGGCCACCTATCGATGCGGCAATGGCGGCATGATCACCATCCAGAATCTCGGCTCGTCGTTGCGTGTGCTCGGGCCAGATGGCGCGGCCGAAGAGTTTGCGGCTTCGCCGGCCAACCAGAGCAGCCGCTACCAGGAAGCGGCGACGCATGACGCAATCGTGATCGACGGACGCGAGGCGCTGGTGATGAAGAGAGGGTCGACGCCTCAGACCTGCAGAAGGTAGGGGAGTAGAGGAATAAGGGAGTAGTGGAGTAGGCAAGTGGCAGTGGTGCAATGTCGCCGCGTGTCCTCCCTTATTCCCCTACTGCCTCGAATTGCCCGCTAATCGATTGAAGCGGAATTTCCCCTTTTTGTCAGACTAAATGACTTTTCCAAAACGATTTTCCGGCTTTGACGCGGTGCAAAAAGCGCATTAGAAACCGCCTATCCGAAGCCATATATGGAGGCGGCAAAAGCCGCATTCTTCGCGGCTCCGGAACGCCGAACTGGGGGAGCCATGAGCAAATCACCAGCCACCCGCGCAGTTGTCAGACATGAACGGCCGCTTTCGCCGCATCTGACGATCTACCGGCCGCCGATCACGATGACGATGTCGATCATCCATCGCATCACCGGCGGCGCGCTCTATTTCGGAACGCTGCTGGTGGCAGCATGGCTGATCGCGGCTTCGACGTCGCAGGCTGCGTTCGACTGGGTCAACTGGGCCTTCGGTTCCTGGCTCGGCCGGCTGATCCTGTTCGGCTACACCTGGGCGCTGATGCACCACATGCTGGGCGGCCTGCGCCATCTCGTCTGGGACACCGGGGCAGGACTCGAAAAAACCACCGCCTCCAAGATCGCCTGGGCAACGCTCGCCGGCTCGGTTCTGCTCACGCTTTTGATCTGGATCGCGGGCTACATGGCGCGGGGGGCTTTCTGATGAGCGCGAAGAACACCGATATGCGTACGCCGCTGGCCAAGGTCCGCGGCCTCGGCTCGGCCCGCGAAGGCACGCAGCATTTCTGGCGCCAGCGGCTGACCGCGATCGCCAACATCCCGCTCATCCTGTTCTTCGTCGGCTTCCTGATCGCGGTCAACGGCCACGGCTATACGGAAGTGCGGGCTTCGCTCGCCAATCCGTTCGTGGCGCTGGTGCTGGCGCTGGTGCTCATTTCCGCGCTCTACCACATGCGGCTCGGCATGCAGGTGATCATCGAGGACTACGTGCATGGCGAGGGCATGAGACTGGCGCTGATCGCCCTCAACACATTCTTCTCAATTGCAGTGGGCGTCGCTTCGCTCTTCGCCCTGCTCAAACTGGCATTCGGAGGCTGAAGTCTTGGCCAAGGACGCATCAACCGCCAACACGGCTTCCGCCTATACTTTTGTCGACCACAAATTCGATGTGGTGATCGTCGGCGCCGGCGGCGCCGGCCTGCGCGCCACGCTCGGCATGGCCGAGCAGGGGCTGCGCACCGCCTGCATCACCAAGGTGTTCCCGACCCGCTCGCATACGGTCGCGGCGCAAGGCGGCATCGCCGCCTCGCTCGCCAATATGGGGCCCGACAATTGGCAGTGGCATCTCTTCGACACCGTCAAGGGTTCGGACTGGCTGGGCGACATCGACGCGCAGGAATACATGGTGCGCGAGGCGCCCGCCGCCGTCTACGAGCTCGAGCATTACGGCGTGCCGTTCTCGCGCACGGAAGAAGGCAAGATCTACCAGCGGCCGTTCGGCGGCATGATGATGAATTTCGGCGAAGGTCCGCCGGTGCAGCGCACCTGCGCGGCCGCCGACCGTACCGGCCATGCCATGCTGCACACGCTCTATGGCCAGTCGCTGAAGAACAACGCGCAGTTCTTCATCGAGTATTTCGCGCTCGACCTGATCATGGAGCCGGACGGCACCTGCACCGGCGTCGTTGCCTGGAACCTCGACGACGGCACCATCCATCGCTTCTCGGCCAAGATGGTGGTGCTGGCGACCGGCGGCTATGGCCGCGCCTATTTCTCCGCCACCTCGGCGCATACCTGCACCGGCGACGGCGGCGGCATGGCGGCGCGTGCCGGGCTCGCGCTGCAGGACATGGAGTTCGTGCAGTTCCACCCGACCGGCATCTACGGCGCCGGCTGCCTGATCACCGAGGGCGCGCGCGGCGAGGGCGGCTATCTCGTCAATTCAGAGGGCGAGCGCTTCATGGAGCGCTATGCGCCGTCGGCCAAGGATCTCGCCTCGCGCGACGTGGTCTCACGCTGCATGACGCTGGAAATCCGCGAAGGCCGCGGCGTCGGGCCGAAGAAGGACCACATCTTCCTGCATCTCGACCATCTCGACCCGGCCGTCCTGCACGAAAGGCTGCCGGGGATTTCGGAATCGGCAAAAATCTTCGCTGGCGTCGACCTGACCAAGGAGCCGATCCCGGTGCTGCCGACGGTGCATTACAATATGGGCGGCGTGCCGACCAACTATTGGGGCGAGGTGCTCAATCCGACGGCAAAGAGCCCGGATCGCGTATCGCCCGGGCTGATGGCGGTGGGCGAGGCCGCCTGCGCTTCGGTGCACGGCGCCAACAGGCTGGGCTCGAATTCGCTGATCGACCTCGTCGTCTTCGGCCGCGCCGCGGCGATCAGGGCCGGCGAGGTGATCGACCGCAATTCGCCGATCCCGTCGCCCAACGCGGCTTCGGTCGAGAAGATCATGGATCGCTTCGACCGGTTGCGCCATGCCAATGGCGCGGCGCCGACGGCCGATGTGCGCGAAAAGATGCAGAAGGCGATGCAGGAGGACGCGGCGGTGTTCCGCACCCAGGAATCGCTGGACAATGGCTGCAAGCGCATTTCCGCGATCTGGGGCGAGCTCAAGGACCTCAAGGTGTTCGACCGCTCGCTGATCTGGAACTCCGATCTCGTCGAGACGCTGGAGCTGGAGAATCTGATGGCCAACGCCATCACGACGGTCCACGGCGCCGCGGCGCGCAAGGAGAGCCGGGGCGCGCACGCGCGGGAAGATTTCGCCAACCGCGACGACGCCAACTGGCGTAAACATACGCTGGCCCGCGTCAGCGAGGACGGCAAGGTGACGCTCACCTACCGGCCGGTGCACACCGACACGCTGCTGCCGGAAAAAGACGGCGGCATCAACCCGGCCAAGATCGCGCCGAAAGCCAGGGTGTACTGACCATGACATTGGCGGCCGCGGGATATTCCGGCACGCCCCTTCCGGCCAAGCTCGGCCTGAAGGACGGTATGGTCGCCGCCTTCATCGCCTTGCCGCCGGAACTCGACGATCTTGCCGAGGCCATGGACTTCGCCGAGGTCGATCGATTGCCCGAATGGGCAGCGATCTCCGGCACCGGGAAATACGATGCCGTGCACGCCTTCACTCGCCAGCGCGCCGAGATCGAGGATCGTCTTGGCGATATAGAGACGGCGATCAAGCGCGACGGCATGGTCTGGGTCTCCTGGCCGAAGAAGGCATCGAAGGTCGCCACAGACGTCACCGAAGACGTCATCCGCACGCAAGCGCTCAAGCTCGACCTCGTCGACGTCAAGGTCGCCGCCGTGAATGAAATCTGGTCCGGGCTGAAGCTCGTCATCCGAAAGGACCGCAGGTAATGGTCGAACTCACACTTCCCAAGAATTCGAAAGTCCAGCAGGGCAAGACATGGCCGAAGCCGGAAGGCGCCACCAACCTGCGCGAATACCGCATCTACCGCTGGTCGCCGGACGATGGCGAGAACCCGCGCATGGACACCTATTTCGTCGACATGGACGATTGCGGGCCGATGGTGCTCGACGCACTGCTCTGGATCAAGAACAAGATCGACCCGACGCTGACGCTGCGCCGCTCCTGTCGTGAAGGCATTTGCGGTTCCTGTGCCATGAACATCGACGGCTCCAACACACTGGCCTGCACCAAGGGCTGCGACGACATCTCCGGCGCGGTCAAGGTCTATCCGCTGCCGCACATGCCGGTGATCAAGGACCTGGTCCCGGACCTCACCACTTTCTATGCCCAGCATGCCTCGATCGAGCCGTGGCTGAAGACGGTCTCGCCGACGCCCGCGAAGGAGTGGCTGCAGAGCCATGAGGACCGCGAGAAGCTCGACGGGCTCTACGAATGCATCCTGTGCGCCTGCTGCTCGACCTCGTGCCCGAGCTACTGGTGGAACGGCGAGCGCTATCTCGGCCCGGCGACGCTGCTGCAGGCCTATCGCTGGCTGATCGATAGCCGCGACGAAGCGACCGGCGAGCGGCTCGACAATCTCGAAGACCCGTTTAGGCTCTACCGCTGCCACACCATCATGAACTGCGCGCAGACCTGCCCGAAGGGACTCAATCCCGCCAAGGCGATTGCTGAGATCAAGAAGATGATGGTGGAGAGACGGGTCTAGCCTCGCAGGTTCGTGGCGATCTCGAACGCCGCGTTCCGTCACACTCCCCTCTGTCCTGCCGGACATCTCCCCCGCAAGGGGGGAGATTGGCTGTCTTTCCCGCTTTCGCTAATCTTCAACGTTGCAAGAATGGACGAACGGCGCTGAAGCTGCCGATCTCCCCCCTTGCGGGGGAGATGTCCGGCAGGACAGAGGGGGGTGCTGTCCCTCCGGCCTCACAAAGGATAGCAACCCCATGACCGATCTCCCCGTCCTCTCCCCCGCCGAAGCCCGGATCCTCGGCTCGCTGATCGAGAAGAAGGAGCTGACGCCGGACGTCTATCCGCTGACGCTCAACGGCGCGCATCAAGCCGCCAACCAGAAGACGGCACGCGAGCCGGTGATGGCGCTGGAGCTGACGGAGGTCAGGCGGGCGCTCTCCCAGCTCGAGCAGAAAGGCCTGGTGCGCCAGGCTTTTGCCTCGCGCGTCGAGCGCTACGAGCATCTGATGGCGCAGCGCTTTTCGCTCACCACGCCGCAGATCGCCATCGTCGGCCTGCTGCTCCTGCGCGGCGCGCAGACGGCGCATGAGCTGCTCGCGCGTTCGGAACGCATGGCGCGCTTTGCCTCGATCGAGGAGCTGCGCGACAATCTCGACCTGATGATCGGCCGTCGCCCGCCGCTCATCCAACTGCTCGAACGCGCGCCCGGACAGCGCGAGGAGCGCTATGTGCATTTGTTGAGCGGGCCGGTGGAAGCGGCGGCGGTTGCGACGCCTTGGCAGCCGGCGGCGGCGTCATCGGATTCCGACCTTGAAGCGCGGGTGCGGGCGCTGGAGGATGAGGTCGCGACTCTGCGCGCGAAGATCGAGGCGCTGGGCGCGTAAGGAAGTCAACCATCGACGTTTGCGCTGCCCCTCATTGCCCTGCCGGGCATTTCTCCCCGTATAGTGACGGGGAGAAAGGGCTGGCCGCGACCTTGGCGCCCTGCTTGCAACGTTGGAGGTTGGCGAAACCATCGATCGCAGCGCCCCTCTCCCCGTCACTATACGGGGAGAGGATGCCGGCAGGCAGGTGAGGGGCGGCGCCGGCGTCTGCCGCAAGCGCCCGGCTAGCAGTCCGAAGTTTGGAGTGTTTCTCACCCCAGCCTGGCGTCGAGCGAGACCTTGATGGCGCCGAGCGCCTTCGACACCGGGCATTCGGCCTTGGCCTTCTCGGCCAATTCCTTGAACTTCGCCGCGTCGATGCCCGGCACCTTGCCGACCAGGGTGATGGCGCTGCCGGTGATGCCGGTGCCGGGCACCAGCGTGACCACCGCCTTGGCGTCGAGCTCGGTGGCCGGCGTGCCGTTCTCGGCCAGGAAATGCGACAGCTGCATGGCGTAGCAGCCGGCATGCGCGGCGGCGATCAGCTCTTCCGGATTGGTGCCGGATTTGCCGCTCTCGTCCTCGAAGCGAGCCTTGAAGGAATAGGGCGTGCCCTTCAAGGTGCCGCTCTGGGTGTCCAGCGCGCCCTTGCCTTCTTTGAGATTGCCTTTCCAGACGGCGTTTGCGGTGCGGTCCATGAAGTCCTCCTGGCTTTTGTCGGGGTCTGCGCCGGCGGGCACCGGCGTTCCCGTCAACTATAGCGCGGGCGCGCCGGAAGACCATCCATGCCTCTTGGCTCGATTATGCCAGCATCGGCGGCCCCGCCGGAATTCCTGAAAAAATGCTCGTGCAAAAATGTCGACTTCCCGGCGGTTGGACCGTCCTGCGGGCGGTCGCGAGTTCTGCGGCCGATGGAGGTTCAGGATGGACAATCTGTTTTTCGCACTTTGGAGGCGCCCCGGCAGAAGGGCCGAGCGACCGGAAGAGTTCTGGCTGGATCCCCCAGCATCCGGTTTCGGCCAGCTGGTGGCGGCCGTGGCCATCATCGGGATCGCGGCATTCCTGCTCGACCACGCGGCGGCCGCCAGAAGCAAGGCTGACAGCGTCGCTGTCGCCTCCTATGGTTCATCACAGGAAGGGAACGAAAAATGAAATATGTCCTGCTGGTCTATGGCGAGGAAAAAGACCTCTTCGCGCTCACGCCGGAAAGATCCGCCAAGCTCGATGCCGACTCGCTCGCCTATGACAGGGAACTCGACCAACAAGGCAAGCTGATCATCGCGCAGGCGCTGCAGCCGGTAGGAAAGTCGAAGTCGCTCAGGCGGCGCAAGGGCAAGCGGCTGGTCACCGACGGCCCGTTCGCCGAGACGAAAGAGCAACTGCTCGGCTTCGTCATGGTCGAGGCGGCGGATCTCGACGAGGCGCTGGCGATCGCCGACGGCATTCCGCTGGCCGAGCTCGGTACCGTCGAGGTCAGGGCGATCTACAATGTGCCGGGATCATGACGCCGGCGTATGGCGGTTGCGGTGTCTTTGTTTGATGCATGTCGTTCTCCCAAAACTGCTGAGCACTTTTGGGCGACGTGCATTAGGGGTTTCTTAGCTGCCGCAACTGTCGCGTGTTGAAGCGATGCCCCACTTCTCCTATCGTTGCGGGATTTCGGGGGAATTCGGCATGCCTTTCCTGATCGCTGTACTTGGCCTGCTCGGCGCGGCGGCCATCTGGTGGTACCGGATGAAAGCCATGAACGAGGCCGCGCGCGAGGTGGCCGATGTCGTCGGGCGCGTGCAAGGCAATATCCGCCGCAAGAAGCTGCGCAAGCAGGCGGCGCTGTCGCCGCTGACGGCGATCGACGATCCCGTCGTGGCGGCCGCGACGCTGATCACTTCGATCGTTTCGGAACAAGGCCCGATCCTGCCGCAACGCGAGGCCGCCCTTCGCGAGGTGATCTCGCAGATTGCGCAGAGCCCGAAGAAGACCGACGAGGCCGTCGTCTACGCCAAATGGGCCGCCTCGCAGGTCGACGACACCACGATCGTCATCGACAAGCTGGCGCCATTCCTGCGCGAGCGCCTCGATCCGCACGAGCGGGACGATCTGCTCCGGATGCTGAACCGCGTGGCGCAAGGCGGCGAGCAGAGCCTCAGAATAGCCGACCAGCGGATGCTGAGGCTGCGGCAGAAGCTGGGTTTTGAAGTGAACTGAGCTGAAGCAGCGGCGGCCGGGCCGCATGCCTTCGTGATTGGCCGGAACGCCTCTCGCTTCGTCATCTATGGCGGAGCAAGGAGCGAAGCGACGCGGCACAGACCATAGAATCCATTCCGTTACCTGTAAGCGTTGCAGCGGCGCAGAATTCTGCTCGACAGCACCCTACGATTAAAGTCACGGAATGGATCCTCGGGTCTTCGCGTCCGCTTCGCTCCCGCTCCGCCCGTGGATGACGACGTCGTGTAGGCCTCGGCCAATTGCGAGGTGTTAGATCGCCTCCCCTTTCAATAGCCTTGGCGTGTCGCCGGACAGGCCCGAGGCCTGGCGGATGAAGAAGTCCTTGAGCCTGGGCATGCGCTCGACTAACCCGAGGCCGACGTCGCGCACGGCGCGCAGCGGGCCGATGTCGTTGGAAAACAGCCGGTTCAGCACGTCGGTGGTGACGCCCATCTGCAGCGTGTCGAAGCGCCGCCATTGCTGGTAGCGTTCGAGCACGTCGAGCGCGCCGATGTCCCGGCCGAGCCGATCGGCCTCGACCAACACCTCGGCCAACGCCGCCACATCCTTGAAGCCGAGATTGAGGCCCTGGCCGGCGATCGGATGAATGCCGTGGGCGGCATCGCCTGCGAGCGCGATGCGCGGCGCGACGAAAGCGCGCGCAAGCGTCAGCCCCAGCGGCCAGGCGCGCGGCTTGTCGGCGACGCGGATCTCGCCGAGCTTCAGCCCGAAGCGCTGCTCCAGCTCGTGCTCGAAGACGAACTCGTCGCCATCGACGAGTTTTTTCGCGTCTTCCGTGCGCTCGACCCAGACGATCGACGAGCGGTTGGTGCCGTCCTTGTCGGGTTTCAGCGGCAGCGTCGCGAAGGGGCCGGCTGGCAAAAAATGTTCCTCGGCACGGCCATTGTGCGGGCGCTCGTGGGCGACCGTGCAGACGATGCCGGACTGGCCGTATTCCCATTTCACCGTCTTGATGCCGGCCATGTCGCGCAGCTTCGAATTGACGCCGTCGGCGGCGATCAGCAGCCGTGCCTTGAGCGCGGCGCCATCGGCCAGATGCACACTGATGCCGGCGCCGTTCGTGTCGAAGGCGCTGACGGCCATGCCTTCGATGATGTCGATGCCGAGCTTTTCGGCGCGGCGGCGCAGCGCGCCGTTCAGAACCCGGTTGGCGACCATATGCGCGAAGGGTTCGCCGGGCGCCACCTCGCCGTCGAAGGTCAAAAACACCGGACGCACCGGATCGGCGGCGCGCGAATCGGTGATGATCATCTCGGTGATCGCCTGCGCTTCCAGCGCGATCTCGTCCCAGACCCCTAACTGTTCCAGCATGCGGCAGGCGGCAGCGGCAATCGCCGAGGCGCGCCCGTCCTTCTGCCAGACGCCGGCGGGCGCCGCGTCGACGATGGCGACGGCAAGGCTGGGGCGCGCCTGCTTCAGCGATACGGCGGCGGCCAGACCGACATAGCCGGCGCCCGCCACCAGCACATCCAGCGATGTTTTGTCTGCTGCATCCGCCTTGCGCTCCACCATGGCACTTTCCTTTCGCGGCCTCCGGCGGCGGCCGTCGCAGCTTGACTGCCCGCCTGTCCTGTCCGAAACCCGCCATGACACATCTTTCAAGGACGCGGAACATGACGGCGGCGATGGACGAGCTACTCGACATTCTCGACCTCGAGCAGCTCGAACACAACCTGTATCGTGGTCGCAGCCCCAAGCTCGACTGGCAGCGCGTCTTCGGCGGCCAGACGATCGCCCAGGCGCTGGTCGCCGCGCAGCGCACGGTCGAGCCCGAGCGCCATGTGCATTCGCTGCACGGCTATTTCATGCGGCCCGGCGACACCAAGGTGCCGATCGTCTACGAGGTCGACCGCATCCGCGACGGCGGCTCCTTCACCACGCGCCGGGTGGTGGCGATCCAGCACGGACAGGCGATCTTCTCGTTGGAGGCCTCGTTCCAGCAGGACGAGGTGGGGCTGGAACATCAGCTGCCGATGCCGCGCGACGTGCCGGCGCCCGACACGCTTTTGTCGCAGCGCGAGCTGCTCGGCAAATTCGGCGAGGCTGTGCCGGAAGGCATCAAGCGCTACTGGGAGCGCGACCGGCCGATCGAGATGAAACCGGTGATGCTGAAGCACTATACCAGCCGCGAGAAGCTGGAGCCGGAGCAGAACATCTGGATCCGCACCACCGGCCCGGTGCCGGAAGACCGGGCGACGCAGGCCGCCGTGCTCGCCTACCTTTCCGACATGACGCTGCTCGACACCTCGACCTTCGCGCATGGCCGCGCAATCTTCGACCGCGACATCCAGGCGGCCAGCCTCGACCACGCCATGTGGTTCCATCGCAGCCATTCGCTGGACGACTGGATCCTCTACACGCAGGACAGTCCCTCCACGCAAGGCTCGCGCGGTTTCACCCGCGGCTCGCTGTTCGCGCGCGACGGAACGCTGATCGCCTCGGTGGCCCAAGAAGGCCTCATCCGGCTGAAACGCTGAGCCGGCTTCGAGT
The DNA here is from genome assembly GCF_040545255.1 of Mesorhizobium shonense. Classification (NCBI taxonomy): domain Bacteria; kingdom Pseudomonadati; phylum Pseudomonadota; class Alphaproteobacteria; order Hyphomicrobiales; family Phyllobacteriaceae; genus Mesorhizobium; species Mesorhizobium shonense. The sequence goes on from NZ_JBEPLM010000019.1 coordinate 50,490, forward strand.
CAAAGCCTATAAAACAGGCATTTTCAAAAAATTGCCTATTTATTAATCAGACACCCCGACGCCCTCGCGCACGAAAAATGTGCAAGGGTCGCCCATCTCCTTTGTTTACAACAGGTTAACGCCCTGCTTCGGCAATTGGCACGGAGCTTGAATCCTGTCGGGCACTCTCCGGCTCTCATGGGGGATCGGCGAAGGTGTGCAAACGCGGGCGACCGCAACAGCAAAGGGTGAAACCTTATGAAAATCGTGATGGCAATCATCAAGCCGTTCAAGCTCGACGAGGTGCGCGAAGCGCTCACCGGCGTCGGCATCCAGGGCCTGACCGTCACCGAAGTCAAAGGCTACGGGCGTCAGAAGGGACATACGGAAATCTATCGCGGCGCGGAATACGCGGTGAGCTTCCTGCCCAAGATCAAGATCGAGGTCGCCGTCGGCGCCGACATGGTCGACAAGGCCGTCGAGGCCATCTCCGCGGCCGCCAAGACCGGCCAGATCGGCGACGGCAAGATCTTCGTCTTCGGCATCGACCAGGCGGTGCGCATCCGCACCGGCGAAACAGACACCGACGCGCTCTGAAGCGGCGACCAGCTATTCCAACGGAGAGTTCAATGAACATACCTTCCACCTTGAAGACGACGGGACGCGCGGCCGCGCTCGGTGCGCTCGCTCTCGCAGTATTCGGCACCGTCGCCGCCTTCGCGCAGGAAGCGGCTCCGGCAGCGCCGGCCGCACCTGCCGCGCCGACCCCGGTCCTCGACACCGGCAACACCGCCTGGATGCTGACCTCGACGGCGCTGGTGCTGATGATGACGATTCCGGGCCTGGCGCTGTTCTACGGCGGCATGGTGCGCAAGAAGAACGTGCTCGCCACCATCATGCAGAGCTTCGCCATCACCTGCCTGGTGACGGTGCTGTGGTTCATGTTCGGCTATTCGCTGGCCTTCTCCGACGGCGGCGGCATGAACGCCTATCTCGGCGGCTTCTCGAAATTCTTCCATCAGGGCATCACCACCTCGACACTGTGGCTGCCGGGCGTTGCGAACATTCCTGAATTCGTCTTCTCGATGTTCCAGTTGACCTTCGCCATCATCACGCCGGCGCTGATCGCCGGCGCTTTCGCCGAGCGCATGAAGTTCTCGGCGCTGCTGATCTTCATGGGCCTGTGGCTGGTCGTCGTCTACGCGCCGATCGCGCATTGGGTGTGGGGTGGCGGCTTCCTGGGTTCGGCCGGCGTTCTCGACTTCGCCGGCGGTACGGTCGTCCACATCAACGCCGGTGTCGCGGGCCTGGTCTGCGCGCTGGTGCTCGGCAAGCGCGAGGGCTACGGCACCACCAACATGGCACCGCATAACCTCGTCTATTCGGTGATCGGCGCCTCGCTGCTGTGGGTCGGCTGGTTCGGCTTCAACGCGGGTTCCGAGCTCGCCGCCGACGGCCTCGCGGGCGCCGCGATGATGAACACGCAGGTCGCCACCGCCGCCGCGGCGCTGGCCTGGATGTTCGCCGAATGGATCGTCGCCAAGAAGCCCTCGGTGCTCGGCATCATCTCAGGCGCCGTCGCCGGCCTCGTCGCGGTGACGCCGGCTTCCGGCTTCGTCAACCCGACCGGCGCCTTCATCGTCGGCATCATCGCCGGCGTCGTCTGCTACCTGTCGGCGGTCAAGCTCAAGCATGCGTTCGGCTATGACGACTCGCTCGACGCCTTCGGCGTCCATGGCGTCGGCGGCATCGTCGGCGCGCTGCTCACCGGCGCGCTCGCCGATCCGGCGATCAATTCGCTCGGCAAGGGCGCTTCGGTCGGCACGCAGATCTACGGCATCGTCTTCACCATCCTGTGGACGGCGATCGCCACCTTCGTGATCCTCTTCATCGTCAAGGCGCTGGTCGGCCTGCGTCCGAGCAGCCAGGAAGAGGTCGAGGGTCTCGACGTCACCCAGCACGGCGAAGTGGTGCCGTAAGGCAACCTTCGCCACGGGCCGGCGGACCCTCCTCCCGCCGGCCCGGGATATCTCGAACGAAAGCCGCCGAGCGGTTTTCCTGGATCAAGATCCCGTCGTGACGCTTCGAAAGGGGCTCACGCCTTGAGGCCCGGAGCAATCCGGGCCTCTTTTTTTGGAAAATCGTACGTGTGGAAAGGCGAAGCGGAGAATTATTTTTCGGCGCGATCACGTTCGCGTGATGCATAAACAGGAAGAAACATCGGGCTTTCCGATTCCGTAGTGGGGTTGCGGCCGCCGTTCTGGCGCTCGTTAAACAACAAAGGGAAGGAACCACCTGATGAACATGAAGAACATCTTCCTCGGGGCACTCGCTTTTTCCATGATCAGCGGCGTCGCATTGGCCGGGGCTCTCGACGAACCGGACAACATGGCGCCGTTCTTCACTGATTCCGGCATGAAGACCATGAAGTCCGAGGCCGATTTCAAGGCAGCCTGGGCTTCGACGGCCAAGGACAAGCAGGACATGATGATGAAGGAATGCCAGGACGCGGCAATGAGCAAGCCCCACGCCGAATTCTGCGCCAACCTGATGATGTACGCCGGTCACAAGTGATTTGCGGGAGATCGGGTCCGAGAGGATCCGATCGTTTTCCTCGTTCTACAAGGAAGATGGCGGGCCGCGAGGCTCGCCATTTCAGTTTGGAGGGCGGCGCTGGTAAAAGGCCATGGTTAATGCGGCCTTAACCTTCCCGCCGATAGTCTGTCGTCCGAATCTGCCGGAGTGCGCCAAGCGCCCGGCCAGGCAACGACTTACGGGGAAGAGCATGCGTTCAGGCGCTTCAGCACCGCTCGCGCTGACCGATACGGGGCACGGCATCCAGGCGTTCGCGCGGCGCCAGGTCGGGCGGCTGGTCGGCGCCGGACTGTTCGTGTTCACCGCTTTCGGCGTCGCCAGCCTCGCCACCTGGAACGTCGCCGATCCGAGCTTCTCGCACGCCACCACCAACATCGTCACCAATGCCATGGGCTATGCGGGTGCGGTGTTTTCCGACCTTGCCATGCAGTTCTTCGGCCTTGCCGCCGTCGCCGGCCTGGTGCCGGCTGTGGTCTGGGGCTTTCTTCTCTTCTCCGCGCGCGGCGTCGACAGGCTGCCTAAGCGCGGGCTTGCCTGGTTCGGCTTCGCGCTGCTTGCCGCGGCGATCGTCGGCTGCGTCACGCCGCCCAACACCTGGCCGCTGCCGACCGGCCTCGGCGGCGTCTTCGGCGACATGGTGCTGAAGATCCCGGGCATCGCAGTCGGCGGCTACCCGAAGGGTCTTTTCGCCAGCGTCATCGCCGTTGTGCTTGCCGCGCCCGCCTTGTGGCTGTTCGCCTATGGCTCGGCGCTGATTGCGCGCAAGAACGGCTTTGCGGTCATGGAGCGCGCCGCTGAGCCCGATCCGCGCGAGCAGGACGATCTGCTGTTCGACGAGGATGAAGACGAGGGCGACGAAGGCATTCTTGCGCTCGGCGCTGTCACCCATTGGTGGCTGTCGTTCCGCGCCTTCCTGCACCGCCGCGCCGCGCGCCGCAGGCAGGAGCGCGACGAGTTCGAGCCGCAGATGGAGCCGCGCGCAAGCGCCTGGCGGCGCGCCGCCGAGCGGGTCGAATCGGCCGAGTTCGCCGAGGCCAGGATGAGCCCCGGCGGACGTGCCCGCGTCGAGCCGGAATTCTTCGCTGCCATGGTCAACGACCGCAGCGCCTCGGTCGATCCGGTCGACGACGATGTCTTCGACGACGAAGGGGCCGACCTCGATGATTTCGACGACGAGGAGCCAGTCCAGCGCCGCGCCAATGTGCGCAACTTCCGCTCGGACGCGGCGACCCGCGTGGAGGCTCCGGCACCGCGCCCGGTGCAAGGCGCGCGCGTCCAGCGCGAGGCGCAGACCTCGCTGATCGGCTCCGGCACGTTCGAGATGCCGTCGCTGCATTTCCTGTCCGAGCCGAAGAACGTGGCGAAAGACCCGAGCCTGTCGAAGGATGCGCTGGAGCAGAACGCAAGGCTGCTCGAAGGCGTGCTGGAGGATTTCGGCGTCAAGGGCGAGATCATCCATGTCCGCCCGGGTCCGGTTGTAACGCTCTATGAGCTCGAACCCGCGCCCGGCATCAAGTCATCGCGCGTCATCGGCCTTTCCGACGACATAGCCCGCTCGATGAGCGCGATCGCCTGCCGCGTCGCCGTCGTGCCGGGCCGCAACGCCATCGGCATCGAATTGCCGAACGCCAAGCGCGAGACGGTCTATCTCAGGGAGATCATGGCCAGCCGCGACTTCGAGACGACCAAGGCGAAGCTCGCGCTGGCGCTCGGCAAGACTATCAATGGCGAGGCGGTCATTGTCGACATCGCCAAGATGCCGCACGTGCTGGTCGCCGGCACCACCGGCTCGGGCAAGTCGGTCGCCATCAACACCATGATTCTGTCGCTGCTCTACAGGCTGACGCCGCAGGAATGCCGGCTGATCATGATCGATCCGAAGATGCTCGAACTCTCGGTCTATGACGGCATCCCGCATCTTTTGACGCCGGTCGTCACCGATCCGAAGAAGGCGGTGGTGGCGCTGAAGTGGACGGTGCGCGAGATGGAGGACCGCTACCGCAAGATGTCCAAGGTCGGCGTGCGCAACATCGACGGTTTCAACGCGCGCGTCAGCCAGGCCGAGAAGAAGGGCGAAAAAATCTCGCGCACGGTGCAGACCGGCTTCGACCGCCAGACCGGCGAGGCGATCTACGAGACCGAGGACCTCGACCTCGAGCCGATGCCCTACATCGTCGTCATCATCGACGAGATGGCCGACCTGATGATGGTGGCCGGCAAGGACATCGAGGGCGCGGTGCAGCGCCTGGCGCAAATGGCGCGCGCCGCCGGCATCCATGTCATCATGGCGACGCAGCGTCCCTCGGTCGACGTCATCACCGGCACCATCAAAGCCAATTTCCCGACCCGCATCTCCTTCCAGGTGACGTCGAAGATCGACAGCCGCACTATCCTTGGCGAGCAGGGCGCCGAGCAGCTGCTCGGTATGGGCGACATGCTCTACATGGCCGGCGGAGGGCGCATCCAGCGCGTCCACGGGCCGTTCGTCTCGGACGACGAAGTCGAGAGGATCGTCGGGCATCTGAAGCTGCAGGGCGTGCCGGAATATCTCGACGCCATCACCGAGGATGACGAGGAAGACGATGAGGACGGCGCCTCGGGCAGGGGCGGCTCGGGCGGCGGCGGCAATTTCGAAGATTCGGATGATCCCTACGACCAGGCGGTGGCGGTGGTGCTGCGCGACGGCAAGGCCTCGACCAGCTACATCCAGCGCCGGCTCGGCATCGGCTACAACCGCGCCGCCTCGATCATCGAGAAGATGGAGAAGGAAGGCATCGTCGGCCCGGCCAACCACGCCGGCAAGCGCGAGATACTGGTGCCGACGGAAGACGATAAGTTTTAGCCCGGCGGCGACCACAGGGGACGGCCGGCAACTTTGAACCTTCTGGCGCGTTCATGCGACCAAGCGCCGTGTGACCCGCCAAACTTAGGCCCAACTGGGGGTCCAGACACTGCGACGACACAAATCACAGGAAGTGACCGGCATGAAGACCCAGACTGAATTCGCCCCAACCCGCCGACAGGCGCTCGGCCTTGGCCTTGTGCTCGCGGGCGCAGCAGCCATCAACGTCGTGCCGGGCTTCCAGCTTCTGGCCCGGGCGCAGGCCGCGGTTCCGCCGGCTGCGCAAAAGATCGCCGACCACTTCTCCTCGGTCAAATCGATGAGCGGCGAGTTCGTGCAGTTCGGCCCGAAGGGCGAGCAGACCGGCGGCAAGTTCTTCCTCGAACGCCCCGGCAAGATCCGCTTCAACTATGACGGATCATCCAATTTCCGGGTGATCTCCGACGGCAAGTCGGTGGTCATCCTCAACAAGAAGCTGAACACCTCCGACCTCTACCCGCTGTCGAAGACGCCGCTGAAATTGCTGCTGGACGACAGGATCGACCTCTCCGGCGGGCGGGTGAAGGCGGTCAAGGAAGAGGACGACCTCACCACCATCCAGCTTTCCGACAAGTCGGTGTTCGGCAATGCCCGGATCACCATGATGTTCGATCCGAAGAGCTGTGAGCTGCGCCAGTGGACGATCACCGACGCGCAGGGCAAGGACACGACGGTGATGATCTTCAACGTCAAGGAAGGCGTCTCCATCCCGGACGACACCTTCGCCATCGACTATACGGCGAACAGAGAGCTCAATACGAAGACGCGGTAGATTCAGCTGCTGTGAAGGTTTTCCGGCGTCGGCGCTGCCCCTCACCCTTACCCTCTCCCCGTGAAGAACGGGGAGAGGGGGGCCACCGGCGGCGGAGCTTATCCCTTCTCCCCGTCACTATACGGGGAGAAGGTGCCGGCAGGCGGATGAGGGGCAGCCCCGACCTCTGCAATTATCGCCGGCTTGTCTTTATGGCGCGCGGCTGGCAGTAGTTCGGCGACCTACGCCGTCCCCGGACCCCGCCGCATGCCCTTCACCATCGCCACCTGGAACATCAACTCCGTGCGCTTGCGCATGCCGATCGTCGAGCGGCTGCTGAAAGAACATGCGCCGGACGTGCTCTGTCTGCAGGAAACCAAGGTTCCGGACGAGCTTTTCCCCGAAAAGGCCTTCCGCAAAGCGGGTTATGAGCACATCCTTTTCCATGGACAGAAAGGCTATCACGGCGTGGCGACCGTGGCCCGCCGCCCGATCGAGCTGGTCGAGAAGCGGCGTTTTTGCGAGATCGACGACAGCCGGCATCTGTCGGTCAGGGCTCAGGCCGGCGGCAGGTCGATCCTGCTGCATAATTTCTACGTTCCGGCCGGCGGCGACGAGCCGGACCCGGACATCAACCGCAAGTTCCGGCACAAGCTCGACTTCGTCCACGAAATGAACGGCGTGCCGGCAAGCCTGGACGATGCCTCGATCCTGGTCGGCGACCTCAACATCGCGCCGCAGGAGCATGACGTCTGGTCGCACAAGCAACTGCTCAACGTCGTCAGCCACACGCCGGTCGAGACCGAAAGTTTCGAAGCGATGCGGCGAGCCGGCGGCTGGGTCGACCTGATGCGGCTCAACGTGCCCGCCGAGCAAAAACTCTACACCTGGTGGAGCTACCGGGCGAAGGACTGGGAAGCATCGGACCGTGGCCGCCGGCTCGACCATGTCTGGTCGTCGGCCAATCTGGTGCCGAGCTTTGCCGGCTACGAGATCCTGAAGGCGGCGCGCGGTTGGGAGAAACCGTCGGACCATGTGCCGGTGATCGCGAAGTTTGACTTGGAGTAGCGTCGGCGACAGCTGGGGGCGCAAGCCTTCGCGTTCGTCATTCTAGGGCGAAGCGACGCGAAGCGGCGCCCAGACCCTAGAATCCATTCCGTTACCTGTGTCGAAGGATGCAACGATGCAGAACAGAGGGTAACTCCTTCCCTGCATATCGATCGTCGCCTGGAAACCTCATTCTGCAACGCGGCAAAGCGTCAACGTCACGGCATGGATTCTAGGGTCTGCGCGCGTCGCTGCGCTCCTTGCTCCGCCCTAGAATGACGAACGCGCCATTGAGCCGCCCCTTGTGCATCACCCCGTAAACCTCGGTGCCAGCGCCTCGATGCGGGCGAGCATCTGCTGGAGTTCCTCCAGGATGCGCTCGTGCAGCTGCGCCGCCAGTTCCGGATACTCTTCCAGGATGCGGCGGAACATCTTGCGGCTGAGCCGGATCACTTCCGAATCGGCCGCCGCCGAGGCGCTGGTCAGCCGGTTGGTGTCGGCGATCAAAGCGAGCTCGCTGAGCATTGCGCCCGGGCCGGCCGTGCCGATCGGGATGCGCTCGCCGCCATGCTCGCGATAGAGCGCGATCAAGCCGCTGACCACGATATAGGCCGAGTCGGCCTCGTCATCCTCGCGGTAGAGCTTGTGATCGGCCTGCAGGAAGGTGTTTTCCGCGCCGAAGGCGAGCAGACGCAACTGTTCCTGCGTGAAGCCCTGAAAAAGCTTCACGGCGGACAGGATGCGGATGTCGTCATCCAGCGCCATCCTAGCTGTGTCCCCGAGCGGTCAGTCCAGTCCCTCCTTTGGAGCACCGCGTGCTCCCGCACGCTTGCGCTCCAACCTTCCAATCACGCATCGTGCGATGCGTCCAGCGAGCCGATCCATCACCCTCCAGCACCAGGATCGTACCCGAAGCGGTCCCGCCCGACCGCTCTTTGCTGTTTGTTTCGACGCAATTCCGGATGGAAAACCGCTTCCACACTTTTCCTGGAATTGCTCTAGATCATGAAATGTTTAAGGAACCAGCTTGTAGCCGCCGCTTTCTGTCACAAGAATTTCGGCATTGGAAGGATCGCGCTCGATCTTCTGGCGTAGCCGGTAGACATGGGTCTCCAGCGTATGCGTGGTGACGCCGGAATTGTAGCCCCACACCTCTTCCAGGAGCACGTCGCGGGTCACCACTTTCTGGTCGGCGCGATAGAGATATTTGATGATAGAGGCCTCCTTTTCGGTCAGCCGCACCTTGGCGCCGCGCGGATCGATCAAAAGCTTCTGGCTGGGCTTGAACGTGTAGGGGCCGACCGAGAAGGTGGCGTCCTCGCTCTGCTCGTGCTGGCGAAGCTGCGCGCGGATGCGCGCCAGGAGCACGGCGAAGCGGAAGGGCTTGGTGACATAGTCGTTGGCGCCGGCCTCGAGGCCCAGAATCGTGTCGGAATCGGTGTCGTGGCCGGTCAGCATGATGATCGGCGCCTTGTAACCGCCCTTGCGCAGGATCTTTACCGCCTCGCGGCCGTCCATGTCGGGCAGGCCGACATCCATGATCAGCAGATCGACGAGGCCGCCGCGCGCCGCGGCGACGCCTTTTGCGGCGGTGGATTCCTGCTGGACGTCGAATTCCTCGTAAAGGGCCAGTTGCTCGACGAGAGTGGACCGCAAGTCGTCGTCGTCGTCAACGATCAGAATGGTGCGTGATGTCATGGATCAATCCGTTGTTTTAAAAAGAATATTCAGTTGACCTCCCCCCATTTATGCGGAAGCTCACCGGCGCAACAGCCGATCACAGTGATTTGTTCCGTGACACAATCATACAAGAAAAAACGCGCGCGCAATGAGGCGGGTGAATTTTTGCCGAAAGGCCTGCGTGTCCTGACTGTGCGCGCGAGGCCCGGCAACCCTGCGCAAGGGCTCTTGCAGGCCGGCAAAACGGTGTTTCCCTGCGCGATTGGGCGCGGCGGCATCTCGACAAACAAGCGCGAGGGCGACGGCGCGACGCCGCTGGCCGCGATGCGGATATTGTCGGGCTATTTCCGCAACGACCAGTTTCCCGGCGGGCGGCGGACGAGGCTGGCGATGGCGCCGATCGGCCCGGACCTCGGCTGGTGCGAGGTGCCGGACGACCGCAACTATAACCGGCCGGTAAAGATTCCTTATGGCGCGAGCCATGAGCGGATGAAGCGCGACGACCGGCTCTACGATGTCTGCCTGGTGCTCGACTGGAACCTCGCGCCGCGCCGGCGCGGCCGCGGCAGCGCGATCTTCTTCCACCTGGCGCGGCCGGGCTTCACGCCGACGCAAGGGTGTGTGGCGGTGACGGCCCGTACCATGGCAAGGCTGCTGCCGTTGCTGTCAGACAGGACGGTGGTGAAAGTGGTGAGGTAGGCAGTAGGCAGTAGGCAGTAGGCAGTAGGCAGTAGGCAGTAGGCAGTAGGCAGTAGGCAGTAGGCAGTAGGCAGTAGGCAGTAGGCAGTAGGTCTCTCTTTCCCTACTGCCTATATCGTCTTGGACGCTGCCAGCCCGCATCCAGCAAGCCGATGCGGCCAAGCTCCCTGTCCATCGCCTTGGTGACGTTCCGGCGCTCGGCACCGATGTCGCGCAACTGGCTGTCGGGGAGATCCTCGACGGACTCGTTGGGAAGCCGGGTGGCGACCCGGGCCTGGCGCAGCCAATCGCGTGCCGATCGCAGCCAAAGGGTGAAGCCGGAAGGGGATTCCTGGGTCGTGCAGGACTTCAGAACGATCTCGGTCATGGCTCTATCCGTGTTTCTCCGGACATCAAATCCGGTTTGATGGTGTTTCGATGAAGCCATCTTGCCGGATTGAAAAACAAACGGGAAACGAGTAGTTCTTATTTGATCATCAAGTTTTATTTGGAGATCATATGTCCAAGCTGCTGCCCGGAACGCGCGCGCTGAGGACCTTTGAAGCGGCGGCCCGGCACCTCAATTTCACCCGCGCGGCCGACGAGCTCGGCCTGACGCCGGCGGCGGTCAGCCACCAGATCAAGGAAATCGAGGATCAGCTCGACCTGGTGCTGTTCACCCGCACCAGCCGCACCATCCGGCTGACGGAAGCGGGCAACGTTCTGTTCGAGGCCTCGATCGATGCGCTCGACCTCCTCAGCCGCGCCGTTACCCGCGCGCGCAAAATGACCAGAGGCACGGCGCTCTTGAAGATCACGCTTGACGCGCAGTTCGCGACCAAATGGCTGATGCGGCGCGTCGACGATTTCCGCAGGCAGCGGCCGGGCATCGAGCTCCGCTTCGACATCGCCTCCAAGCTGCGCGACTTCGATCGCGACGATGTCGATGTCGGCATCCGTTTCGGCGCCGGCAAATATCCGGGGCTGTGCGCGGACCGGCTGTTCGAGAACGTCATCATTCCTGTCTGCAGTCCGGCTCTGCTGCGGTCCGGACCGTCGCTGAACGAGCCGCGCGACCTCTTCCATCACACGCTCGCTCATATCGAATGGTCCCGCCAGGGTATCACATGGCCGAACTGGCGCATGTGGATGGCGGCGGCCGGCGTCGATGATTTCGACGACAGCCGGACCATCGTGTTCGACAACTCGACGGATGTCGTCCAGGCGGCGCTCGACGGCGTTGCCGTCGCGCTCGCCGATTTCGCCATGGTGGCCAACGATCTGTCCGAGGGCAGGCTTATCCGACCCTTCGAGCTCGGCATCAAGGTCGCGCCGGAGTTCGCCTACTTCCTGGTTTATCCTGAAGCGGTGAAGGACGACGCGCGCATCGTCGCTTTCCGCGAATGGCTTCTCGACGAGGTCGCGAAAGACGCGGACGCGGCGTGATGCCCGAAACCGTCGTGCGTATGCTCTGGAGCAGTTCACCGTTTCACGGAAACGCCGAACTGCTCTAACTATTTGTTTCTACGCAATTCCGGACGGAAAACCGTTACACACTTTTCCTGGAATTGCTGAAAGCGCGTCGCGATCTTTCAGATTCGCTCCATGCGCTTCAGTTTTTGATTTTACGCATGTCTTTGTCCCGAAACCGGTTCCTACTTTCGGGAGACATGCTTTAGCCCGCGGGAGCTGCCGGGGCGCCGAACCAGCCGACGATCGCACCCATGATCAGCAGCACGCCAAGCCAGTGGCCGGCGTCGATCAGGGTGAGGCTCCAGCCGAAGCCTTCATAGCGGTGGTTGACCGAGAGCGTGGTGGCGACGAAGCCCAGCCAGAGCACGAAGCCGAACAGCAATCCTGCGACCGGGCTCGGCTCGCCGCCGGTTATCGCGCCGACCACCAGCGTCAGGACCAGCGCCATCACCAGTTCGGCGATGAAGCTGACGATGAACGGAACGGGCGAGCGCTTCATCGTCGCCGGATCGAGTTTCGCCGCCTGCAGCCAGGGCTTGCTCAGGGCCATGTACCAGACGGCGCCGAACAACCATGCGACGATAGCAGCGACGATCACCGCCAGCCAATTCACGACCGAAAAATCCATGAAATCCCCTCCCCGACGCATGTCGCTCAAAAGTGCGAGCGGTTTTGAGACAACGACATGCATGAATTGAATAGGCCGATGGAATCCCTGTTCGCCGGCGGCGTCAAGCGGGACCCCACCGCCATACCGTCGTGCGCTTGATCTCGGCATCCTCCAGCACGCGCGTCACCGGCACCTGGTAGACGGCGAGCGATTGCAGCCCTTTCTTCGGCAGATAGGCGCGGCCGGGATCGCCGACGAGGATGTCGGCGCCGCGCGCCTTCAAGCTCGTGAACCATGGCATCAGCCTGTCCGCCAGCGGCTTGTCGTAGAAGACGTCGCCGGCGAGCACGACATCCCAGCCGTCATCCGTATCGATGCAGTCCGCATCCAGGAATTCGGCTTTCACGCCGTTAGCTTCCAGGTTGAGCGCTATCACCGCCTCGCAAAAAGGGTCGATGTCGGCCGCAATCACTTCAGCCGCACCGGCCTTCAAGGCGGCGATGGCGACCATGCCGGAGCCGGAGGCGAAATCGAGCACGCGTTTTGCCCGCACCGTCGCCGGATGGTCGAGCACGTATCGAGACAGTCCTTGGCCGCCGGCCCAGGCGAATGCCCAGAAGGGCGGCGGCAGGCCGATCTCGGCCAATTCCTCCTCGGTGCGCAGCCACAGGTCATGCGCCTCGTCGGCCAGGTGCAGCAGCACTTCGGGCACATGCGGCGGCGCCATCAGCGCCGTGTTGTCGAGGATGAATCTTTTCGCGGTTTTTGGCGTCAGCCGTTTCACGGGGCCGGGTTGAGATCCGCCATGCGGCAGACCTCTTTCCATTCGGCCGGCGTCACCGGCTGCACGGAAAGCCGCCCGAGACGGACCAGCGCCATGTCGGCAAGCTTCGGATTGGCCTTGACCTGTTCCAGCGTCACCGGCTTCGGCACGTCCTTGAAAGCGCGGATGTCGACGCATTCCCAGCGCGGATCGTCCGTGGTGGTGTCGGGATGCGCGAGCGCGCAGACCTCGGCGATGCCGACGATGTCGAGGCCTTCATTGGAATGATAGAAGAAGCCGAGATCGCCGATCTTCATGGCCTTCATGTTGTTGCGGGCGGCGTAGTTGCGCACGCCGTCCCACTGCGTGCCGGCCTTGCCCTTGGCCTTCAGCGCCTCGAAGGAAAAGACCGAGGGTTCGGACTTGAACAGCCAGTAATTCATCTCAGTTGTCCCCTTGCCGTTTTCAATTGGCCATTATTCAGCGTTGGCGCTGCCCCTCACCCTACCCTCTCCCCGTAAGGACAGGGAGAGGGGGTCGCCAGCGTTGGAGCTTATCCCTTCTCCCCGTCAGACGGGGAGAAGGCTGGCAGGCGGATGAGGGGCAGCGCAAACTAACCTCATTCGGTCGCGGGCTTCTGGAAGACCCAGTTCCACGCCCGGATTTCGACGCTTTCGAACAGGCCGGCCTTGGCATAGGGATCGGTGGCCGCCAGGGCTTGCGCACCGGCCATGTCGGGCGCCTCGATCATCACCAGGCTGCCGTCGGGCTTGCCGTCGGCATCGAGGAAGGGACCGGCAAAGGCAAGTCTGCCTTCGCTGATCAAGCCTTCCAGGAAGGCCGCGTGCGCCGGCCGCGTGTCGATACGCAGCTGCAGGCTGCCGGGCTTATCCTTGCAAATCAACGCAAACAGCATCTCTAAAACTCCGAGGGTTCAGATGTCGGTTTCGGTTTTGAGCGGGCGCGTCATCAGCGCCGTCACGGCCTGACCGATGGTGATCTTGCCGTCGAGGATGGCGGCGACGGCGGACACGATCGGCGCCTCGATTTGGCGCTCGGCGGCTATGCGGGCGGCGATGCCTGCCGTCGGCACGCCTTCGGCGAGCGGCAGGCCGGCAAGCGGCTTGCCCTGGCCGAGCGCCAGGCCATAGGCGAAATTGCGCGACTGCGCCGAGGAGCAGGTGAGCAAAAGGTCGCCGAGGCCGGAAAGCCCCATCAGCGTCTCCGGCTTGGCGCCGAAGGCGGCGCCGATGCGGCGCAATTCGACGAAGCCGCGCGTCACCATGGCGGCCTGGGCGCTGGCGCCGAGCCCGGCGCCGGTGACGGCGCCGGCAGCGATGGCGAAGACGTTCTTCAGCGCACCGCCGATCTCGACGCCGATCAGGTCGTCGCTGGAATAGCAGCGCAGGTTCTCGGCCGAAAAGCGCGCGGCAAGCTCGGCCGCCAATTCTCCATTCCGGGCGGCGACGACGACGGCCGTCGGCAGGCCGCGCGCGACATCGCTGGCAAAGCTCGGGCCGGAAAGGGCTGCCACCGGGTTGTTCGGCAGGCTCTCCTCGACGATCGCCGACAGCAGCGCGCCGGTGTCGCGCTCGATGCCCTTGGCGCAGAGGACCAGCGGCACGCCCTTCGGCACATGGCCCGCGGCGGTAGCCAGCATCGCACGCAGCGATTGCGCCGGCGTCACCGCCAGCACGCAATTCGCACCGTCGAGAGCGGCGGCGATATCGCTGGTGGCGACGATGCCCGGCTCGATCGCGATGCCCGGCAGGTAGCGCGGATTCTCGCCGCGATCGATGGCAGCGACAGTCTCGTTGTCGCGCGCGTAAAGCCGCACGAAATGGCCGGCGCGCAGCATGGCCAAAGCCAGCGCCGTGCCCCAGGCGCCGCCGCCCAGCACCGCGACGCGCCAGCCGCTCGCCGGCCTCCTGCTGGTCGTGCTTTTCCCAGTCATGGCTTTCTTGGTCATGCCTTGGCACCGCGCCGGCCAGAGCCGACCAAGGGAGCGGAAACGCTGTCCAGCGGCCAGCGCGAGCGCGGCACGAAGTCGGCCGCATTCTCGCCCACTATCCCCGCGCGCAGCCGCTCGATGCCGGCCCAGGCGATCATCGCGGCATTGTCGGTACAAAGCTTTTGCGGCGGCGCGACGAATGCGAATCCGGCTTCGGAGCAAAGCGCTTCAAGTGTCGCCTTGATCGTCCGGTTGGCGGCGACGCCGCCGGCGACGACCAGTGCGGGATTCGCCTTATCGGAAAATTCCTGGCGGAAACGGGCCAGCGCCCGCGCGACACGGTCGCCCAGTGCATCCGCCACCGCCGCCTGGAAGGAGGCGCAGATGTCGGCGACGTCCTGGTCGCTGAGCGGCGCGATCGCCGTCGCAGCCTGGCGCACCGCCGTCTTTAGCCCCGAGAAGGAGAAATCCGGCTGCGCCGAGCCCTTCATCGGGCGCGGGAAGGCAAAGCGCCCGGCATCGCCGCTCGCCGCCGCCTTCTCGACATTCGGGCCGCCGGGATAGGGCAGGCCGAGCATCTTGGCCGTCTTGTCGAAGGCCTCGCCCAACGCGTCGTCGATGGTCGTCGCCCAGCGCTGGTAGTCGCCGACGCCGCGCACCGCGACGATCTGGGTGTGGCCGCCGGAGACGAGCAAAAGCAGATAGGGAAAATCGAGACCGTCGGTTAGCCTTGCGGTCAGCGCGTGGCCTTCGAGGTGGTTGATGGCGATCAGAGGCTTGTTCGCGGCGGCGGCGATCGCCTTGGCGGTCATCAGTCCAACGATCAACCCGCCGACCAGGCCCGGTCCTGCCGTGGCCGCGACGGCATCGACCTCGTCGAGCGATACGGCCGAATCGGCCAGCGCCGCCTCGACGATGCCGTCCAGCGCCTCGACATGGGCGCGCGCCGCGATCTCCGGTACGACGCCGCCGAAGGCCGCATGCTCCTCGATCTGGCTGAGCACGATATTGGACAGGATCTTGGGCGCGGAGCAGCCGTCCAGCGCCACCACGCTCGCCGCCGTCTCGTCGCAACTCGTCTCAATGCCCAAAACGCGGATCAATTCGTCGCTGTCCTCGAAGATTGTGTCTCCGGCCTTTCCTATATAGGAGGTCTGTCGATATTCAGGTGATGCCGGCCTGCAAATGGCGGTTTCTGCGCTTCCGGTGCTCACGTACCCAAAAGTACGCTCCGCTCCGGTTCTCGAAATCCACCATTTTCGGCTCGGCCTGACCTGAATCTCGGCAGACCTCGAAAATCGCCCCGGGGGTTATCACGGACCGCGCGCCATGCAAACTTTGAAAATCGGAACACGCGGCAGCCCGCTGGCGCTCGCGCAGGCGCATGAGACGCGGGCGCGGCTGATGAAGGCGCACGGCCTTCCCGAAGAGGCGTTCGAAGTGGTGCCCATCTCGACCAGCGGCGACCGCATCCAGGACCGGCCGCTGTCGGAAGCCGGCGGCAAGGGCCTGTTCACCAAGGAGATCGAGGAGGCGCTGCTCGACGGCCGCATCGACATCGCCGTGCATTCCTCCAAGGACATGCCGACGGTGCTGCCCGATGGGCTGGAGCTCTCCACCTTCCTGCCGCGCGAGGACGCGCGCGACGCCTTCATCGGCAAGACGGTGAAACGGATCGCCGAGCTGCCACGCGGCGCCAAGGTCGGCTCGTCGTCGCTGCGGCGCCAGGCGCTGATCCGCCGGATGCGGCCGGATCTCGACGTGGTGATGTTCCGCGGCAATGTGCAGACGAGGCTGCGCAAGCTGGATGAGGGCGTCGCCGAGGGCACCATCCTCGCCTATGCCGGGCTGAAGCGGCTCGGGCTCGAGAGCGTCGTTACCGACCTGATGCCGCTGGATGTCTTTCCGCCGGCGCCGGGCCAGGGCGCGATCGGCATCGAAAGCCGGATCGGTGACCGGGCGGTCGAAAAGATGCTGGCGGCCATCCGCGATGCGCCGACCGGCCAGGCATTGGCCTGCGAGCGCGCGTTCCTCGCCGCGCTCGACGGCTCCTGCCGCACGCCGATCGCCGGCCATGCGACGATATCGGGCAAAAAACTGTCTTTTGCCGGGCTGATCATCTCGCCCGACGGCACCGAATCGCATGAGGTCAAACTGGACGGCTCGGCCCAGGACGCGGCGGCAATAGGCGCGGAAGCCGCGCGGACGGTGCGCGCCAAGGCCGGCGCAAAATTCTTCGACGGCTGGGCCTAATGGTCCGCGTCCTGGTGACGAGGCCGGAACCGGGCGCCTCGCGCACGGCCCGGCGGCTCGAAGCCCAGGGATTTCAACCCATTGTGCTGCCGCTGACCGAAACGGTGGCGCTGCCGGTCGAGGCAAGCGTTTTTCCTGCTGCCGTTGCGGTCGCCATCACAAGCGCCAACGCGGTTCGTCATGCGCCGAAAGCGTTGATCGCGGCGCTTGCCGCCTTGCCTTGCCATGCGGTCGGGAAAAGGACGGCCGACGCCTGCCGCGCGGCCGGATTTACGTCCGTCTCCGAAGGTCCGGGCAATGCCGAAGCGCTGGCCGGCGCGATAGCCGACGAATTCGCAGGCAAAGAGATGGTCTATCTTTGCGGCCGTGTGCGCCTTCCGGTGTTCGAGGAGCGGCTCGCGGCGGCCGGCATACGGTTCCATGCGGTCGAGACCTATGACACGGCTCGGCTTGCCTGTTCGGACGAAGAGATCGTCGCGCGCCTTTCGACCAAGCCCGTCGACGCGGTGCTGCTCTATTCGGCCAAGGCCGCCGAGGCGCTGAGTCCGCTGATCCGTCGGCCCGCCTTGCGTGGTTTGTTCGAAAACGCGGAATTCCTCGCGCTGTCCGCCCGTGTCGCCAAGGCATTGGCCGAGGTCGGCGGGCAAAAGGTCCGCATTGCCTCGCAACCCGACGAGGACGCTCTGCTGGCGCTTTTGTCGCTGCCGCGCTGAGCCCGCGTCATCACACCGCCCCTTTTCACCGCTTGGTGATGTGCTAGAGCATCCCCTAGACCCTTCGAACCATCCACAAGCCAGTTCGCGGAGCCCAAGCATGGTCAAGACGCCGAAGACGCGACATTCGAAGGTCCGCCGCGAGCCGGTGACGATCGAGCTCGAGCCCGGCGCCGTCTCGCGAATCGCCGACGAGGATGCCGCCAAGACCGAGACCGATACGGAACCAACCGACGAGGCGAAGGCGGAGGAAGCCGCCGCCGCTTCGCAACCGGAAGTTCCGGAAGAGCCGATCCATGCCGAGCAGGCCGACATCGAGCCGTGGGAACACGCCGACGCGGCCCAGGCTGGGGCTGATGGATCCGAGGCCAGGAGCAACGAAGAGGCGGAGGCGCCCTATCCCGGAGGTTCGCAGGCTTCGAAGAGCGAGCCAAAGGGCTTCGGCTACGATTTCGAGGACGCGTCGGCGACCGGTTCCAGTTCCGCCGCCTCGGCGCCGAAGCCGAGCGAGAGCCGGGGCGACGATCGTGCGACGTCGCCATCCGGACGCGCCGGCGTGCGCACCATCGCAGCCGGTGTCATCGGCGGCGTGATCGCGCTGGCCGGCGCCGGCCTTCTGCAGGCGGTTGGCCTGCTCGGCTCTCCGGCCTCCAGCGGAGCGCATCTCGACGGCGTCACTGGCGAGATCGCCTCGCTGAAGAGCGAGATCGCGGCGCTGAAGGAGACGGACGCTGCCGGCGCCTCCGCCAAGGTCGATGGCCTGTCCTCGGCGCTCGACCAGGTGAAGTCGGATATCGCGGCGCTGAAGTCGTCGGCCGGGCAAAGCGGCGATGGCGCCGCGCTCAAGGCGCTCAACGACAAGGTCGGCCAGATCGAGACGGCGGTGGGCGACCTGCAGAAGGCCGGCAGCGCCGCGCCGGTCGATCTCGGCCCGCTCAACGAGAAGCTCGCCGGGCTCGACGCGCTGGTGAAATCGGCCGGCGACGCGGCGAAGGCGCAGGACGGCCGGATCGCGGCGCTGGAACAGTCGGTGTCGCAGCTCTCCGGCAAGGTCGAGGCGCAGGCCTCGCAGCCGAAGATAGCGCTCGCCATCGCCGCCTCGGCGCTGAAGGCTGCGCTCGACCGCGGCGCGCCCTTTGCGACCGAGCTCGACACTTTCGCGGCGATCGCGCCGGACGCGCCGGAGATCGTGGTGCTGCGGTCCTATGCCGAGAAAGGCGTGCCGACGCGCGCCACGATCGCCGCGGAGGCCGACGCCGCGGCCACCGCCATGGTCGAGGCGGCGACGCCGGTCGACCGGAATGCCGGCTTCTTCCAGAGCCTGGTGTCGAGCGCCGAATCGCTGGTCAAGGTGCGGCCGGTGGGCGCCGTCGAAGGCAAGGGCGCGCCGGAAACCGTCGCGCGCATCGAGGTGGCGGTCAACCAGGGCGACTACGCCAAGGCGCTCGGCGAATACGACACGCTGCCCGATGCGGCGAAGGCGGCCGCCGCCGATTTTGCCGGCAAACTGAAGGCGCGGCTCGAGGTCGAAAAGCAGATAGAAGCGCTGATTGCCGGCGCGACGAAGGTGTGAGGACCATTCGATGATCCGCATCCTCGCCTTCCTCGCCGTCGTCTTCGCGCTGGGGCTCGGCTTCGCTTGGCTGGCCGACCGTCCGGGCGAGATGATCGTCACCTTCAACGGCTACCAGTACCAGGTCACGCTGATGGTGGCGGCGGTGGCTATCGTCGCCGTGGTCGCCGCGGTGATGATCGTCTGGTGGCTGATCAAGTCGCTGTGGAACAGCCCCTATACGATCTCGCGCTATTTCAGGGTGCGTCGCCGCGACCGCGGCTACCAGGCGCTGTCGACCGGCATGATAGCGGCGGGCGCCGGCGACGGCGCGCTGGCGCGCAAGAAGACCAAGGAAGCGGCCAAGCTGATCCGCTCCGACCAGGAGCCGCTGATCAACCTGCTCGACGCGCAGGCCTCGCTGCTCGAAGGCGACCATGAGGGCGCGCGGGAAAAGTTCGAGCGTATGATCGACGACCCGGAAATGCGCTTGCTTGGCCTGCGCGGGCTCTATCTCGAAGCCGAGCGTCTGGGCGACCGCAACGCCGCGCGCCACTATGCCGGCCGCGCCGCGGCGGTGGCGCCGCAGCTTGCCTGGGCGGCGGAATCGACGCTGGAAGAACTGACCGAACGTGGCGACTGGGACGGCGCGCTGAAGCTGGTCGAGGCGCAGAAGTCCACCCGGCAGATCGAGCGCGACGCCGCCAACCGGCGCCGCGCCGTGCTGCTCACGGCCAAGGCGCAGGCGCTGGTCGACAGCGATCCGAATGCCGCCCGCACCGCGGCGCTCGAAGCCAACAAGCTGGCGCCGGATTTCGCGCCGGCGGCAGTCGTCGCGGCCAATATGCTGTTCAAGCAAAACGACGTGCGCAAGGGTTCCAGGGTCCTGGAGACGGCCTGGCGGGCGGAGCCGCATCCGGACATCGCCGAGCTCTACACCCATGCAAGGCCGGGCGATGCCGTGCTCGACCGCCTCAACCGGGCAAAGAAGCTGCAGGAAATGAAGAAGAACCACGCCGAATCGTCGATGGCCGTGGCGCGCGCCGCGCTCGACGCGCAGGATTTCGCCACCGCCAGGCGCGAGGCGGAAGCCGCGATCCGCATGGACCGCCGCGAGGGCGCCTATCTGCTTCTGGCCGACATCGAGGAGGCCGAAACCGGCGATCAGGGCAAGGTGCGGCAGCTGCTGTCGAAGGCGGTTCGGGCACCGCGCGATCCGGCCTGGGTCGCCGACGGCGTCGTCTCCGATCGCTGGGCGCCGGTGTCGCCGGTCACCGGCAAGTTGGACGCCTTCACCTGGCGCGCGCCGATGGAGCGGCTTGGCCAGTTGATCGAGAGCGAGACGGACGTCGCGCTGCCGGCAATTTCTGCCGCGCCGCCGGCCGTGCCGGCCGAGAAAGCAATCGACATTGTCCCCGATGCACCGGCCACGAAGCCGGCCGCTGAAACGTCGAACGGCATAGAGGAGGAAATCGCGGCCGCCTTGGGCGATGGCGCGGCCGCCGAGCAGGCTTCGGAGCCGCCGCCCTTGCCGGATGATCCCGGCGTCGCGCCGGAAGACCAGGCGGAAAAATCGCCGCGCCGGTTTCGTTTGTTTTGAGGTCCGGCTTTGGCGGACAGGGAAAAGGTATCGATGTTCGAACGCGTGTTGTCCTTCCTGAGGGATTTGCCGGCGGGTGGGGCCAAGCCGAGCGCGGACGATCCGCGCGTCGCAGCCTCGGCGCTGCTCTATCATGTGATGAATGCCGACGGCGTGCGCCAGGATGTCGAGTGGGAGCGCTTCAAGGAGATCCTGGCCGAGACCTATTCGATCAGCGGCGACGAGCTCGACGCGCTGGCGGCCGCCGGTGAGCGCGCCGACAATGAGGCGATCGACCTCTACGCCTTCACCAGCGTGCTCAAGCGCAATCTCGATGCCGAGGCGCGCAAGGCCTTCATCGGCCTGATGTGGGAGATCGTCTACGCCGACGGCGAATTGCACGAGCTCGAGGACAACACGGTCTGGCGCGTCGCCGAACTGATCGGCGTCGAGCGCCAGGACCGGATCGAAGCGCGCCGCAAGGCGGCGGCCGAAGCGCCGGACGCGCGCGGAACATCGAGCGACGAATAGGACCTCGCCTGCCCATGCCACCCAGACCGAGGCCGAGACCAAAAATCCTGATCGTGCTGCATCAGGAGACGTCGAGCCCCGGCCGCGTCGGCCATATGCTTCTGGAGGAAGGTTTCGACCTCGACATCCGCCGGCCGCCGCTTGGCGAGGAGCTGCCCTCAACGCTGGACGGCCACGCCGGCGCGGTCATCTTCGGCGGGCCGATGAGCGCCAATGATGGGGACGAGTTCGTCCGCCGCGAGACCGACTGGCTGGAGATCCCGCTCAGGGAAAACCGGCCGTTTCTCGGCATCTGCCTCGGCGCGCAGATGCTTGCCAACCATCTCGGCGGCAAGGTCGAAGGCCATGGCGAAGGGCTGGTCGAGATCGGCTGGTATCCGCTGAAGGCGACGGAAGCCGGCAAGAAACTGCTGCACTGGCCGGAGATGGTCTACCAGTTCCACCGCGAGGGCTTTTCGCTGCCGAAGGACGCGACGCTGCTCGCGACCGCCGAAACCTATCCCAACCAGGCTTTCCGTTATGGCGACAATGCCTGGGGCATCCAGTTCCACGGCGAGCTGACCAGGGTGATGATGCAGCGCTGGGTGGTGCGCGGCGCGCACCGCTTCGAATTGCCCGGCGCGCAGCCCGGCCGCGATCATCTCGGCGGCAGGCTGATCTGGGACATGCACCTGAAACGCTGGCTTGGCGAGTTTTTGGGGATGATATTTGGTAAGCCGGCGGTGGGGTAGGGCAATCCGGTTGGCGGGAACGGCTGAGCTTGATTCCGAAGATGGCTTACGTCTGCCAAGGCGTGGACGACTGCTTTGCGCCGCATCTCGGCCGTAGAGGTCGGCTTCGCAGCTTCCTGAAAGCGGACCTTGCCGGCGATTAGGCTGGAGGTCGTGGTCGCGCCAAAAACGGACGATCAGCCATTGCCTATGTCCTACGGATCGCCGACAGGGCTTGAGATCGAGCAGGTGCTTTGCCACAGGCGCCCCCAGTGCTGGCCCACGCGACGAGTTGGGATCAGTGACCCCACCCCTGATATGACGCGGGATCGCTTGTACGGCGCCCTACGGCGATTTGTGCCGGGCCGACGCCACCCACATTGCGGTCTTTGCGATCTCGGTGCGTTCCCAACTCGCGATCGGTATGCGCCAACCTGGCAGAGCTATTCCGGCAGCCCAGCCTTTCGCAAACCTTCTGAAAGCAGAGCCATATCGGCCGCACGCCTGATTGAAACGACGTCGGCGAGATTGGAAATTCGTTGGCTAGGATCGAGGGCAAGAATTCGGCTCACCACCTTTTGCGCATCCTCGGTTCGGCCAGCGTGAGCATAGCTTGCAGCCGCAAAGCGCAACGACGGCAAAAAGTCCGGCTTTTCCCGCAACGACCTTTCCGCCCAAGATGATGCCTCCTCAAATCGACCAGCTAAGAGATGAGCCACTACAACCGCATTCAGCATATCGAACATGAACGGGTCGACTGGGCTCATGCGTATCGCAGTGGCCAGGTGCTGGAGGGCGGTTTCCGTATCGCCGAGGTCGGCTCTGACCCAGCCGCTGAATAGCCACGCAGTAGCCAGGTTCGGATTGAGCGCAAGCGCGCGATCAATGAACGCTGCCCCGCTATTGTAGTTGCCCACGACAAACGCGAGCGCTTCCCCGCCGAGTGAGAGCGCAACCGCGTCATCCCTGCCCAAATCCACTGCCTTCAGAGCCAGGCGTTCTGTCTCGACGGTTTCCTGCTCACGATCGGCCATCCAGCCGTTCGCCTTGCGCATGACGGCACACAACGCGGCCATGCCGTATGCCGAGGCGAATTCAGGGTCGAGTTCGATGGCCTTGTAAAACAACTGAAGGGCGTTTGCGTTGGATTCCCTGGTCAACTGATGAAGACTTGCTATCCCGCGCAGATAGTAGTCGTAAGCGTCAAGGTGCTCGGTCGGCTTGCGCTTGGCCCGCTCGATCTCTGCCTGTTCCAGCTTCGGACCGATCGCGCCGACGACGCTCCGGGTCACTTCCTCCTGCAGGTCAAAAACGTCCTCCAGCCCGCCGTCGAAACGGTCGGCCCATAGATGTGCGCCCGTTGCCGCGTCGATGAGCTGCCCGGTGATGCGCACCCTGCTCGCCGCCTTGCGCACGCTCCCTTCAAGCACATAGCGCACACCAAGCTCGCGCCCGACCTGCTTAATGTCCACTGCCCGGCCCTTGTATGTAAAGCTAGAGTTGCGCGCGATGACGAACAGCCAGCGCGTCCGGGACAGCGCGGTGATGATCTCCTCCACCATGCCGTCAGCGAAGTAGCCCTGCTCGGGGTCGCCACTTATGTTGTCGAATGGCAAGACCGCGATGGACGGTTTTTCGGGAAGCGTCAGCCTCTCCCTTGTCGAGAATACCGAAGTTGGTTTTGCTCGACTGACCTGATAGGCGCGTACCGCCTCCACGATGTTGTGGACCTGATGGCTACCGAGGTCGGTGTAAGCATAGTCTAGTTTGCCCTTGACCTGCTCGTAGACGTTGCTCGCGACGCAGACGCCGCCAGGTTCTGCAAGCTTCTCGAGCCGCGCGGCGATGTTCACACCATCACCGTAGATCGTGTCGTCCTCTGCAATCACGTCGCCCAAATTCACGCCCATGCGGAAAGTCATGCGCTTGTCTTCGGGCAAACTTGCATTGTGAGCGGCCAATCCCTCCTGGGCTTCGACCGCGCACTGTACCGCGTCGACCGCGCTGGCAAATTCGACAAGCAGACTGTCGCCGGCGGAACCAACGATGCGTCCATGGGCCTCCGCGATCCTAGGCTCGATCACCTCGGCGCGAAGGTGCTTCAACTGCGTGAGCGTGCCAACCTCGTCGGCTCCCATGAGGCGGCTGTAGCCGACGACGTCGGCAGCAAGGATTGCGGTGAGGCGTCGCTCCATACTTGTGTCCTGCCTCTTCCGTAGGTCGAAGCTCCGGGCGGCGAGCGTATTCTAGTCCTACCTCGAATGCGAGCGTGCAGTGCCGGCGCCGACAGCGATCAACTCACCACGTCCCTTGGGCCATTCCTCACACGGCGTCGTTTATGGTCCGATCGCGGGTGCTGCCGACGGGCTACTTTGGGTCAGGTCACGACTATGTCCCCGTTCAACCGAACGTCCGCTTTTGAACAACCGCAGCCTGAACCTGCCAGTCCGCTGTCGGCCCCATCTAAGCCGTCGCCGGCGCGAGCTGATCGGCCAGCGCGTCGCCTCCAGCGGCTTATATCCAGCGCCCAATTGCCGCTGTAGAGGTGCCGCGCTTGCCGCAGCGCCGGGAACAGATAGGCCCACACGGCGACAGCGCCGATGCCGCCGATCATCATGGCCGGAACCGTGCCGATTGGTGCCGCCATCGTGCCGAGCTGACCAGGGTGATGATGCAGCGCTGGGTTGTGCGCGGCGCGCACCGCTTCGAATTGCCCGGCGCGCAACCCGGCCGCGATCATCTCGGCGGCAGGCTGATCTGGGACATGCACCTCAAGCGCTGGCTGGGTGAGTTCTTGGGGCTGATCTTCGGCAAGCCGGCTGTGGGATAGAGTAAAAGCCAATTTCTCTGAGTGGCAAAGCTTGAGCCAAAGACGACTTCGCTGGAAGTCGTGGTTGCGCCATGAAAGGTCATTCGAATGTGAGTCACGGAATCACCGGATTTTGTGCGCATGGCCGCTGAACGTCACCCACGATCGAGCGCCGCCAATGCCGTCGCTGGTAGAGTATGTTCACTCTGGCAGCCCTGTCTTCCTCAGCGCGCTGGCGAGTTTGTCCATCAGTTCAGGCCGCATTAACTCCATGCGCACGAAGCCGCTGATCGTCCACTCCGGCGCCACTTCCAGCAGTCGCGTGGCCGCCGCCCGCGCAGCATCAGCTCGACCTAGTTCCGCCTGTACAGCTGCGACCGCTGCATGAAGGACGCTGAAGCCCGGGTTTGCCTCAAGCGCCAATGCCGCGTAGGTCGCGGCCTCAGTCAGACGCCCTGTGAAAAAACAGGTCCAGGCGAGCGCGAGGTAGGGATGGTAGTTGAGTGGATCGAACGGGCTCAGTCTTAGAGCCCGTGCAGCGTCGTCGCTCGCCCGCTCGTAGCGCTCGGAGAACATGTGCACAAGCGAACTAAAGCCCAAGGCAAGCGCGGAATTGGGATTTACTTTGAGTGCTCGGTCGAGCGTCATGACGGCCGCGTCATAGTCATGCGTAATGTTGCCCAGAACGAAGGCACCGATGGCGAGTGCCTGCGCATCGTCCACGCCGAGCGTGAGGGCGAGGTGCGCGTGCCTTTGGGCCGCCCCGCGATCATCCGGGCGGAACCCTCCGCGCAGGAAACGCTGTTCGAAAACCCAGGCAGCGTAGGCATGTGCCGCGGCATATTCCGGATCGAGCTTCAGCGCCTGACCGAGCAGCGCCAGCGCCTGGTCGTTGTCCGCGGACGTGTTGGCAAACGCATGCGGCAGGGCGCGAAGATAGAGGTCATAGGCACCCAGGCTTTCCGTCCGCTTGAGACGCGCACGCTGGATCTCTGCGCGCCGGAGGGAAGGCTCGATGGCACCAACAATACTCCCTGTCAGCTGATCCTGCAGATCGAAAACATCTTCCAGAGGACCCTCGAACTTGTCGGCCCAGACATGCGTCCCGGCCGCACCCTCAATCAGCTGCCCGGTGATGCGCAACCGGTTCGCCGACTTCCGCACACTGCCTTCGAGGACGTAACGTACACCGAGATCCTTCGCCACCTGACGGACATCAACGGCCTTCCCCTTGTACGGGAAGGTCGAATTTCTTGCGATGACGAAGAAGCCCGGGAACTTGGATAAGCCGGTGATAACGTCTTCCACCAACCCATCGGCGAAGTAATCCTGCTCGGGATCGCCGCTCAGATTGGTGAAAGGAAGTACGGCGATTGAGGGTCGGTCGGGAAGCGCCAGCACTGTTTGTTGTTGGTCAATCACATCGACATTCCTGGGCTCGGTTCGCGTCTCGATGCGATAGACATGGACGGGTCGGGCGATGTTCTTCACGCTGTGTTCGCCCAGATCGGCAAAACCGATCGGAAGCTTCTCGACGACATGCTCGCGAACGGTGGCGCTGACGCAGATCCGGCCGGGCTCGGCAAGTGTTTGGAGTCGCGCAGCAACGTTGACGCCATCGCCAAAAATGTCGTCGCCCTCTACGATCACGTCACCCACATTGATGCCGACGCGAAAGCGGATGCGGCGACTTTCATCGACGTTCGCATTGCGGCTCTCAATTCCCTGCTGGATTACGATGGCGCAGCGCACCGCGTCGACGATCGACGCGAACTCTATGAGAAGGCCATCGCCCGTCGTCTTGAAGACGCGACCTTGATGTTGAGCGATCAGCGGATCGATCACTTCCTTGCGGTGGGCCTTCAGTGCTGCGAGCGTGCCTTCCTCGTCGATGCCCATTAGACGCGAGTATCCCACCACGTCAGCGGCAAGGATTGCCGCGAGCCGGCGCATCGTGCGGGACTCTTCGTTCATTCAATTGCCCTCAGGCCAGTGCCCGATCCCAATTGCCGCAAATTCATGCCAACAGTGCCGAGGCATTATTCTCGCATGTCCTGCGTCACAACGCGAGCCGAGCCCAATCCGCCGGACTATTGTTCGCAGAAAACCTGGCCGGGTCTGGCTGAGCGAATTTTTGCAGCTGATCTTCGGCAAACCGGCTGTGGGATCGAGCAAAAGCCAATTTCCCAGTGGCAGAGCCAAAGACGTGTGGAGAAAGCCGGCGTTGTTGCCGCTGCGCAAGCATGATCGCCACTGGGATGGCGAATGCATCGTCCTTCGTCGCCGGCGCTGTGTACCGGCAGCCTCCTTGGTATCGACGGAGCCGCAATCTGTGCTAAGCCGCCGCCCAACCAATCAAAGGACGACAGCTGTGAACGAACTGACCGTGGCCGAGGCGACCGAAAATATCTATGCCTCACTCCGAGCGGACAATGCCGATATCGATGCACATATCGCGACACTCAAGGCAGCGCTGTCGCGAGAGGGGAAGAAGCAGGCGGTGTTCGATCCGGCCAGGTTGGTGCAGAACAACCGCGCCGGCCGTAAGTTGATGCAGGCCTATTTTCGGCAGCGCGGCGTCAGCGTGAGCTTTTCGGAGTAGAATATCTCCAGACAGGATCTCATTCGTTGCCGGCGCAGCCTGCCTGGCCCACGCGTCGGATTCAGCGGCCTGATCCAGAACTCAATCAGTTCCGGCTGTTGAGATGCCGCACCTGCCGCAGCGCTGGGAACAGATAGGCCCAGAGGCCGGCGACCGCGATGGCGCCGATGCCGCCGATCACAACCGCCGGCACGGTGCCGATCAGCGCCGCCATGGTGCCGGCGCGGAACTCGCCGACCTCGTTGGAGGCGCCGACGAAGACCTGGTTCACCGCGTTGACGCGGCCGCGTACTTCGTCCGGCGTCCAGAGCTGGATCAGCGTCTCTCTGATATAGACGCTGAACATGTCCGTGGCGCCGAGCATGGCGAGGGCTGCGATCGACAGCCAGGTGATGGTGGAGATGCCGAACAGAACGGTGAAAGCGCCGAACAGCGCGACGAAGCCGAGCATGATCTTTCCGGCATGGTCGTGGATCGGGTGGCCGGCGAGCCAGACCGCCACGGCAATGGCGCCGATGCCGGGCGCCGAGCGCAGCAGGCCGAGGCCCCAGGGGCCAAGCTCCAGTATGTCGCGCGCATAGACCGGCAATAGCGCCGAGGCGCCCGACAGAAGCACGGCAAAAAGGTCGAGCGAGATCGCGCCGAGCACGATCTTCTCACTCCAGATATAGCCGAAGCCGGCAAACAGCGTCCGCATCGTCGGCTTGTCGGTGGCCGTCTGCTGGGCGGGCTTGGGAATGGTGAAGACGAGCAGCGCGGCGACGAGCATCAGGATCGCCGCGGTGGCGTAGGCGATCTCCGCCGAAAGGCCGTAGAGCAGGCCGCCGGCGACCGGGCCGACGATGGTCGCCGTCTGCCAGGCCGAGGAGTTCCAGGCAATGGCGTTGGCGAAATGTTCAGGCGGCACAAGATTGGCGACCAGCGAGGACGATGCCGGCCCGTAGAAGGCTCGGGCGATACCGAACATGGCGAGCACGACGAAGATCGGCAGCGGGCCGCCAAGGCCGCGCAGCGTCAACAACAGGAGAGCGAGCGCGCAGCCGGCTTCGACGAGCGACGACAATGTCATGATCAGGCGGCGGCCGAAGCGGTCGGCGACGACGCCGGTGACCAGCACCAGGAGCAGCGACGGCAGGAACTGGACGATGCCGACGATGCCGAGGTCGAAGGGATTGCGCGTCAGGTCGTAGATCTGCCAGCCGACGGCGACGGAGACGATCTGGGTGGCGAAAGTGGTGAGGAAGCGCGCCGTCCAGTAGCTGAGATACGGTCGGTGACGGAAGGCGGCGTAGCGCTGTTCAGGTGAAGTTGCTTCGATGGTCATGGTTCAAGGGCCCCGTTGCGGCATCGGCCGGCGGGGCACTTCCACGGCGGGCGCTGGTCCGGCCAGAACCCTTTAGCTGAGTTCGTCCTACCTTGCGCGAAAAAAAACGCGCCGGATGGAAGAAATCTGGAATTATCGTTCGCGAAGGAAAGAGGCTCAGCCTCTCAGAGCAGCCGAGATGGCTTCCAACCCGCCGCGCAATTCAGTCTCCTTCGGCCAGCCGAAGCCGACGCGAAAGAAGCGCTTCGGCATTTCGAACCAGTGGCCTGGCCCGACATAGGTGCCGTGCTCGTCCAGAAGCCTGGCGTAGAAGCGGTCGAGGTCGAAGCCGGCATCGACGTTCAGCCGCGGAAAGCCGACGACGCCGCCTTGCGGCCGCACCCAGTCGACCAGCGGTTCGCCGTCGATCCAGGATTGCACAATGTCGCGCCGCTTCGCCATCTCCGGCAGCAATGAAGCCAGGAAGGCGTCACGGCGCTCGAGCATGGCACGGGCGATCGCCTCGTCGATGACGCTGCCGCAGATGCCGATCTGCTCCTTGGCGGCGAGGAACGTCTCGCGCAACTCGGGGTCCCGGGTGACCAGCCAGCCGATGCGGATGCCCGGGATGCCGAAGGCCTTGGACAATGAAGAGACGCTGATGGCGCTTGGGCTGAGAGATGCCGCCGCAGGCAGCCGCTCGCCATAGGAGAGATCGCGGTAGGTCTCGTCGACCAGCAGCCGGCAATGCCGGCTCTCAGCGAGCGCGATCAGCGCGTCGAGATCGGCGCGGCTCATCATGGTGCCGGTCGGGTTGTGCGGGCAGGTGACGCTGATCAGCCTGGTGTTCGGCAGAACGGCAGCTGCGACGCGTTCGACGTCGATCGCGAAGCCCTCGTCGAAATCGAGATCGACATAGGAGATGGCGCAGCCGATCGCCTTGGGCGTCTCGATGTTGGTGGCGTAGTTCGGCCGCACGACCACCAGATGATCGCTGGCCGAGAGCAGCGAGGTGGCGATGATGAACAGCGCGCCGGCGGCGCCCGCGGTCACCAGAACGTCGTCAGGCGAGAGCCCATTGTCCTGCGCGGCGATCAGCGCGCGCAGTTCCTTCTCGCCGCGATGCTCGCCGTAGAACAAGGTGAGGTCGGGCAGCGAGAGACCGATGTCGGAGAGTTTTTGGTCGGCGATCGAGCTTTCGGAAAGATTGTAGCGGATGCGGTCGTAGCCGTATTCCTCCGGCGCTTCCTTCTCGATCACCATCCTTGCGTAGTTCATGGCCGTGCTCCCCGACAAAGTTTGGGTATCCAAGCCACAAAAGCAGGAAGCCTGCCAAGGCGGAATCGCCGGCAGGCTTCTTGAACCGTTGGTGCAGGCAGGTGACGCTTCAGGCGGAGGCCTTGGCCTTCCTGCCCCTCTTGACCGGTTCGGCTTCCGCCTTGCGGCCGAGGCCGATCGACTTGGCCAATTGCGAACGCGAAGCCGCATAGTTGGGCGCGACCATCGGGTAGTCCACGGGGAGGCCCCATTTGGTGCGGTAGGCCTCAGGCGACAGCCCGAAATGCACGCCGATATGGCGCTTCAGCGATTTGAACTTCTTCCCGTCCTCAAGGCAGATGATGTAGTCCGGCGTCACCGAGCGGCGGGGGTTGACGGCGGGGACGGGCGGGGGTGCAGGCGGCACCAGCGGCTGGCTGAGCCCGCCGATCGAAGAGGCGACGCTGGCGATGAGCCCGCCCAGGTCCGAAGCGGGCAGCCGGTTCTTGGCGACATAGGCCGACACGATGTGAGCGGTGAGCTCGAGCAGGTCGACTTCTTCCTTGGCTGTGTTGGTGTCCTCGTCCACGTAATTCCTCCTCTATGCCGCATGGCCGCGAAAATGGGGATGTGAGAGCAGCTGCCGCGTCCTTCGTGCGCCGGGGAAGACGCATGGCGCGGCAGGCCGGCGAATTCCTAGTCGGCAAATGTGCAGGGCGCAACGATCAGTCGCGCGGGTACACGTTATTTTGAACAACTATACTGAAATGTAACAATATCAGACGACCAGCGCCTTGTCGCGCCACAGTCGAAATCCACCTTCGAAGGCGCGAGTGTTGTCGCCACGCCTGGATTTCTCGGGCAATTCATCGAGCTTGTCGACATTGCCGCCGCCGATGACCACATAATCGGGCTGCAAGGCGGCGCGAAGCCTGTTGACGACGTCGAAAACGTATTTGCGCCATTTTTTCTTCCCGTGCTTTTCCAGGCCACGCTCGCCGACATAGTCCTCGAAGCTCAAGCCTTTCCGGTAGGGAAGGTGGGCAAGCTCCATCGGTTGCCCGACATTGTCGAGGATCATCGCGGCGCCCAGGCCGGTGCCCAGGCCGAGAAAAAGCATGCGGCCGCCCTCGTAGCTGCCGATCGCCTGCATGAGCGCGTCGTTGACGAGTTTCACCGGCTTGCCGAAAGCGGCGCTGAAATCATAGCCCTTCCAACCCTTGCCGAGATTGAAGGGATCGAGTGAAGGCTTGTTGTCCCGCACCGGACCGGGATAACCCATCGAGATGACGTCGTAGCTCAGGCCCTCGGCGAGTTTGTTCACCGAAGCAACCACCCGCTGCGGCGTCAGGCCCGGTCCGGATTCGGCGCGGCGCATCTCGCCGCCGGCGCTGGTGAGGATCTTCACATGCGAGCCGCCGACATCGATCGTGAGCACGACCTGATCGCCTTTCGCCGCAGCCGGTTTTGCCGCCTTCGCCATTTCGTTGCCTCCGAAACTATTTCGTCGGGTTGATCCAGCCATTGGGCGGGCCGAAGCCGTTCATGGCATCGGCCGGCCCCCAGGTCTTCGGCGCATAGATCTGCGGCGGCGTGGTGTCGCCAAGCACCGGCCCGACGATGCGCCAGGCCAGCTCGGCCGCATCCTGGCGGGTGAAGAGCTGGCCGTTGCCGTTCATCGCATCGCCGATCAGCCTCTCATAGGGCGGCATGTCGCCTTTGGTGTCGTCGAGCGCGGTGAGTTCCACCTGCTCGCCGATCATGTCGTCGCCGGCGACCTTGCGCTGCGCGCCGATCGAGATCGCCACCTGCGGATCGATGCGGAAGCGGACATAGTTGGCGTCGCCCGGCTTGATCGGGTCGAAGACGTCGAGCGGCGGCCGCTTCAGCCGCACGATCACTTCGGTGGCGTGCACCGGCATGTTCTTGCCGGCGCGGATGAAGAAGGGCACGTCCCGCCAGCGCCAGGTGTCGACGAAGAACCGCACTGCGGCGAAGGTCTCGACCGGCGAGTTGGGCTTGACGCCCGGCTCCGCCAGATAGCCGTCGAACTGGCCGCGCACGACATCGTCCTTGGCAAGCGTGCGGATGGCGCGGAGCACCTGCACCTTCTCGTCGATCAGGTCGTCGGCCGAGCGCCCGACCGGCGGCTCCATGGCTAAAAGCAATAGAATGTTGAGCAGATGGTTCTCGATGACGTCGCGGATGCAGCCGACGTCGTCATAGAAGCGGCCGCGGCCCTCGATGCCGAAATCCTCGGCCATGGTGATCTGCACGCTCTCGACGAAGTTGCGGTTCCAGATCGGTTCGAGGAAAGCGTTGGCGAAGCGGAAATAGAGCAGGTTCTGGATCGCTTCCTTGCCGAGATAATGGTCGATGCGGAAGATCGACTGTTCGTCGAACACCAGATGCAGCACCCGGTTCAGCCAGCGCGCGGACTGGAGGTCGTGGCCGAAAGGCTTTTCCACCATGAGCCGCGCGCCGCGCGCGGTGCCGGACTGCTCCAACCCTTGCACGACGGTTTCGAACATGGTCGGGGGGACTGCCATATAGTGCAATGGCCGCTGCGCGGCGCCGAGCGCCGTCTTCAGCTTCTCGAAGGTGGCGCTGTCGCGGTAGTCGCCGCTGACATAGCGCAGCAGCGAGGCGAGCTTGGCGAACACCTTGTCGTCGACTTTGCCCAGCGCATTGACGATGCCGTCGCGAGCCCGGTCCACCAGCTTGCCAGGATCCCAAGGCTCGAAGGCGACGCCGATCACCGGCTCGGCCAACGTCCCCTTGGCGACCATATGATACAGCGCCGGAAATATCTTCTTATGCGCAAGATCGCCGGTCGCTCCGAAAAGCACCAGCGTGTCGGACCTCTCCTGGCTCATGCCGTCTCTCCCCTCAGGCGCCGGTCTTCGGCTTCTCGACATGGCCGCCGAAGGCATAGCGCATGGCGGACAGAAGCTTGTCGGCGAAGGCGGATTCGCCTTGCGAGGAGAAGCGGTCGAACAGCGCCGAGGACAGCACCGGCGCCGGAACGCCGGTATCGATCGCCGCCTTCAGCGTCCAGCGGCCTTCGCCCGAGTCCGACACCCGGCCGCCGAATTGCGTGAGCGCGGGGTCGTTCTTCAGCGCGCCGGCGGTGAGGTCGAGCAGCCAGGAGCCGATGACGCTGCCGTGCCGCCAGACCTCGGCCACTTGGGCGAGGTCGATATCGAATTGGTAATATTGCGGATTTTCGAGCGGACTGGTCTCGGCATCCGCCGTGCGGCCGCGCTTGCCGACATTGGCCGATTTCAGGATGTTGATGCCCTCGGCATAGGCGGCCATGACGCCGTATTCGATGCCGTTATGCACCATCTTGACGAAATGGCCGGCGCCGCTCGGCCCGCAATGCAGATAGCCAAAGGCCGCGGTTCCGGCGTCCTTCGGCGGGTTGGAGCCTGGGTCGGCGCCGGGCGCCAGCGTGGCGAAGACCGAATCGAGATGCTGCACGGCTTCATCGGGGCCGCCGATCATCAGGCAGTAGCCGCGCTCGAGACCCCAGACGCCACCGCTGGTGCCGACATCGACAAAGTTGATGCCCTTGGTTGCCAGCTTCGCGGCCTGGTCGACGGCATCGTGGTAGTAGGAATTGCCGCCGTCGATGATGATGTCGCCAGGCTCCATCAACGCTGCCACCTGGTCGACGATCCTGCCGGTGATCGCCGCCGGCAGCATCAGCCAGGCGCAGCGCGGCTTGGCGAGCTTGGCGACGAATTCTTCCAGCGAGGCGGCGCCAATGGCGCCGTCCTTGACCATGCCGGCGACGCTTGCCGAATTGATGTCGTAGACGACGCATTCATGGCCGTCGCGCATCAGGCGCCGCACCATGTTGGCGCCCATCCTGCCCAGTCCCATCATTCCGATCTGCATGGTGTCATCCCGATTGCTTGAGGAAGAAGAAATCTTACTGGCTATCCGAAGGGTCGATGCCGATGGTGAAGTCGACATTCTCCCAACGGCTGGCTTCGGGCCAGAAAAAAGTGAAGACGATCGTCGATCCCGGCGGCAGGCTGGTAACGGCCAGGTCGACCAGATGGACGCCGAACGCGTTCTCGGCCGTCTTGTCATCCTGCACCGTCAGCCATTTGTCGCTGCTCCAGTGAACCACACCGCGCGCGGATAGTTCCACGCGCAGGACCTTGCCGGCGGGAATGGAGCGGATCTTGTTGTTGAAGCGCCATAGCCGGAAGGGCGAGACGGTCTTTCGCTTGATGTAGCGTTCGACGCCCTGCGGCGGCATGTCGAAGACCTTGCGATCGCGCAGCGAGCGCAGGAGCTTGATATGCTCGGCATGCGCCCAGACCAGCGGCATAGCGCTGCCCGACGGCGCGCCGAGCCGCAATTCGCGCTCCGGTATGTCGGGTCTGTCCCAGAGCTGCTCCGGCAGAAGGCCGCCCACACCGGCGGAGCGCTCGAAGGTTTCCAGCAGTTCGGCCGCTTTGTCGGGCCGTCCCGCCGCCAGTTCGTAATGGGCGCGTTCGCCAGTAAGCAGCGGCCACGCGCGACCTTTGCCGGTGCCGTCGAAAGGCGAACCGTCTTCATGTTCGCCATAGCCGTCGCCACTATAGCGATACCAGACCGGCCCTTGCGGCAACTCACATCGAAGCTCAGCATCGATGGCTTTGATCGTGTTCAGGATGCGCGGATCGTCCGCCGGCCTCAGACCAAAGCGGACCAGCGCCAGCGCATCGGGGCTGACGATCGCTTCGGCTGGCTTATCGGTGTCGGCCGGCGGGCGGTTCTTGATCGGCACGAAGCCGTCCTTCGGCGAAGCGGCGCCGGCACCGTCGGGCGGCGCAATGCGGACATAATAGCCTTCGATGCTTTCCCTGGCGCAGAGCTCGGTGCCAGTGACATAGGTCCAGCGCTCTATCTCTGCATTCCAGCAATCGGCGGTCTCGCGCAAATATTTTGCCGGCTCATTTTTGCCGCAGGCATCCAGCATGTCGGCCGCCGCAAGCAGCGCCGCGATCTCGACCGCCAACGTAAACGGGCTGTAGCCGGCGTCCTCTTCCCAGCGGTCCTCGCCGGTGACGGGGCCGTTGCGCACGACATAGGAGGCCGCGCTCTCGATCATGGCTAAGAAATCGTCGAGCTTGGCGCGCGGCAGATGACCGGCGCGGCGGAGCGCATCGGCGAGCAGCAGCGGAAAGGCGCATTCATCCATCTGGATGCCTTGCCAATAGGGCGTTCCGCTCGACCAGCAATTTTGCGGCCAATGACCGTCCGGCTGCTGGATCGAACGCAGATAGGTGAGGATCTCAAGCGCCTGCCTGGCGTCGCCGGCGGCGAGGAAGCCGCCCGCCGTCTCCACCAGGTCGCGCGGCCAGACCAAATGGTAGCCACCGAGATCGTCGTCGCCCTTGTTGAAGCCCCAGGGGATCGAGAGACTGGCGACGGCGGCTCCAGGCCTGGCGGTCGATAGATGCGAGGCAAGAACCGCCGTGCTGATGCGGTAGGTGTTCAGCCCAGAGGCGGCATGACGGTCGAGCTTTTCCAGGCCGGCCTGGAATTTCCGCCAGTTCGCGACATAGGTTTCAGCGGCCGCCTCAAAACCCTGGTGGAGACTGGCCAGCGCGATCTCCGCCGCCTCTTCCGGCCAGGCGCCGAAGCCGAGCGCCAGCAGGGCCGTGCCCTTGCCCGCCGAGAAGCCGATCTCGCCGGTCAGCGCCACATTGCCATCCTCCGCACGCTGGCTAACGGGATCGAGCGCACCGCCATTCCGGAGCTGCTGCCAGCCGTCGGAGACGCCGACATAGCCGGCCGAGCAGGCGCCCCAGGGCAGAGAGCAGGCCAGCGCGACCGAGACGCCGCGACCTGATGCAAACAGCACGCGATGTCCCTTGTGCTCGCCGACCCAGGCCGTGTTGCCCGTGCCGGCATTGACCAGATGCGGCGCGAGCAGCGCGTAGACGCGGTAGTCCGCGATTGAGCCTTTGAGGACGGCGAACGTGATTTCCTGCAGCAGGACGGGGTGTTTCGGGTCCGTAATGATGCGCTTTTCCATCCGGTAGGAACCGTCGGCCGCCGTGTTGGCCAGGCGGTAGGCGGGCACGCCGTCCTCGAACGGCTCGATCACGTGGGCGGCATCGCGCTTTTCTTCCGAGAAGGAACCGCCGGGACCGATGACGATCAGCCCCATGTCGCGCGTGCAGGCGCTGTCGAGGCGCGGATAATAGATCTCATTCAGTATGCCGTGACTGATGGTGAACCAGAGCGGGCTTTTCGCCGAAAGCGCGGTGCCGACGCCGCTCTTGGCGCTTGACGTCCAGCGCGCGGGAATTCCCGGGGCGCCTTTAGCAACGGTCGGCGTCACTGCCATCAATTGGCCTCCTGCCGCCGTTCCTAGACCAGGAGCCGGCGGCTTTTCAATCGTCGCACCTGAAGTTGATCGCCCCCCGCCGTCGCGTGAGCCGTCGTTGACAGCGGCACCGTCAAGCGCTCACTATTTTGCAAGCAGGGAGGAATGCGGGAAACAAGGCTTGCAGCCGCGCCATATGGGCACGGCGCGTCTTTCCGCGGCATTCATGAGGGCGGCAAGGGAGGAGACATGTCGGAGGTATCTCCCCAGCTGATCGACCGGCTGCTCGCGATTTCGCGGGCTTTGGCCGGGCATATCGATCCGGGCTCGGCGTTCCGGGCGACGGCGATCGAAATCGGCACGCTCATCCCGCACGACCATATCGACCTGGCGGTGCTGTCGCTCGATGGGCGGATGCATGCCTGCTACGAGGCCGGTTTCCACACCAGCTGGAGCGAGCTTGCGCAGCACCCGGTCGAGGGCAGCCCGATCCGCCGCGTGCTGCGGGGTGAGACGCCTTATCTCCTGACCGACAATGCGCTCGTCGACGATCGCTTCCATTTCGAAGGCGCCTTCGACGGGCCGATCTTCGTCGCCAAGCTGCGCAGCCGCATCATCGTGCCGCTGCGGGCACGCGGCACCGTCGTCGGCGCGCTCAACATCAGCCGGCACGAGGCCGGCTGCTACACGCAGGCTGACGTCGACGTCGCCCAGCAATGCGCCGATCTCATCGCGCCCTATATCTTCGCGCTGATCCAGACCGAGGAAGCGCGCCGCGCCATGCTCGCTGAAAGCGAGGCGCGCAACCGGGCGGAGCTGCTCAGGGTCGGCGCCTCGCAGCTGACCGCCGGCATGGAGCGCGAACGCCGCCGGATGGCGATGGACCTGCACGACCAGACGCTCGCCGACCTCGCCCGCATCGCGCGCCAGGTCTCGGCCTTCCGCAGCCGCGGCGTGGCGCGTACGGCGCAGCTTGCCGATCTCGAGCAGGAGGTGGCGGGCTGCCTGGCGGAGCTTCGCCACATCGTCGACGACATGCGGCCGAGCGTCTTGGAACTGTTCGGCCTGCGCGATGCCGTCGAGGCGCATCTCAACCGCAGCGTCGCCAGGGCCAAACCGCCGATCGCGGTGCGCATCGCCGACACCAGCGACGGCAGCGCCGACGGCCTGTCGGAAACGCTGCGGACGGCCCTCTACCGGATCGTGCAGGAAGCCATCAACAACGCTGTGCGCCATGCCGGACCGAGCCGCATCGAGGTGCAATTGGCTTCGACGGCAACCACGTTCAGCGTGACCGTCACCGATGACGGGCATGGCTGCGGCGCGGTCGACCCTGCCGCCCAAGGCGGCATCGGCCACATGCACACGCGGGCCGCCCTTGTCGGGGCGCGGCTGCGTTTCGAGCCGGCCAGCCGCAAGGGCGGTACGCGGGTCGTCATCGAGATCGACCGCGAGCCCGAAGAGGGCAAGGGTTCGGCACGCAGCACTGCGGCGGCGGAAAGCCAGCCGGTGGCGGAGGCGTTCTGATGTTGGTGATGATCGCGGAAAACGACGGCCTGCACCGCAGCTTCGCGCGGCGCACCGTCGAACAATTGTGGCCCGGCGACGTCGAGGTGATCGAAGCCGGCGACGGCGAGGACGCCATCAACCTGGCGGCCGAGCGGCAGCCGCCGCATGTCGTGCTCGACCTGCAGCTGCCAAAGGCGACAGGCATCGAGGTGGCCCGCGCCATCTGGAGCCGGCGCGCCGGCACGCATATCCTGTTCTGGTCGAACTTCGCCGACGAGGCCTATGTGCGAGGCGTGGCGCGCATCGTGCCGCCGGGCTCGGTCTACGGCTATGTGCTGAAGTCGGCGACGGAAGAAGGCATGCGTTCGGCGCTGCGCGGCGTGTTCCGCGAGGGGCATTGCATCATCGACCGCGAGATCCGCGGCATCCAGCACCGCGTCCAGGACCGGTTCGAGGGCATCACCGATGGCGAGTATGAAAGCCTGATCGACATCGCGCTCGGGCTGACCGACAGGGCGATCGCGGCGCGCCGCGGCCTGTCGATCCGCGGCGCGCAGAGCCGCATCAAGCATGTCTACGACAAGCTGGGAATCGTGCCGCCGGAAGAGGGCGCCGGCGAGGCGTCGGTCTTCAATTCGCGCACCCGCGCGATCTACCTCGCCATGGCGCGCGGCCTGATCAACGTCGACGCGCTGCGGCGCGAGCAGGAACAGCTCGACGCCTGGCTCGCGCAGGCGACGCCGCCGCAGGACCAGTAGCCTTCGGCTTCCGCCGACTGTGCGAAACCACAGTCGGCGCTGCGCTTAGACCCGTATCGCACGGCTCGCATCCCGACTACGTTTTGTCCGACAAGAACAAGAATATCGGGAAGCGCCATGCCGTTCGTCAGCATACGGATACTCGAAGGCCATTCGCAAAAGCGCAAGAACGAGATCTCGCGCCGCGTCACCGAAGCGATCAGCGAAGTGGCCGAGCTGCCCATGGAAGCGATCTGGGTGGTGATTGAGGACGTGCCGGGCAGCGACTGGTTCGTCGCCGGCAAGCCGGTTCGCGAGCCGAAGGGCTCGTAATGTCGATCCCGGCGCGCGCCCGTCATTCCGGCTTTGGCGACGTCGTCGGCAATGCGGCGATGGAGCGGCTTGCCACTGGCTACGGCTTCATCGAAGGGCCGGTGTGGCATCCTTATGAGAAATGGCTGGTCTTTTCCGACATTCCACAAAGCCGCATGTACCGGCTCGGCGCTTCGGGCGAGATCGAGCTGTTCCGCGCGCCCAGCCATAAGGCCAACGGCAACACGCTCGACCGGCAGGGGCGGCTGGTGACCTGCGAGCACGCCACCAGCCGCGTCACGCGCGCCGAGCCGAACGGCACGACAACGGTTCTGGCCACGCATCACGAGGGCAAGCAGCTCAACAGTCCGAACGACATCGTGGTGGCCACCGGGGGCTCGATCTACTTCACCGATCCGACTTACGGCCGGGCGGAGTTCTACGGCGTGCCGCGACCGCAGGAGTTGCCGTTCCAGGGCGTCTACCGAATAGACGGCAACGGCGCGCGGCTGACCTTGCTCGCCGACGATTTCGTGCAGCCCAACGGGCTTTGTTTCTCGCTCGATGAATCGAGGCTCTTCGTCAACGATACCG
Organism: Mesorhizobium shonense; assembly: GCF_040545255.1. Classification (NCBI taxonomy): domain Bacteria; kingdom Pseudomonadati; phylum Pseudomonadota; class Alphaproteobacteria; order Hyphomicrobiales; family Phyllobacteriaceae; genus Mesorhizobium; species Mesorhizobium shonense. The sequence goes on from NZ_JBEPLM010000019.1 coordinate 89,693, forward strand.
AGCGCGGCCACATCAGGGTATTCGGCGTGGAAGCGAACGGCGATCTCAATGGCGGTGCGGTTTGGGCGGTGACGGAAGGCGACGGGCTCGGGGCGCCCGACGGGATGAAGATCGACAGCCGGGGAAACCTCTATTGCACCGGCCCGGGCGGCATACACGTCTTCGATGCCTCGGGCGATCTTCTCGGCGTCATCGCGACGCCGGAAGATTGTGCCAATTTCACCTTCGGCGACGAGGACCTGAGGAGCCTCTACATCGCCGCGTCGACGTCGCTGTACCGGCTGAGGGTGCGGGTGCCGGGACTGAGGCTGTTTTGAGCGGCGACGCTCGGATCGGATTGGAGTGAACCGGCCCGGAAGGCCGATGGAAGTGCAGCAGTCAACACATCTGGGAGGATATGACATGAAAAAACTACTGGTCTTGAGCGCCCTTGCAGCCATGCTCGCCTCGGGCACGGCGCTTGCCGACACGAGCGGCAAGAAGATCGCCTTCTCCAACAATTACGCCGGCAATTCGTGGCGCCAGGCGATGCTCGACAGCTACGGCATCGTCACCAAGAAGGCGGTCGACGACAAAGTGGTCGGAGCCGCCGATGTCTTCACCACGGCGGACAAGGAAGTGCCGACCCAGGCCGCGCAGGTGCAGAACCTGATCCTGCAGGGCTATGATGCCATCGTCATCAACGCCGCCTCGCCGGATGCGTTGAACGGCGCCATCAAGCAGGCCTGCGACGCCAACATCGTCGTCGTCTCCTTCGACGGCATCGTCACCGAGCCTTGCGCCTACCGCGTCGTCGTCGACTTCAAGGACATGGGCAAGCAGGAAGTCGAGCAGATGGCCAAGTTCCAGCCGAAGGGCGGCAATCTGCTGGAGATCCGCGGGCTTGCCGGCACCTCGATCGACGATGCCATCCATGCCGGCATCCTCGAAGGCGTCGCCGCCCATCCCGAGTTCAAGATCGTCGGCTCGGTAACCGGCGACTGGGACCAGACGACGGCGCAGAAGGCGGTGGCGACCATCCTGCCGTCGCTCCCCGACGTCGTCGGCATCGTCGACCAGGGCGGCGACGGCTATGGCGCCGCGCAAGCCTTCGCCGCCGCCGGCAAGCCGCGCCCGACCATCATCATGGGCAACCGCCAGGACGAGCTGAAGTGGTGGAAGGAGCAGAAGGAGAAGGACGGTTACACGACCTGGTCGGCCTCGATCGCGCCCGGCGTGTCGACGCTCGCCTTCTGGGTGGCGCAGCAGGTGCTCGACGGCCGCAAGGACATCCCGCACGATCTCCTGGTGCCCTATCTCGCCTTCACGCAAGATGATTTCGAGGCCGCGTTGCCGAAGATCAAGGAGGGCGGCGTCGCCACCCACGAATACACGCAGGAAGAAGCCGTCGCGGCCATCAAGGCGAACATCAAGCAATAGCGGCTCGAAATTTGCCAGCCGCATCGCCAACCGGATAAAAGTTGAGGATGCTTCAGGCTATTGCAGATATCGTCAAGCTGGACGGCGCCGAAAAGCATTTCGGCGCCGTCCGCGCGCTCAACGGCGTCGACTTCCATGTCGGTGCCGGCGAATGCGTCGGGCTGGTCGGGCACAACGGCGCCGGCAAGTCGACGCTCATGCATATGGTGGCGGGCACGCTGCGCCCCGACGGCGGGCAGATCGCGGTGCGCGGCAATGCCGAAGCCAGCTATTCCGTGGCGCGCGCGCTCGAGCTCGGCATACGCTGCGTGTTCCAGGAGTTGTCGCTCTGCCCCAACCTAAGCGTCGCCGAAAACACGCGCATCAACCATCCCTCGCTCAGCGGTCTCGGCTGGCGACGCAAGGCCGCTGACCTTATTCAGGCCAAGCTCGACGAGATCTTTCCAGACCACGGCATCTCGGCCGACGACATTGCCGGCGACCTCTCGATCGGCAGGCGGCAGATGGTGGAGGTGGCGCGCGCCTTCACCCTGACGCGCGAACCACTGCACCTGGTCATCCTCGACGAGCCGACCTCGTCGCTCGACGCGCATACGGCGGGCCAGTTGCTCGCCTTCGTGCGCCGCTTCGTCGAAGCGGGCGGCAGCTGCATCCTGATCTCGCATGTGCTGGGCGAAGTGCTGCAGAACGCCGACCGCATCGTGGTGATGCGCGACGGCAAGGTGGTCGCGGCCGACGCCGCAAGCGCGTTCGACCGCGACAAGCTGGTCGCCGCGATGGGCGGCGCCGAGGGCCACCAGAAGGCCGCCGCCGAGGCACGGAAGGCCGAAGCCGGCGCGCTCAGGGTGCGGGCGCGCCCGGCGCGGCAGCAGGACGGCAAGGAGCTTGTCGCCCGCGCGGGCGAGATCATCGGCCTCGCCGGTCTCGCCGGGCATGGCCAGACCGACCTGCTGCTCGCGATCTTCGCCGCGGCGTCCCGTGCCAAAGCCGGTGTCGAGGTGACGGCGCCGGTGGCGCTGGTCGCCGGCGACCGCCAGGCGGACGGCATCTTCGCGCAATGGTCGATCGCGCAGAACATCGGCGTCCGCTCGCTTCAACGCCTGCGCAACGGCCTGCTGATCTCGCCGCAGCGCGAGGCGGAGTTGGCCGAGTTCTGGAAGAAGAAGATCGGCATCCGCACGCCGGACATGAACAACAACATCTATTCGCTGTCGGGCGGCAACCAGCAGAAGACGCTGTTTGCCCGCGCGCTCGGCTCGGACGCCGAGATCGTGCTGATGGACGACCCGATGCGCGGCGTCGACATCGGCACCAAGCTCGAAGTCTACGGCCTCGTGCGCGAGGAGGCCGCCAAGGGGCGCACCTTCCTCTGGTACACCACCGAAACCGAAGAGCTCGACAATTGCGACCATGTCTATGTCTTCAAGAACGGCCGGATCGTCGCCAACCTCGGCCGCGACGAGCTGACGGAAGAAAAGATCATCCAGTCCTCGTTCGGCGATGCGGCCTGAGATGACGGTGATCGCTCCCGGCACGCTCCCGAAATCCTCGCCGCGCGGCAATGCGGCCAGGGCGCGCCTGCTGCGCGGCCTGTTGCCGGCGCTGTCGCTGGCGCTGGTGCTGATGGCCATTGCCTGGCTCAACCCGCGCGCCATCAGCTATTTCGGCTTCAACCTGATGCTCAACCTGGCGATCCCGATCGCTCTGGCGACGATCGCGCAGATGTTCGTCATCGCCGGCAACGAGCTCGATCTTTCGATCGGCACCTTCGTCGGCTTCGTCGGCTGTGTCAGCGCGACATGGCTTCGGGACGCGCCGCTCGTCGGCATCGCGGTGCTGCTCGGCTCGATCGGCGTCTATGCGCTGCTCGGCGCGCTCATCCATCTGCGCAACTTGCCGTCGATCGTGGTGACGCTCGGCATGAGCTTCGTCTGGCAGGGACTTGCGATCCTCATCCTGCCGAAGCCGGGCGGCAAGGCGCCGGACTGGCTGCTGGCCGTCATGTCCTTCAAGCCGCCCTACATCCCGTTCCCGATCCTCGCCGCGCTGCTCATCGCGGCCGTCGTGCATTTCGGCCTGATGCGCACCTCCTATGGCGTCATCCTGCGCGGCTCAGGCGGCAATGCCGCGGCGCTCAGGCGCGCCGGCTGGTCGCTGCTCCGCACCAAGATCGCGCTGTTCGCGCTGACCGGCCTGTTCGGCGTGCTCTCCGGCATGGCGCTGATCGGCATCACCACCTCGGCCGACGCCAATATCGGCAACGGCTACACACTGCTGTCGATCGCCGGCGTCATTCTCGGCGGCGGTGAGTTCGTCGGCGGCCGCGTGTCGCCCATTGGCGCGGTCCTCGGCGCGCTGACGCTGGCGTTGGCAGCCTCGCCGTTGCTCACCTTCATGCACATCCCGCCCGACTGGCAGGTCGCCGCCAATGGCGCGATCCTGATCATCGTGCTGGCGGCGCGGGTGCTGATCAGCCGCAGGGAGAGGTGAGAAATGGTCTCTGTGCGGACGCTGCTCGAAAAACCCTGGCTCTGGTCGTTCGTCGGCGCCCTTTTGGTGTGGGTGGCGACGGTTGCCTTTACCGGCGGCTACGGCGCCGGCGGCATGGTCACGGCGGCGCTTTCGCTGGCCGTCTTCACCGTCATCGTCGGCGTCGGCCAGATGTTCGTCATCACGCTCGGGCCCGGCAATGTCGACCTGTCGCTGCCGGCCAATATCGGGCTCGCCAGCGCGGTGGCGATGAAGGTTATGGGTGGCAGCGATTCCATGATTGTCGTCGGGCTGCTTGCCGCGCTCGCCTGCGGTGCTGCGATCGGCGCCATCAACTACCTGCTGATCTGGGCGCTGCGCATCCCGCCGATCATCGCCACGCTCTCGGCGAGCTTCATCATCCAGTCGGTCGACATCAGCTATGGCCGCGGCCTGCAGATCAAGCCGCCGCCGGGCTTCGCCGATTTCACCAATTGGCAAATCCTCGGCATTCCGGTGCTGGCGATGCTGACGGTGGTCTTCACCATCGGAGCGGCGCTTGCGCTGCAGCGCATGATCTATGGCCGCTCGGTGCTGGCGATCGGCCAAAACATCCGCGCCGCCTGGCTCGCCGGCGTCAATGTCGGCCGCATCCGTTTCCTCACCTACACGCTGTGCGGCGCGCTCGGCGGCATCGATGGCGCATTGCTTGCCGGCTATTTCCGCGGCGCCAATGTCGATATCGGCAACGAATACCTGCTCGCCTCGATCGCGGTCGTCGTCATCGGCGGCACGTCGGTCGCCGGCGGCAAGGCCAATGTGCCGGGCGTCTGGGGCGCCGGCTTGTTCCTGGTGCTCCTGCTCACCATGCTCAACACCTTCGGCGTCAGCGCGGGGGTGAGGTTGGTGCTGACCGGGCTGATCATCGTCGGGGTGATAACGGCGGCGGGTGGGGAAAGGGCTGTACGGTGAGGTGCCGCGCCTTCGTCATCCTCGGGCTTGACCCGAGGATCCATGCCGTGACATCGGCCGAAGAACGCAGCGCTTGAAAAGAGGCGCCAGTCACCTGCGTCGAAGTGTCGAGCAAAACCTGCACCGCTGCGGCGCTCTGACGTAACGGCATGGATCCTAGGGTCTGCGCTGCGTCGCTGCGCTCCTTGCTTCGCCCTAGGATGACGACCGAAAGGATGTCGCGCCTCCCCGACAACCATTGTGCCAGCGCAACATCCGGTTCCCATTCGCCGCCTGGCCTAGTAAACCCGTCCGCGATCGCAGCCGGTCTCGGGAGGTTTCGCTTGTCCAGTTTCGTCAGCGTTGCAAACGCGAACGGCGTGGCGGCGGTCACCATCGACAACCCGCCGGTCAATGCGCTGAGTTTTCATGTCCGCAAGCCGCTTTACGAGGCGCTTATCGCGCTGCGCGACGATCCCGCCGCCAAGGCCATCGTCATCGCCTGCGCCGGCCGGACTTTCGTCGCCGGCGCCGATATCACCGAATTCGGCAAGCCGGTCGAACAGCCGGAGCTTCGCGCCATCATCGCCCTGCTGGAAACCATCGCCAAGCCGACGGTCGCCGCCATCCACGGAACGGCGCTTGGCGGCGGACTGGAGCTGGCGCTCGGTTGCCATTTCCGCGTCGCCGATCGGGGCGCCAAGCTCGGCCTGCCCGAGGTGAAGCTCGGCCTGCTGCCGGGCGGCGGCGGCACGGTGCGCCTGCCGCGCCTGGTGGGTGCTGCAAAAGCGCTCGGCATGATCGTTTCGGGAACGCCGATTTCGGGCGGCGAAGCAAAGGCTGCGGGTCTTGTCGACGAGACCTTCGACGGCGATCTGTTGGCGAACGCGGTTCGTTTCGCCAGCGAAATGGCCGATCGAGGCGGGCCGTTCGTTCCGGTACGGGATCGCAACGAGCGACTTGCCGAAACCGTTCTTGCCGCCTTCGACGCCCAGGCGGTCGACCTCGCCAAAAAAACGCGCGGACTGGAAGCGCCGCTTGCCTGCGCCGATGCCGTGCGCAATGCCATCACGCTACCCTTCGACGAGGCACTGGCCGCCGAGCGCCAGCTTTTCGCAAAACTCGTTTCGGGCGACCAGTCGCGGGCGCAGCGGCATCTGTTCTTCGCCGAGCGCGAGGCGGCGAAGGTGCCGGGCAAGGACCTGCAGAAGCGCAGGATAGAACGCGTCGGCATCGTCGGCGCCGGCACGATGGGCGGCGGCATCGCCATGGCCTTCGCCAATGGCGGCTTTCCGGTGACCTTGCTGGAGACGAGCGAGGAAGCGCTGCAGCGCGGCCTGGCGATGATCGAGAAGAACTATGCGGTCTCGGTGAGCCGCGGCTCATTGACCGAGGCGGCGAAACAGCAGCGGCTGGGTCTGTTCAAGGGCAGCGCCGACTATGGCGATCTCGCCGATTGCGACCTGATCATCGAGGCCGTGTTCGAGGACATGGCGGTGAAGAAGGAAGTGTTCGGCAAGCTGGATGCCGTCGCCAAACCCGGCGCCATCCTTGCCACCAACACCTCCTATCTCGACGTCGACGCGATCGCCGCTTCGATCTCGCGGCCGCAGGACGTTCTCGGCATGCATTTCTTCTCGCCGGCCAATGTCATGAAGCTGCTGGAGATCGTGCGCGCCGGGAAGACCGCGCCCGACGCGCTGGCGACGGTGACCGATCTCGCCCGGCGCATCGGCAAGGTGGCAGTCGTCGTCGGCGTCTGCCATGGTTTCGTGGGCAACCGTATGCTGTCCGCGCGAGGTGCGGAAAACGAAGCGCTGCTGCTGGAAGGCGCGACACCTGCCCAAGTCGACAAAGCGTTCAGCGATTTCGGCTGGCCGATGGGACCGTTCCAGATGGGCGACCTCGCCGGCCTCGACATCGGCTGGCGCAACCGCAAGGCGCGCGGCCAGACGGCGGTGATTGCCGATACGCTGTGCGAGCAGGGCCGCTTCGGCCAGAAGACCGGCCGCGGCTGGTATCGCTATGAGAGCGGCTCGCGCGAGCCGGTGGCCGATCCCGAAGTCGACGCGCTGATCCGCGCCAAGGCGGCCGAGTTGGGTATCGCGCCACGCGCGATCGGCGCTGGTGAGATCATCGAGCGCACGCTCTATCCCTTGGTCAACGAGGGCGCGAAGATCCTCGAGGAAGGCATCGCGGCGCGGGCGTCCGACATCGACGTCGTCTGGGTCAACGGCTACGGTTTTCCGATCGGCAAGGGCGGACCGATGTTCTGGGGTGGCCTCGAAGGCGCGGCCAGGATCGTCGAGCGGCTGGAGCATTGGCACCATAGCACTGGCCGCGCCATCTTCGAGCCGGCGCCGGTGTTGAGGAGGTTGGCCGAGACGGGGCGCTGGGAGGGATAGTAAAGCTATCTGGAACGAGCGCCGGAGTTCCTTCACACCCCCCTCTGCCCTGCCGGGCATCTCCCCCGCAAGGGGGGAGATCAGCAGTTTTGGCGCCTCGCTCCTCTTGCGGCGTCCGAGATTGGCGAAGGCCGTCGTGATGGCTGATTTCCCCCCTTGCGGGGGAGATGGCCGGCAGGCCAGAGGGGGGTGCTGTCCCGCCGACGTTCCCAGCTTCCATACGGCAACCACATGCCAAATTTGACCATGTGGACAAAAGTGGGGCGTCGTTCCATAGTCTTGGCGTCTGACATTTTTTTGAACGGCCGGCTCGACACGGCCGTCGAGCAGAGGGGAACTTCAATGAAAAAAGATCATAGCAAAACGCAGCGCGCCGGCCTGTCGCGCCGCAACGTGTTGGAACTCGGCGCGCTGGGCCTCGCGGCGGTGGCGCTGCCGGGCGTGGCCTTCGCCAAGGACAAGAAGCTGAAGGTGGCGGCGATCTTCGCTACGCCGATCGAGGAGCCGTGGGACAACCAGATCCATGTCGCCCTGCAGAAGGCCGAGAAAGAGCTCGGCATCGAATACAAATGGTCGGAAAAGGTGCAGACCGCCGATTTCAGCCGCGTGATGCGCGAATATGCGCAGGGCGGCTACCAGCTGGTGCTGGGCGACGCTTTCGCCGCCGAGCGCGAGTCGCGTCGCACGGCAAAACAGTTCCCGAAGACCGCCTGGCTGTTCGGCTCCGGCGCCGGTCCTGCCGAACCCAATTTCGGCGTCTTCGACAACTGGATCCACGAGCCCGCCTATCTCTCCGGCATGATCGCCGGCAAGATCTCGAAGTCGGGCACGGTCGGCGCGGTCGCGGCGATGGGCATTCCGGAAGTGAACCGGCTGGTCAACGCCTTCTTTGCCGGCGCCAAGGAGGTCAACCCGAACGTCAAGAAGAAGGTTGCCTTCATCGGCTCCTTCTTCGATCCGCCGAAAGCCAAGGAAGCGGCGGTGGCGCAGATCGATGCCGGCGTCGACGTCATCTACGCCGAGCGCTTCGGCGTCATCGAGGCGGCGGTCGAGAAGAAGATTCTTGCCATCTCCAACATGTCCGACCAGTCGAGCCTCGGCCCCGACACGGTCATCACCGGCCCGGTGTGGGACATGTATCCGACGGTCGAGCAGGCGATCAAACTGGTCAAGGCCGGCGTCTTCACCGCGCAGGACTATGGCGACTTCTCGCGGATGGCCAAGGGCGGCTCGTATCTGGCGCCCTACCACAAATTCGACAAGACGCTGCCGGCGGAGGTCAAGGAGCTGGTCGAGAAGAAGAAGGCGGAGATTCTGGAAGGCAATTTCCGCGTCGACGTCGACGAGAACACGCCGGTTTCGGATTAAGCGCCGTCTATCCCTCCCCCTCGAGGGGAGGGTGGCCCGCAGGGCCGGGAGGGGTCGCCCGCGACGCGCTCCATTCTTGTTCAGTCATAGGTCGAGGCGGTTGAGGCGACCCCTCCCGCCTCGCTTCGCTCGGCACCCTCCCCTCAAGGGGGAGGGGAACCAGGAGTTCCCCCTTGTCCGCCCCCCTCATCGAAATGCGCGGCATCACCAAGGCCTTCGGCGCCGTCAAGGCGAACGAGGCCGTCGATCTCAGCGTCGCGCCAGGCGAAATCCTCGGCCTGCTCGGCGAGAACGGCGCCGGCAAGACGACGCTGATGAACGTGCTGTTCGGCGCCTATGCGCCCGATGCCGGCGAAATCCTGGTCGAGGGCAGGCCGGTCGCCATCCACAACTCGGCCGACGCGCTGGCCGCCGGCATCGGCATGGTGCACCAGCATTTTCATCTCGCGCCGCGGCTGACGGTGCTGGAGAACCTTTTGATCGGCATTCCCGGCAAGGTCGGCCGCATCGACCGCGCCGGCGGGTTGGCGCGGCTGAAGGAGATCGGCCGCAAGCATGGCTTGAGCCTCGATCCGAACTTGCCGGTGTCGGCGCTGTCGGTCGGCGAGCAGCAGCGGCTGGAGATCATCAAGGCGCTGTTTCGCGGCGCGAAGCTTCTGATCCTCGACGAGCCGACGGCGGTGCTGGCGCCGAGCGAAGTGGATGGCCTCTTCGCCGCCTTGCGCTCGATGGCGGCGCAAGGGCTCGGCATCATCTTCATCTCGCACAAGCTCAACGAGGTCCGGGCGCTCACCCATCGCTGCCTGGTGCTCAGGCACGGCAAGGTCGCCGGCCGCGTCGACCACCCGGCAAGCACCACCTCGGCCGAGATGGCGAAGCTGATGTGCGGCCACGAGATCGTGCCGCCGACAAGAAAGGCTTCGACGCCCGGCGTCGCCGTGCTGACGCTGGACGGCATTTCCACCTCCGGCCATGCCGGCACACCGCTGCTCGACGTCTCGCTTTTCGTCCGGGCGGGCGAGATCCTGGGCATCGCCGGCGTTTCCGGCAACGGCCAGCGGGCGCTGGCCGACGTCATTTCCGGCATGCTGCCGCCCAAGGCCGGCACGATGACCATAGCCGGCAAAGCGGTTGCGCAATTCTCGCCGCGGGCGCTGCAGGCGCTTGGCCTCGGCCGCATCCCCGAGGACCGGATGACCACCGGGCTGGTCACCAACCTGCCTTTGGCCGACTCCATGGTGCTGCCGCGCATCGGCACCGAGGCCTTCAGCCGCAAGGGGCTGCTCGATCCGGCCGCGATCCGCGCCTTCGCCGAAGCCCAGATCAAGGCTTACGACATACGCTGCCCGGGGCCGATGGTGCGTGCCGGCGCGCTGTCCGGCGGCAACCTGCAGAAGGCGCTTCTGGCGCGCGAGCTGGCTTTCGATCCAAAAGTGCTGATCGTCTCGCAACCGACGCGCGGCCTCGACATCGGGGCCGCGCGCTTCATCCACGAAAAATTCCTCGCCATGCGTGCCAAGGGCTGCGGCATCATCGTCATCGGCGAGGACCTCGAGGAGTTGCTGATGCTCTCCGACCGCATCGCGGTGATGTATGAGGGCCGCATCGCCGGCACGCTTTCGGGCGCGGACGCCACCGTCGCGAGGCTCGGCCTGATGATGACCGGCGCGGAGGGAAGGGCGTAAACCATGGGATTTCCCCTTTCCGACGTCGGTGCCGCCCCTCACCTGCCTGCCGGCATCCTCTCCCCGTATAGGGACGGGGAGAGGGACGCTCTCATCGACGGTTTCGCCAACAGCCAGCGTTCCAAGAAAGGTCGCCGAGGTTGCGGCCAGCCCCCTTCTCCCCGTCACTATACGGGGAGAAGGTGCCGGCAGGCGGATGAGGGGCGGCGCGGACGCTCGCGGAAGTACTCGTCCAGCCCGCGGCGGTTGCCGGCCAGCTATCACGGCGCGGAGGGGCACGCCTGATGTTTCGTCTCGAAGTCCGTACCTCGACGCCAGCCTGGTTCAATCTTGCTTTGCCGCTATTGGCCATCGCCATTGCACTGGTGCTGTGCAGCGGCCTCATCGTGGCGGCCGGCGCCGGCGTGATTGAGGCCTACGGCGTGATGCTGTCGGCCTCGCTCGGCGACAGCTACGCCATCACCGAGACGCTGGTGCGAGCCGCGCCGATGATCTTCACCGGCCTCGCGGTGGCGATCGCCTTCCGGGCAAAATTCTGGAACATCGGCGCCGAGGGCCAGCTGCTCGCCGGCGCGGTGGCGAGCTGCTTCGTCGGCGCGATCCCGATGCCGGGCACCCTCGCCATGCTGTTGATGGCGCTTGTGGGCGCGGCTGCGGGCGCTCTCGTCGCGCTGGTGCCGGCGACGCTGCGGGTCAAATTCAAGGTCGATGACGTGGTGAGCTCGCTGCTGCTCAACTCGGTCATCTATTATGCGCTGATGGCGCTGATCGAGGGGCCGTGGAAGGACAGCTTCAGCGGCTATCCGATCTCGCCGCCGATCGAGGACTCGGCCAATTTCCCGGTCCTGCTCGAGGGCACAAGATTGCATCTCGGCGTCGTCGTGGCGCTGATCGCGGCGCCGCTCTGCTGGTTCCTGATCGCGCGCACCACGCTCGGTTTCCGGATCCGCGTCACCGGCGAGAACCAGGAAGCCGCGCGCTATGGCGGCATCAACGTGCAGCGCGTGCTGCTTTCCACGGCACTGCTCTCCGGCGCGCTTGCCGGGCTCGCCGGCGTCGGCGAAGTCGGCGGCGTGCATTTCCAGGTGATGAGCGACATCTCGCCGGGCTATGGCTATTCCGGCATCGTCGTCGCCATGCTCGCCCGGCTCAACCCGCTCGGCGTGGTGCCGGCGGCGATCTTCCTTGCCGCCGTCATGACCGGCGCCGAGGCGATGTCGCGGGCGACGGGGGTGCCGGCCTTCCTCAGCGACGTCATCCAGGGCACGGCGCTGCTTGCCATGCTGGTGGCGCTGCTCTTCACCGCCTACCGCATCCGCCGCGTGGGGGCTTCCGCATGAGCGCGGTGTTCGAGCAGATTTTCCAGGTCGGCTTCCTTGCCGCCATCATACGCATCGCCACGCCACTAGCCTTCGCGACGCTCGGCGAAATGTTCTCCGAGCGCGCCGGCGTGCTCAATCTCGGCATCGAAGGCATCATGCTGCTCTCGGCCATGGCCGGCTTCACCGCTGCCAGCTTGAGCGGCAGCCTATGGCTGGGCGTGCTGGTGGCCGTGCTTACCGGCGCGCTGATGGGTGCGCTGCATGCGCTGTTCACGGTGGCGCTGGGTCTCAGCCAGCATGTCTGCGGCATCGGCGTGACGCTGTTCTCATCCGGCCTTGCCTATTTCCTCTACCGGCTGATCTTCGGCCAGCAGTCCGTGCCGCCGAGCATCGATGGTTTCAAGCCGGTGCCGATCCCGCTGCTTTCCGACATTCCTATCCTCGGCCCAGCGGTGTTCAACCAGTTCACGCTGGTCTATCTGGCTGTTATCGCCATCCCGCTCGCGGCCTTCGTGCTCTACCGCACCCCCTGGGGGCTTTCAGTGCGCATGGTCGGCGAGAATCCGCGCGCGGCGGATTCCGCCGGCGTCAGCGTGATCGCCACGCGCTTCCAGGCGGTGATCCTCGGCGGCGCGCTGATGGGGCTCGCCGGCGCGTTCCTCACCATGGCGCAGTTCAACGCCTTCACCTTCGGCGTGGTGTCGGGGCGCGGTTGGGTGGCGATCGCGCTGGTCGTGTTCGGCCGCTGGGATCCATGGCGCTCGGCGGGAGCTGCGTTGCTCTTTGCCTTCGTCGACGCGCTGCAACTCAGGATGCAGGCGAGCGGGCTCGGGCACATTCCTTACGAAGCCTTCCTGATGCTGCCCTTCATCTTCACCATCGTCGCCATGGCGTTCATGTCGCGCAATGCGGTGGCGCCGTCAGCGTTGCTGAAGCCGTTCCGGAGAGAGGAGCGGTAGTGCCCTTTCCTCTCCCTCCGGAGGGGGGAGAGGTGGCGCTGCGAAGCAGCGACGGAGTGGGGAAACCACCTTGCAACCGTCGCCGACGGATGCGTAAAAATCTTCCTATGCCGCGCCAAGGGTCGACCCCCACTCCGTCGAGCTGCGCTCGACACTTCCCCCCGATCGACGGGGTAGAGGAAGGGCGCCAAGCTGTCCTTGGGCGAACCTGGACCTTGGAAGCCTCAGATCGCCGTAAAGGCGTTGTCGACGAAGAGATGCGCGCCGTTGACGAAGCTCGATTCGTCGCTGGCGAGGAACAGCGCCGCCTTCGCCACTTCCTCCGGCTCGCCGATGCGGCCCTGCTGCGCGGCCATGGCGGCATCCGAAACGTCGACGCCGAGCTTGCCGAGGTCGGCGACCTCGCGCAGGCCGTGCGGCGTGCGGATGAAGCCGGGGCAGACGGCATTGCAGCGGATGTTGCGGTCGCGGAACTCCACCGCGATGGCGCGCGCGAACATATGGCAGGCGCCCTTGGTCGTGTCATAGAGCACTTCGTTCGGCGTCGCCGCCACCGCCGAGATCGACGAGGTGCAGACGATCGAGCCGCCGCCGGCGGCGATCATGCCGGGGAGCACGGCGCGCGTCATCAGGAACATCGAGCGCACGTTGACGGCGTGCAGCCAGTCCCATTCCTGCAAGGTCGTCTCCAGGAACGGTTTGATGACGATGGTGCCGGCGTGGTTGAACAGCACGGTGACCGGCCCGAATTTCTCTGCGGCCGCCTTTGCCGCCGCTTCGACCTGCGTTTCGTCCGAAACGTCGGCCACGAAATGCTCGGCGACATGGCCGCGCGCCCGGATCGCCGCTGCAGTCTTGCCGGCCGCCTCGTCGTTGCGATCGATGATCGCCACCTTGGCGCCTTCCGCGGCAAACAGCTCGGACGCCGCTCCGCCCATGCCCGTCGCACCGCCCGAAATGATGGCGACCTTGCCCGCCAGCCTTCCACCCATGTCTTTTCTCCGTTCTGTTCTGGAGGGTCTCTTCTGCCCAGCCGGGATGCTAGACCGGCCGCCTGGGATGGCCAAGCTCTATCGGGCAAGGGCTTTTTGGCTTCAGGAGGCCGCTCCGATTGGCCGATTCCAGCTCAATCCAAGGCCAGTGCCGCACACTCTGGCGGGCGGGATCCTCCCTGAGGGAGGGTAAGAAAAACCACCAATTTCTGGAATCTGAGAATGTTGTTTCAAAAACGTCTAAAAAATAGCAATCGACAAAGTCTACTAACTTTATAGATTAATGGCCGAGACGGAGGCCGATATGTCCTATATCCAGAACGCCCAGACCGCCCGCAAGGGCCAAAGGCTGACCGCCGGTGAGAGCTGGAGGCCCGCCTATGGGGGCACTTTTGCCTATCTCGTCTTCGCGCTGGCATTCGTGTTCACCGGCGCGGTGGTGCTGGGTCTCATTCCCTAATCGCATGGGCCCTAATCGCATGGGCCCTAATTGCATCGGGCCTGAGTCTCGGTATCTGAAAATCTGAGTTGAGTAGTCGGAGCAGATGACTGGCCGCGCGCCAGGGCGCTGTCGCGCGCCTTGTTCGCGGGTTTTCAAGAGCGGGGCAATCCAACGTGATGGAGGAGATGGCGATGCCGATCGAGTTCACGCATGTTCCCGGTAAGCCTGCCAATGGCAGCTTCTTCTACGATTTTGCCGAGACCGCGACCAAGCTGTCGCTGATCGAGGATGCCGGTTTCCGCAAGCTGGTGGTCGACGATCCAGCCGGCCTGCTCACCAATATGGATATCGCCGACCAGACGCTCGAGCGCACGGCGTCATTGGAAGTGGTGCTGACGCACTGGGCCGGCGTGATCGAGCCGACGGTGGCGGCGCGGCAGCTGGCGGCGCTCGACCGCAGAGGCGGCGGCCGCTTGTCGCTCAGGATGCTGAGCGAGCCGCTCGAGGACAGCGATGCCGAGGTGCGGCCCGTCGGCCACGGCGTGGTGTGGCAGCGCATCGACGAATATCTGGTGCTGTTGAAGCGCCTTTGGTCCAACGACAAGCCTTTCGATCACGAAGGCGCATTTTATAGCGTCAAGGGCGGTTTCGTGCCGCGCAAGGGTCCGCATGGCGCCGATCTCACCATCCGTCTTGGCGGGCAATCCGGCACCGCGTTGAAAGTGGCTGGCCGGCACGCCGATGTCTTCGAATTGGCCGCCGGCACGCCGGACGAAGTCGCGCAGTTGATGCAGCGCGTGCGCAGCGCCGCCGCCGAGCATGGCCGCGCCGGCAGGCTGCGCTTCGCTTTGCCCGTCCGTATTCGTCCCGAGGGCTGGTCGGGCACCTTCGACCACAAGGCGGTCGAGGTCGCGGGACCGCCGGCACGGCTTGCGCTCTCGCTGTTGCCCTACGCCGCGCTCGGCATCGAGGAATTCATGATCGGCGGCATCGACCGTCCCGGCGAGATCGCCCGGATCGGGCGCGAGACGGTCACGCTGATCGCGAATTCGCTGGCGCGGCGCGAGGCGGACACGCCGTCGCCAGGAACGTTCGCGTCGCGCTCTTTCACCGGGGCGCACGTCCGCTGAGACTGCGGATCGAGGCGAGACCTGCGGCCGCCGGTCTCATCGAGGATCGATGGCCGGCGGCGGTTGTGAGGCATAGTCGACGCCGTCCATGACATAGTCGGCGAAGAGGAAATCGCGGATGCCGGCGATCCGGCCATTCTCCCAATCGAGGAGGATGAAGTAGCGCGGCGGCCCGTCCGGACGGTCCGGGCTGGTGACCAGGATGGCCGGCCGGCCTTCGATGGTGCCGGTCGTGAAATGCCAATGCGTCTCGTCTGCATAGCGGCCAAAATAATTGCCGACATACTCCTTGCCTTCGGCGCGAAGCCGATTGACCAGCTCCAGCTTCACGTCGTCCGCAAGCAGGCCGCGCAAGGCATCGAAATCCCGGGCGTTGAAGGCGGCGACATAGTCGCCGAGGCGCCGCATGTCCTGCCGGTTGAGCATCGGGCGCGGCGCTGCTGCCCGAGGTGCTGCCGCCAGCTTGCGCAGGTTTTCGCGGCCCCGCTGCAGCGCGCCCTTGATCGCGGTCTCGGTGGTTTCGAGGATCTCGCCGATCTCTTCCAGGCTGTGGCCGAGAACATCCTTCAGCACGACGGTGCATCGCTGCGCCGGCGGCAGCTGCATCAGCTCGGCAAGGCTCGCCTCGGCAGCGATACGCGCATCGAAGGCCGAGTCCTCGTCTGCGATCGTATCGAGCTCGACGTCACTCTCATGCGCCTTGAAGCGGCTTCGCTTGCGCAGGAAATCAAGCGCTGAATTGTGCGCGATGCGAAACAGCCAAGGCTCGGTCTTATCGGGCATGTCGCCATTCCTGATCGCCACGAAACCTTTGGCCAGGGCTTCCTGGACGATGTCTTCGCCATCGATGACCGATCCCACCATGCGCGAGCAATAGCGGTGCAGCTTGGCCCTCAGGCCTGCGGCTTCGCGCTCGAAGGCGCGAAGCCTGGCTTCGGTCGTTGCAACGGGATGATCATGCGAACCGGTCACGCGGCCTCCTAGTCTTCCACGCCGCCCGTATGGGAATAGCTCGTATGCCCCATCACGCTCTCGCCGGTTCCATGCTCCATGATCGTCTTCATGTACTCGGCGAAGCGAGGGTCGCCGCGGAAGGCGGCGATGTCTTCGGCCGAGCGCCATTGCGAGATGTTGACCACCTTGCTGCCGTCGCCGCCGACGACCACGGATGAGGCCAGCGAGCCCGGCTGCTTGCTGAAGAAGTTCCGCGTCCCTTCGGCAAGCACCTCGGCGAGGTCCTGCTGCTTGCCGGGCTTGGCGGTGAAGACGTTGATCAAGGTCACTGCGGTCGACATGGCTTGGCTCCGTTTGTCCTGGCGGAGGCCGTTGTGGCTTCCGCAATCGTCACAACCGTCAAGACGAACGCGATGTCGGGAACGGAACGGTGCATGCAAAAAAATTGATTGGCGGCCAACAAGCGCCTGTCAATCGGCAATGCATCGGTCATTTTCAGGAAAAATTCCTCCCCACCGTTCCGAAAGGTCCCCGTCATTCGTCTTGGTGGGTGCCGATGCTTCTGGCGCCGGCATCAACCAAGGGAGAGAAAAATGTCGATCTTGTCATCCATCAGCCGCCTGGTGACCGAATACGCGGCCGTCCATGCCCGCTACCGGGCGGCGCGGACACTCTATTTGCTGCCGATGGATATCCGCAAGGATATCGGCTGGCCGGAGGTCGCCGATTTGGGCGATCCCGCAATCGTCAGTTCGCCGCGCCCGCGAGTCGTGACAGCGCGGTGATGACGGCCTCCGTCACCGTCAGCGCGCCGAAGACGCCGTCCTCGACGGTCACCATGTGCAGGGCGGCGTCGTGCGCCTTTTGGTCGCCGCTGGCGCAGGCGTCCGCGATCGTTAGGCATTGGAAATTGCGGTCGCAGGCCTCGCGCAAGGTGGTGTGCACACAGACATCGGTGGTGCAGCCGGTGAAAAGCAGATGCGTTATACCCCGCGCGCGCAGTACCAGCTCCAGGTCGGTATAGGTGAAGGCGCCGTTGCAGGTCTTGTCGACGACGATGTCTTGCGCAGCCACCTCGATGTCGGCGACGATCTGGAAACCGGGGCTGGAGCGCAGCAATATGTCGGTGCCGTCCAGTCCCGCCCGCTTGCGGCGCCATTTCTCGTAAGGCGTCATGTCGGCCATGTCGGCGCGATAGCCTTGCCTGGTGTGAATGACGGTCAAGCCGGCGGCGCGAGCGCCCTTTATCAGCCGGTTCACGGCCGGCAGAATCGCCCTCAGCGGCGCGGGGTCATAGCCTTTCCTGGCGAAGTAGCCTGTCGGCGACAGAAAATCCTCCTGCAGGTCGATCACCAGCAGCGCGGTGTTTTGCGGCACCAGCCGGCCGTCATAGGGGAAGTCGAAAGGTGTCGCCTTGATCATCGCCTGCTGCCTCGGTTGCAGCCCCATCGTGACTCAGCGGCGGCATCACCGTCCAGACCTCACTGCGGCTCCCGATCGGGGTCGCGGCGATTTGTTGATCAGTAAAGTCACCTTTATAGTTGACTATTTACCTCATGTTTTCTAGTCAACCGGCGTTGGCCACCCTGGCGACAGCCCTAGGCAGCGGCCGGTTGGGAGACGGATGTTGACCGGAGCAGATATCCAGACAGCCTTTCATGTCGAGGCGGTGCGCTTTGCCGTCGGCGAGCGCACGCTGCTCGGGCCTGTCTCGCTCGAGCTGCAATGCACGCGTGTCTACGGGCTGATCGGCCATAACGGTTCCGGCAAGTCGACGCTAATCAAGCTTCTGGCGCGCCAGCAGCCGGCAAGCTCCGGCGACATCCGCTTCGCCGAGCGCCCGCTCGCCGGCTGGGGCGCGCGCGAGCTGGCGCGGGCTCTCGCCTATCTTCCGCAGACGACGCCGGCGGCGACCGGCCTCACGGTGCGCGAGCTGGCGGCGCTCGGGCGCTATCCCTGGCATGGCGCGCTCGGCCGGTTCGGGCCGGAAGACAAAAGCCATGTCGAGGAGGCGCTGGCGCTAACCGACATGAGCGCTTTCGCCGACCGGCTGGTGGATGAGCTTTCCGGCGGCGAGCGGCAGCGCGCCTGGCTCGCCATGCTGGTGGCGCAGAATGCCGGCGTGATGCTGCTCGACGAGCCGATCTCGGCGCTCGACATCGCGCATCAGGTCGAGGTGCTCGGTTTGGTCCGCGAGCTCAGCCGCAAGCGCGGCCTTTGCGTCGTCGTGGTGCTGCACGACCCCAACATGGCGGCGCGCTATTGCGACGAGCTGATCGCGCTGAAGGAAGGACGGCTGCTGAGGCGCGGCACGCCGGACGAGATCATGCGGGGCGACGTGCTCAAGGACATTTTCGGCGTCGAGATGGGCGTGCTCAAGCATCCCGTCAGCGGCCAGCCAATCGGTTACGTGCAATGAAGAAGCGAGGACGAACCTTGTCCCGGAACAGTTTTTTTGCGGCGCTGGCCGCGTCCGCCATTCTTTCGGCTGGCCCTATTCTTTCAGCCAGTATAGCGCTGGCGCAGGAGCAACCGGCAACGCCGGCGCCGGCCGCACAGGCGCCCACCCAACAGCCCATGACACCGCCGGCAGCCGTGCAGGCACCGGTCGGGCCGAATACCCAGCCGGCTCCGAGCAACGCCGGGGGTGAAGAGCCTTCCGCCATTTCGCTCACGCTGCCGCATGACCTTTCGCCCCGGGGCATGTTCATGGCGGCCGACATCGTCGTCAAAGCCGTCATGGTCGGGCTTGCCTTCGCCTCGCTGGTCATCTGGACGATCTGGCTCGCCAAGTCGCTGGAGATCCTCGGCGGCAAGCTCAGGGCGCGCCGTGCGGCCGTTGCCATCGGCAATGCCGCGACGCTGATGCAGGCCGGCCGCGCGCTCGGCCATGGCAACGGACCCGGCGCGCTGCTGGTGCGGGCGGCGGAGGAAGAGCGAGCACTTTCGGCCGGCGCGCTGGACCATGCCTCGGGCGACGGCCTGAAGGAGCGCGTCACCTCCAGGCTTTCGCGCATCGAGGCGGCGGCGGCACGGCGCATGTCGCGCGGCACCGGCCTGCTCGCCACCATCGGATCGACGGCGCCGTTCGTCGGCCTGTTCGGCACCGTCTGGGGCATCATGAACGCATTCATCGGCATCTCGCAGGCGCAGACCACCAATCTGGCGGTGGTAGCGCCGGGCATTGCCGAAGCGCTGCTCGCCACCGCCATGGGCCTGGTCGCGGCCATTCCGGCGGTCGTCATCTACAACATCTTCGCACGCTCGATAGCCGGCTACCGACAGATCCTCGCCGACGCTTCCGCCGGCGTCGAGCGGCTGGTCAGCCGCGATCTCGATTTCCGCACGGTGCCGCCGGCAACGGCAATGGCGGCGGAGTAGACGGCGATGGCGGCGCGGATCCGTGAGACGGCAGGCGAGGATCTCGAGGAAAGCCACGAGATCAACGTCACGCCGTTCATCGACGTCATCCTGGTGCTTTTGATCATCTTCATGGTCGCGGCACCGCTGGCGACCGTCGACGTCAATGTCGACCTGCCTGGATCGACCGCGACGCCGGCGCCACGGCCCGAGACGCCGCTGTTTCTGACGCTGAAAAGCGATCTCACGCTGGCGATCGGCAATGACAGCGCGCCGCGTCCCGCCTTCGCCGCGGTGCTCGACAGCCGCACCAAGGGCGACAAGCAGACGCGCATCTTCCTGCGCGCCGACAGAAATATCGGCTATGGCGAACTGATGGAGGTGATGAACCTTTTGCGCGCCGCAGGCTATCTCAAGGTGGCGCTGGTCGGATTGGAGACGGCATCCGGTGCTGGCGGCACGGCTCCAGCCACGGGCGGAAGTCCCGCGCCGGCGACAAGCGGCAGCCCGGCGCCATGACGCGAATGATCGCCACCTTGTCCTCCCATCCGCGCTTCGGCCTCCGCGAAGCCGGCCTGTGGACGAGTGCTGCCGCGATCATTCTCGCCGCGCATGTCGCGGTCGCCTATGCGGTGCAGAACCTCAGCTTCGCCGAAGTGCCGGACGGCGGCCCGCCGCCGGCTCTGGCGATCGAAATGGCGCCGATGGTGATTGCACCCGCGGTGCCGGAAGACGTCGCGACACTCGACGCCGTCACGCCGGATCCGCCCGATGCGGCAGAGGAGACGCCGACGGTCAGCGAAGTGAGGCCGGTCGCCGACCCGGCGCCGGTCGTGGAAAAGGCCGAGCCGGTGACCGAGCAGCCGGTCGAGGCCGATAAAGTGGAAGAGGCCGAGCCGGCAGAGCCGACCGTGGCAGCGCTGGGCGAAAAGCAGCCGCTGGACGAGGTCGTGCCTGACCCTGTCGAGGCCGTGGCTCCCGACGTCGTCATTCCACTGCCGCAGCCGAAACCGGTCGACACGGACGTCAAGGCGGACAAGCCGGTCGAGGCGAAGAAGAAAGCGGAAAAGAAGCCTGCCGAAAAGCCGAGGGAGCGGCCAAAGAAGGAAAAGCCGGCACCCCCCAAGACGGTGACGACGGCCAGCATCGATGCCAAGGCGGGAACGAAGGCCGCAGCGCCGCAATCCTCCGACGCGTCGCCGCGGTCGAGCGTCAGCCCGTCGCGGTGGAATACCAGCCTGGCGGCCTGGATCAGGCGGCACACGCGCTATCCAAGCGCGGCGCGCTCGAGAAAAGCCGAAGGCAGCCCCAGCGTCACCTTCACGGTGGATGCCTCAGGCAGGGTGGTCTCCGCCCGGCTGGCGCGATCCTCCGGCGACTCGGACCTCGATCGCGCGGCGCTTGGCGCGCTGCAGGGCGCAACCGTGCCTACCCCGCCGGTGGAGCTCGGCGCGCGCGTCACCCGCACGGCACCCTTCGTCTTCAGCCTGCGGGACTAGGCCGGCGACGCGGATGGTGATAGGCGGCTGAACGGTTCAGCCTGGGACGCAGCGGGACCTTGCCCGCCGGAAAGCCATATGACGATATTCACGCGCCGCAATCTTCTCAAAGCCGCCGCGGCCGCCAGCCTCGCTGGCATCGGTGCCTCGACTGCCGGCAGATTGACCGGTCTCGCGGCGGCGAAGCCTGAGCCGCTTGTCCTGAAGGCCGTCAGCATCGAGGCGAAGCTGGCGGAGGCCGGCCCGACCAAAAACGTGCTCACCTATGGTGCGGCCGGCATGCCGCCGGTCGTCAGGATGCGCAAGGGCGAGCCCTTTGCCGCGCGGCTCGTCAACGGCATCGACGACCCGACCACGATCCACTGGCATGGCATCCGGGTTCCGAACAAGATGGACGGCGTGCCGTTCCTGGTGCAACCCTATGTCTATCAAGGCGATCATTTCGACTACGCGTTTTCGCCGCCCGACGCCGGCACCTTCTGGTACCACCCGCACTGCAACACGCTCGAGCAAATGGGCCACGGGCTGACCGGCGTGATTGTGGTGGAGAACCCGAACGATCCGGTGTTCGATTCCGAACTGGTGATCAATCTGCGCGATTGGCGCCTCGGCGACGACGGCCAGTTCATCGAGTCGTTCCGGCCGCGTGATGCTGCGAGAGCCGGCACTTACGGCACGGTGCGCACGGCCAACTGGCTCGACCAGCCGCAATATGACGCGCCGGCAGGCGGCCTGGTGCGGCTCAGGGCCGCCATCACCGACGTCACCCGCATCTATGCCTTCCGCGTCGACGGCGCCGAAGCATCAGTCATCGCGCTCGATGGCAATCCGGTGCCGCAACGCTTCGCGCCCGACGCCTTGCAGCTCGGGCCCGGCCAGCGGCTGGAGCTTGCCGTCCGCATGCCCGACGACGAAGGCGCGATCGTTAGCCTGCGCGACGTCAGGGGCACCAAGCCGAAGATTCTGGCGACGCTGCGTGCGGTCGGGAAATCGCTCAAGCGGGATCTGCGCGATCTCGGCTCTTTGGAGGCCAACCCGGTGGCGGAGGTGGATCTTGCAAGCGCCAAACGCATTCCGCTGGCGCTCAGCGCCACAGCGGAGAACGGTTCGGCCGACAGCATCTGCGGCTCACTCGGCTACAGTTTCTGGGCGATCAACAAGGTGCCGTGGCCGGGAGACACGCCGAACCCGACCGCGCCGCTCGCCGAACTCAAGCTCGGCAAGAGCTACATCATCGACATGGAAAATCTCACGCCGCACTCTCACCCGATCCACCTACACGGCATGAGTTTCAAAGTGCTGTCGTCCTCGACGCGGCAAGTCCAGCCGCTCGTCTCCGACACCTATCTCATCCAGCCCGACGAGAAGGTTCAGCTGGGCTTCGTCGCCGACAACCCCGGCGACTGGCTGCTGCACTGCCACATCATCGAGCACCAGAAGACCGGGATGACGAGTTACTTTCGGGTGACGTGAAAGCGGCTGCGTTTCGTGAGGCGGGTTGACCGCGCCGTCTGGTTGCCTAGGTAGCCAACTGGGCAGGTGGGACGACATGCAACTCCGACCGACGGCATGACATCTTTGCGCATTCGAAAACTTGTCCTTGTCGCGACAGGCATCTCCATCCTGTCTTCCTGTGTCGTTCCCGACGATACCTCGCGGGTCGCGAAAGAGGACGTCACCGCTGCTGCCGCCCGCAAAGAGATGGTCGGTCTCAGCGAGGCCGACATCCGCATGTGCGCCGGCTTTCCGACCGCGACGGCCGATGCGGGATCATCCGGCCAGATCTGGACCTATCAGCGCAACGTGCAGCGCGGCAATCTCAACATCGCGGTCCCGACCATGGCTGTGGGCGCGATCCCGGCGGTCGGAGGGTCGCTCAACGTCTCGCCCGGAGGCTACTGCAATACGCAGATCCGCATGGTCGGCGGCCATGTCGCGGAAGTCACCTATGCCGGCGACAACAATTTGCCGAACAGCATCGATGCGCTCTGCGTCAGCACGGTCGACGCCTGCGTCGCCTATGCGCGCCAACGCAATCACAAGGTGACGGCGGTTTCCAGGTGAGTGGGGTCAGGCGGGGCCATGCGAGAGCGCCCATATTTGTCAGCGTTGGAAGCCCGCGAAGAATGGTTCTGCGGTCTCATACGCCGGTCAGTTTCGCAGGGATGGCGCGGAAAACTTCAGTCCTAAAGCGCGTCGCGATCTTTCAGATTCGCTCCGTGCGCTTTAGGTTTTTGATTTACGCATGTCTTTGTCCCGAAACCGGTCCCACTTTCGGGAGACATGCTTTAAAGGCGAGCGTTGAGCATGCCGATAGAAAACATGATCTAACGCTCATATGTGCGGCGGAAAATCAAAGTGATCACCGGCCGCCCCAAATCGTCCCCAATCCGGAGGTTTTTCCGGCTCCGACTCGAGACGAAGGAGAGGTCGATGAAATTGTCTGTTCTTGCCCTTGCCGGCACCATGCTGGCACCGATGGCTGCGGTCCAGGCTGCGCCCATGATCGCTGCGCCGGATAGGAACAGCTTGGTTCAAGAAGCGCACGTGACATGCGCGTACCTGACCGAGGACGGCTACTGCGTGCGGTCGCACAAGAAGCACAAGTACTGGAAGCCCAAGCACCACTACCGGCAAATCTACCGCACCTACGAGCCGCAGGTACCGGACGAGTATTATTGGCGCTATCAGCGTCCGCGGACGGTTATCAGAGTCGTTCCCAGCTATCCGCAGGATGAAGACAATTGGGATGATTGGGACGATTGAGGCCAGCCGAGGCCTAAAGCGCGTCGCGATCTTTCAGATTCGCTCCATGCGCTTTAGGTCTTGATTTTACGCATGTCTTTGTCCCGAAACCGGTCCCACTTTCGGGAGACATGCTTTAACGGCTGCCCTCCGTTTGCCGGGGGGCCTGCTCGCGAGTCCTCGCGGGCTGCAATCGATCATCGGCAACGGATGCGTGGCTGGAGAGCCGGCCACGTATCCGCAACCAGGCGACTTCTCGCCTACCAGCCGAACAGCAGGGCTGCTCCGCTTTGGCCGTCGCCGGCCTGCGCGATGCTGGCGTCGGTGTTTCTGCCGAACTGGAAAATGCCATAGGAATTGTCGTTGCCGTCCTGCCGCAAGGTAGCGGAGTGGCCGCTGCCTTCCTGTCGAATTATGCCGCGATTGCCGGCACCGTCCTGACCTATGCCGGCACGGTTGTTCCGCCCGAGCTGCCTGATATGAGCGCCGCCGCGCAGCCCGTTGTAGAGCGAATAAGCTCGCAGGCCGAAATCCAGCGCCCGCGCATCGCGGGCCGTCCGAGGCGAGTAGTAAAGCCCGATCGAACCGCCCGCTTTTGCCGGAGCGACAACAAGAGGCAGGCCGATGGCCGCGGCGAGCGCGGTGGCTTGGACGAGCTTCGTGATCTGGCGGTTCATGTTACGTCTCCTGGCGGGTTCGACCGTTGATGAGGAACAGTCGCATAGCCAAGCTGAACCTTGACGGAAGGGATCGTTCAGCAGCCGTTCAAGACATGCTCCAGGGCCTGTTGGAAACGCCGAAGGGCTCCGGTTGCACGGAGCCCTTGCTTGATCTGCGGACCGCGGGAGCCGGCGTTCAGGTAGGGCCGGACACTTGCTTGGCGCAGCTGACGCTCGTGCTGCCTGCGATCACTTTCAGCTTGACGTCGTAGGCAGCGCCATTCGCCCCCACGCTCATCCGGCCGAGCGAGGCGGGATTGCCGGGGCTGGCTTCGAAGGTGCCGCCCTGCCGGATGTTAGCGGAGCCGGACGGGCCGTCGCCGGAGACGCTGACCGTGTAGGTGCCGCTGATGGTCTTGTCGGCATAAACCAGGGGCTCCAGCAGAATGGCGTCTCCTTCAATCGCATCTCGTATCTCGCATCGCAGCGGCCCGGAATTCGAGCCATCCTTGCCGGCCGTCGCCCCGGTCGCGCCGGCGGCGATCACGGCCAGCAGCGCGGCCGACGCCGCTGCCGTTCGCTTGTCCAATCTGGTCATGGATGATCTCCTCGCGATGTCAGGATGGTGGCCGGCAACACCGTTGCCGGCCGTCCATGGTTCAGGGGCAGTCCTGGACGAACGCGGCGACATTGCCGCTGCCGCCCTGGCTGACGTCGGCGTTGCAGCCGTGGCCGACCTGGACGCCGGCGGCGATGTTGCCATTGCCGTCCTGCGTCAGGATCGCGGTGTGGTTCGAGCCGAACTGGGCAATGCCTGCGGCGTTTCGGCTGCCGTATTGATAGGTCGCGCCGTAGTTGTTGACGCCCTGCTGCCCGATCACCGACCGGTTGCGATGACCATATTGCTGGCCGATCGCGGTGTTGAAGCGGCCATCCTGATAGACGTGTATGCGGTTACGATAGCCGTGCTGGCCGCCGCCGGCGGAATTGCGCCAGCCATATTGCTCGATGTTGACGTCATTGGCCATCGCGGGAGCGATGGTGGTAAAGCCGACGACGGCTGCCAAGGCTGCGGCGACAATTGATGTGCGGGTCATGGGGCTTCTCCTTCATGCGGCAGGGGACCGCGGTTGAACGGCCCTTTTGTAGGAGGTTGGCCCGGAACGGAGCCTGAAGGCTCCATTCAGCGAAAATTCATGACCGCTCCGTTCGGATGTTTCAGAGCTGCAGCACCCCGCGATGCGCTCTGCGTCAGCACGGTGGACGCCTGCGTGGCCTATGCGCGCCAACGCAGGCACACTACGGCGGTGTCCAGGTGAACGGCCATTGGCTCTGCGCCGTGGCTGGAGCTGCATTCAGCGGGTAATGCAGAACGAACGGCAGCGGCCCCATGGTGCTTTGGGTCGGCGTTCTCGAAGCGACTGCCTCGACAGTGGGCAATGAACAGGGGGCATTTCCGCCCCCTGAGGCACTTACCTGTTCTTGCACGGTTCGTCGGTCGTGGTTGTCGTCTGGCCATTGTTGTCAGGGTTGGCGCTGTCGTTTGTCTTTCCGCCATTCCCCTGCCCGGAGGTGGTTGTCGTGTCGCTGTCGAAGCCATTCTTTGCGGCAAATGCCGGTGGCGCCGCCGCAACGGCTAGCGATAAAAGGGGGCGGGTTCCCCAACAATCATCCGCACCCCTCTCCCTTCGCCAGACGGTCTTCACGGCATGCCCGCGGTTTTCCCGCACAACATAGTCGTAATCAGTTACTATTCCCCGGTCCGGTCGTCGTGGTCGTCGTTGAGCAATTATTGCAGTCGGTCTTGCCGTTATTGATTTGCCCGCTCGGTCCGGTCGATGTCGTAGTCGTTGTCGTACCATTATCGTTGTTGGGTGGGTTTCCGCTATGTCCCTGCTCACTGGTGGTTGTCGTCGTACTGCCTTTAGGGTCCGCAAACGCGGGAGCGGAGACTGCGAATGCAAGCGCTGTCGTGACGATAAGGATCGTTTTCATTTCGTTCCTCCTGACACTGCTACGGACGCCGCATCTTTGGAGCGTGGCACGGCCTTCCAGCGCCACGCCAAACGATAAAATTAGACATAACTAATATTCAAATGCAATGCATCCTAAAGGACTACCACCGTCCCCCAGCGGTACTTCAGATTTCAAACTGACCCACTCCCCGGCTGTGCGTTCAGGCCGTCTAGGAAGGCCGTGAGGAAGGGCAGGGCTGTCACCTCTTGCCGGGCCTAGAGCGTTTCAGGTTTTGACGGAAGCGTATCCGGCGTTGTTGAAGTAGTTTGAGCATTCGTCGGGTTCTATGGTGGCGACGAGGTGTCCGATG
>NZ_JBEPLM010000020.1:0-108326 GCF_040545255.1 Mesorhizobium shonense
CGACGTGGTGGCCAGCTACACCGTCACCGACGAGCACGGCGCGACCTCGGTCGCCTCGCTGACCATCACCGTCACCGGTGTCAACGACGCCCCGGACATTCATCTTGTGGGAACCGGAACCCCTGACACCGCGTCGGCCACTTTGACGGAGACAAATGCCGGCTTGACGGCCAACGGCACCTTGACGGTAACCGACGCCGACGTTGCCGACACGGTCAGTTCTTCGGTCACCGGCGTGGTTGCCTCGGGAACGACGGCAGGCCTCGGCCTGTCCAATGCCCAGTTGCTGGCAATGCTAAATGTGACCCCGACATCGGGGCTTGCTGCTAACCCGACGGACACGCACAATCTCAGCTGGACCTTCAACTCGGGCACACAGGCCTTCAACTATCTCGCTGCCGGTCAGTCTCTGATGCTGACCTACACGGTGCAAAGCAGCGACAACAATGCGGCCGCGGACACCCAGACGGTTACCGTCACAATCAACGGCACCAACGATGCGCCCGTCATAGACCTGAACGGCGCTTCGGCAGGAACCTCCACAAGTATCAACTATACGGCCGGTTCTGCCGCCACGGCTATTGCGCCCTCGGGGACGGTCACGGACATAGACTCGGCCGATTTCAACGGCGGCTCGCTGACTGTCGCCTTTACATCGAACGGCACGTCGGCCGACCAGCTGGCCATCCAGAACCAGGGCACCGGCGCCGGCCAGATCGGCGTCAGCGGCAGCAACGTGACATATGGCGGTACGGTCATCGGAACGTTCAGTGGTGGTACAAACGGGTCGAACCTCGTCATCACGTTCAACGCCAATGCCACGCAAGCGGCGGCGGCGGCCCTGGCCGACCATATCCTCTATTCCAACGCTACCAGCCCCACTGCGACCAAGACGGTGACCTATACGTTGGTGGATGGAGACGGCACGGCCAACGGAGGCACGGATACCAGCAGCGCCACTGCCACTATTAATGTAACGGGTGGAGGCCAAGCGCCGGTTGTAGATCTTAATGGACCCGGTTCCGGAAACAACGCGACAGCCAGCTATCCCTCGCAGACCACGCCTGTGTCTATCGCCGGCTCTGCGACCATTTCGGATGCAGACTCGACGATATTGATGTCCTTGACGGCCACATTGACGAACCGACCGGACGATGGGATCGGCAATCCGAAAGAGTTCTTGTCGCTGACTGCGAGTGCAAATTCCCTCGCGACAGCCGCTGGTCTGACGGTAAGCTACGATACGACGACAGGCGTCCTGTCGGTCACCGGGTCGGCAACAGTCGCCACCTACCAAACTATCCTTCAAGGACTACAATACGCGGATACCAAAACTGGCGCGCATGATCAGACACCGCGTGTAGTCAATGTCATAGCCAGTGATGGCACAAACACCAGCATTTCTCATTCCATCACCATCAGCGTGGCAAAGCCGGCCGGCATCGCAGGCGAGCCAATCAATCTGGCGTTGGCCGATCCTACCGGTAGTCACATGCCAGTATCAGTGACTGTCTCCGCGATGCCCGCCGGCTGGGTCATCGATGGCGCCGTGCAGAACGCCGATGGGTCTTGGACGGTGCAGACCAACGATGTGCATTCGCTCACCGTCATCACCCCGCCCAATTATACTGGCGCCGCAGTGCTTGACGTCCACATGGCCTGGACCAATGCCGACGGCACGACCGGAAGCGCATCGATCGCCGACAATGTCGAGGCCTATGCGCCGGGATCACCGATCTTCGCCTGGTCGGGCGACGACGTTCTCACCGGCTCCAGCGGCAACGATCTGTTCGTCTTCTCGCAGCCGATCGGCAACGATACCGTGCACAGCTTCGACGCGGCCGCCGACCAGATCGACCTCATCGGCTACTCCGGGCTCCAGAGCTTTGCCGATGTTCAGGCGCATACCGCCGACGATGCCAACGGCAATGCGGTGATTACGCTCGGCGACGGGCAGTCGATCACACTGGACGGGGTGCATTCCTCCGCGCTCGGCGCCGGCAATTTCGTCTTCGACCAGACGCCGGTGGTCAACAACCCCGGCACAATGACGATTGGCGACGGCGCACTGCTGCCGCTGAGCGGCACGGTCAACAATAGCGGCGTCATCTCGCTGAACTCGGCCGGCAGCGAAACCCTGCTGCAGGTCATTCAGCACGGCGTGACGCTGCATGGCGGCGGGCAGGTCGAGCTCTCCGACAGCGCTTTCAATATCATTTCCGGTACCGGTCCGGATGTCACCCTGACCAATGTCGACAACACCATCTCAGGCGCCGGCCAACTGGGCGATGGCATGCTTGGGCTCGACAACAGGGGCACCATCATCGCCTCCGGCTCGAATGCCCTGGTCATCGATACCGGCGGCAGCGTCGTCGCCAATTCCGGCACGCTGGAAGCGACCGGCGCGGGTGGCCTGGTCGTTGCCGGCGGGGTCGAGAATTCCGGCATGCTGTGGGCCAATGGCGGCAACATTGCCATCCACGGCGCGGTCACCGGCGAGGGCGATGCCACGATCGGCAATCTGTCGAAGCTGGAATTCGGCGGCGCATCGTCGACGGACGTCACCTTCGCCCATGATGCGGCCGGCACGCTGGAGTTGGACGATTCCTTCGACTACAGCGGGCTGATCGGCGGCATCACCAATGACGACAAGCTGGACCTCAACGATATCTCGTTCGGCGCCGCCACGACGGCCGTTTACCAGGCGAACCAGGACGGCAGCGGCGGCACGCTGACGGTCTCAGACGGCGCGCACAATGCGACGCTGCATCTGCTCGGTACCTATGATGCGGACGGCTTCAAACTTGGGGATGACGGCGAGGGCCATACCGTCGTCACCTACAATCCGGCGGAGTTCTCGCTGACGGGCGTGGCCAGCGGAACGAGCGAGTTCGTTTGAAGCAATGCGTGAGCCGCCGGTGTCCGGCGGCTCACGCGCCTGAAGAACGACGACCTGACGAGTATCGAGTGGGGTTCTGGAATTGAACGGCAAGTCTAGAATCGTCAGGGATGCGCTTCGCGCCTGCCGCCGCTATTTCGTCTTCGCGGCGGTGTTCAGCCTGGCGATCAATCTGCTTTACCTCGCATCCCCGCTCTACATGCTGCAGATCTACGATCGTGTGGTCACCAGCGGCAGCGAGACGACGCTGGTGATGTTGACGCTCGTGCTTCTGGCGGCCTTCCTGGCGCTGGCGGGTCTCGACCTTGTCCGCGCCGCGATCTTGACGCGGGCCAGCGCGCGGCTCGATCGGCTGCTCTCGGCTAGGATCCTGGCCGCGTCGGTCGAGACGCCGTCGCAGGGCGCCGCGCAAAGCCAGCCGATACGCGATTTCGACACGTTCCGCCAAGTGATCACCGGCAGCGGCATCCACGCGCTGTTCGACCTGCCATGGTCGCCCATCTACATCGGCATCATCTTCCTCTTGCATCCATGGCTGGGCTTCTTCGCACTTGGCTCCTCGCTGCTTCTCATCGCCATGGCGGTGCTCAACGAATACATGGTCCGGGCACCGCTCAAGCAGGCCAACGACCTCGCCACGGCCAACTACAATTTCACCGAGATGAGCCTCAGGAACGCGGAAGTCGTTCGCGCCATGGGCATGCTCGAGGGCCTCGTGCGCCGCTGGGGGCGCGACCGCGGCCTGGCGCTCCGGCAGCAGGGGCAGGCCAGCGACCGCGCCGCGCTGATGTCGGGCCTGATCCGCTTCCTGCGCCTCACCATGCAGTCGCTGATCCTCGGCCTCGGCGCCTATCTGGTCATCGAGCGGCAGATCACCGGCGGCTCGATGTTTGCTGCCAGCCTGTTGCTCGGCAGGGGGCTGCAGCCGGTCGAGCAGATCGTCGGCCTCTGGCGCGGCCTGATCCTGGCGCGGGCCGCCCTTGCAAGGGTCGAGAAGCTGCTTGACGGCGGCGCGCAAGGCGAGCGCTCGTTCAACCTGCCGAAGCCGACCGGCAAGATTGCCGTCGAGCAGCTCAGCTTCGCCATTCCCAGCCTGCAGAAGGTGCTGTTGCGCGACGTCTCGTTCCGGCTCGATGCCGGCGAGGCGCTCGGCATCGTCGGTCCATCCGGCGCCGGCAAGTCCACGCTCGCCCGTCATCTCGCCGGCATCATGCAGCCGAGCCGCGGCACGGTGCGACTGGACGGCGCCGACCTCACGCAATGGGGGCGGGAGTCGCTCGGCGACCATATCGGCTACCTGCCGCAGGACATCGAGCTGTTTTCGGACACGGTCGCCGCCAACATCGGCCGCTTCAAGACCGATGTCGACCGCGAGGTGATCGAGGCCGCCCGGCTCGCCGGCGTGCATGAGATGATCATCCGCCTGCCGCAAGGCTACGAGACGCAGATCGGCGAGGGCGGCGCGGTGCTGTCCGGCGGTTACCGGCAGCGCATCGCGCTGGCCCGCGCCGTGTTCGGCATGCCGAACCTCATCGTGCTCGACGAGCCAAGCTCCAATCTCGATGCCGATGGCGACCGCGCGCTCAGCGAATGCGCGCTGGAGCTCAAGCGCCGTGGCAGCACGGTCATCATCGTCTCGCACCGGCCCTCGACTTTGGCCAATGTCGACAAGATCCTGCTCTTGCGGGACGGCGCGGTCGAAGCCTTCGGCATGCGAAACGAGATCGTGGCGCTGCTCAACCAGCGCGCCGCGCCCATCGCGGTGGCGACCCAATGACCGATATCGCCGCCACCTATCGCAGCCTCTCCGCCGCCGAAGACGCGGGCGCCAACCCGGATTCGATCCGGGGACCGGTCTGGGTCGGCGTGCTCATCATCGCGCTCTTCTTCGGCGTGTTCGGCGGTTGGGCGGCTCTCGCGCCGCTCAACGGCGCGGTGCTTGCCGACGCGGTGGTGAAGGTCGAGGGCAACCGCAAGAGCGTCCAGCATTTCGACGGCGGCACGGTGAAGGAAATCCGGGTCAAGGACGGCGACATGGTCAGGGCCGGCGATGTGCTGGTTGTGCTCGACGACACACGTGCCCGTTCCGAATTCAATCTCTATTCGCAGCAATATGCGCTGCTGCGCGCCACCGATGCCCGCATCCGCGCCGAGCTCGACGGCCATGAGGCGGTCGCCTTTCCGAAGGACATCACCGCCGAGCACCAAGCCTACCTGCAGGACGCGATGGCCAACCAGATTGCCGACCTCGAAAGCCAGCGCGCTTCCATGGCCGGCGCCAGGCAGATCCTACAGAAGCGGATCGCCGAGCTCGACGAGCAGATCGACGGCAAGCAGGCGCGCGTCGAATCCTTTCGCGCGCAGCTCAAATCGACGATCGACGAAAAGGCGGGCCTCAACAAGCTTCTGAAAGCCGGGCTGACGACCAAGCCGCGTATCCTGGAGCTTGACCGCTCGGCGTCCGACCTGCAGGGCCTCATCGACCAGGCTCTCGGCGAAATCGCGGGAAACCGCCAGAGCAAGGCGGAGCTCGAGAGCCAGATTGCGCAGCTCACCAACGAGCGCCGCGCAAAGCTGTCGGCCATGCTGATCGACACCCAGTCGAGCCTTGCCGATCTGGTGCCGAAGATGTTTGCCGCGCAGGCCACGGTGGACCGTGCCGAAGTGCGCGCGCCCTATGACGGCCAGGTGATGGACCTCACGGTCTTTTCCACCGGCGCGGTTGTCTCCCCCGGCCAGACTATCCTCGACATCGTGCCGGCCAGGAATTCGCTGATCGTCCAGGCGCAGGTCAAGGTCGAGGACATATCCAGCCTGCGCGCCGATATGACGGCCGAAGTGCGCTTCACCTCCTACAAGCAGCGCACGACGCCGGTCATCCACGGCCGCGTCACCCGCATCTCGGCCGACCGCGTCACCGATGCCAAAACCGGCTTTCCCTATTATGTCGCCGACGTTGCGGTGGACGCGGAAGAGCTCGCCGCCGCCCCGCAGATCCAGCTTTATCCCGGCATGCCGGCGTCCGTCATGATCGTGACCGAGGAACGCACCGCGCTGGACTATATTCTCGGCCCGCTGACGACGTCGCTGCACACGGCGTTCCGGCAGAAGTAAAAGGAAAACCGAACGTCCGGAGCAGTCAGTTTGCTGGGATCGTGTTAAAATTCAATCAGAGACCTGGAGGAAGCTCTAGTCACTACTCCTCCGATCTTGCCATACGTTCTGCGACGCCCCCGAGGCAAGCCATGCAATCTCCTGTCGAGAAAAACAAAACACCACCTCGAACATTGCCAGGGGAGGATGAGCGCCAGGCGCGGCTCGAAAAAACGGCCAGGCTCAAGCGGCTTCGGTCTTACGCCTCCTGGCTCTTGTTTGATCCTACTGCTGAGTTTCACGACGCGGTCGACTGCTCAGTTCTGCTGGAAGCCGAGGCCCCGTCCAGCAGTCGGAATGACCGTCACGTGCGTGATTCTTAGGGAGCGGTCGATTGCCGCGCGAACCCGTATTCCTCTTCGAAGAGTTGGAGGCGCGCGGCCATCTCTGGCGCCGAAATTCGAGCCGGGAGGACATCACGACTTTCAAATGCGAAGGTTGTGCCGCGATGTGCGGATGATTTGCGGGCAAAAGGTGGCGATTTTCGAACGTTCGGCGGCTCGGCGTGGACCAGGAACGAGCGCAGTCGCATCACCAAAATGCTAAATTGGCAATCCAATCCGCAAGTTAAGCCTTAAGTCTTACGACACTTGGACCTAAGGTCCGAAAACCTGAACCGAATTTGCACTCTGGGGTCCGACAAGCGCACGTCTAGCAAAAAATTAGCCATTCGTTTATCGAGGGATGCTGACGTAATGGCTGGGATAGCTTGGGCACGCTCCGCCATGGCGTCATTTGGCCGTATATTCAGACATTTCGTCTTTCATCACCTGCGACGAGGCGAGAGCGGCAACGTTGCGGTCATCTTTGCCTTGACCTTGCCGATTGTCGTCGCCGGGGCGGGGCTGGGTGTCGAGACGTCCTACTGGTACTATTCGAGCCTGAAGCTGCAGGCGACGGCCGACGCCGCCGCCTATGCCGGCGCGCTGGAGAAGGTCGCCGGCTCCAACACCGCGGCGATCACGGCGGCCGCCACGCAGTCGGCCACCGACAACGGGCTGGGTACCGGCACCATCGTCGTCAACACGCCGCCCACCTCGGGGCCGAACGCGGCCAAGAAGGCGGTGGAGGTGATCCTCAACCAGAACCTTGACCGGATGTTCACCGCCATTTTCACTGAGAGCAAGGTGCCGGAGCAGGCGAGGGCGGTGGCGCTCATCACCGATGCCTCCAAGGCCTGCGTGCTGGCGCTCAATCCATCGGCCGCGCAGGCGGCGCTGTTTTCCGGCAGCACGAGCGTCAAGCTCAGCGGCTGCTCGGTCATGTCGGATTCGACCGCCCCGGATGCCATCAAGGTGCAGGGCTCGGCCGGACTCCAGACCGACTGCCTGATCACGGTCGGCGGCGTTTCGCTGACCAATCCGGTGACCACGGTCTGCAAGTCTCCGATCACCCAGGCTCTGCCAGCGTCCGATCCGTTCTCCAGCCTGCCGACGCCCGCCGCCACCAACCCGTGCAGAAATGTCAACGGCGGAAAGACGACGCAAACACTCCAGTCCGGGACCTACTGCAGCGGCATGAACCTCAACGGCAATGTCGCGCTTTCTTCCGGTACTTATGTCGTGCAGGGCAATTTAAAGATCAACGCCGGCGCAGTCATCACCTGCGCCGCACCCTGCACCAACGGCGTAACCATTTTCATGGCCGGCAGCTCGACGGTGAGTATCAACGGCAACGCCACCGTGACGCTGAGCGCGCCGACCTCGGGCACCTATTCCGGGGTGCTGTTCTATGGCGACAGGAATGGCGCCAGCGCAAAAAGCAACTTCAACGGCACCGCAACCTCCTTGCTGACCGGCGCAATCTATTTCCCCAGGCAGGAGGTCGACTATCTTGGCAATTTCTCGGGCAAGAACGGGTGCACCCAGGTTGTGGCCGACACGATTCAGTGGTCGGGCAATTCGACCGTCAACCAGGATTGCTCGAGCCTCGGGATGAAGGATATCCCGGCTGCCCAGTCCGTGCAGCTCGTCGAGTAGCGACATGAGGCCGTCGCGCGGTCCACATGGAGGCGCTTCGCTTCGTGATCGATCCGGAACTCGGCTACAACATCGTCGATCTGCCGTCCTGGTCAACGACAGCGGCGTCGTCAAACCTCGTGATGACCACGACGACGCGCGGCTGCCCAACCATTACCTGAAGGAGGGGGCCCGCGACGCGGCTTGTAGTGTTCCGGATCGAGTTCGTCGAGGTCACGGTGACCTGCGAACCGCTCTGGTCGCCACAGAAGATGACCGCGGCCGCCAACGAGCACCTCGGCATCGCAGACAGCAATGAGCGGTGAAATAGACGGAGGCCGGACCGAAGCATCGGAACCTGGCGTCGCGCCCTCCAGGGCGACCATCCGGTGTCCGTCCTCAGCCGTAGCCGCGATGGCAAGCCACAAAGAAGAAGATCGGCGGGGGGCGTCGATCTCCTGTGTCCCGATTTGCTCCGGTCGCTTAAACAATCAGGCGGCCTTGAGATCCTTCAGCACCTTCTCGAAGGCGTCTGTGACCGGCTTGGAGACGTCGGCCGCCGCCTTGCTAGTGAGTTCCTGAAATTCCTTAGCTTGCTCGACACCCATTTCGACGCGCTTGCGCAGGAAGGTAGTCTGCAACTCAAAAACTTCTGGCAGCGACTTCGCACGGACCAGGGCCTCGACGTGCGAGAAATCAGCTTCGGCATTGGCGCGCAATGCGGCGATCATCTTCAGCGACAGCTCGCTGCCAACCGACTTAGCGGTTTCGGCGGTCGACTCGAGCGCCTTCCGGGCGTCTTCAGCACCCGATTGGAACTTTGCAAGAGCTTCTTTCGACTGCTCGACACCCTTTTCGGCGACTGCGCGAAGTTGATCGGTGGCCTTGCCTGGGTCGACTGTCGCAAATTCGGCGGCTTCGGTGGGCTTGTCGGCGGTCTTGGACATTTCCTTATCCTTTCGGTTGAGATGGTGTCTCGCCGCCCCACAGCGAGACCAGTATGTGGCAGTATTACCTGCAGTGCAAACATTTTTGTTGCAGCGCACAATATTTATATTTGAAACTGGGCTTTCCTGCACCTTCCAGAGGAAGCAGGGCAGCAGGCGAGCCAATCGGGCGACAACGCTGCTTGCGGCACATGTCAACTATCCAGCCGCAGTCCACCCGCGCGGCATATCCGTCGGCCTGGCTACCGCTAGGCCGTAGTGACGTGGAGAAGTGATAATCCCGGGCAGTGGGAAGCACGTGAGTCCGAACCATCCGTAGATTTTTCGGAGCCATCCGGCCTTCGACGTGATGCCGCTCGCGAACCCCATGATGACAGGCGGCGCAGGACGAAGCCCCACGCGAGCGCCCGGATCTTCGCGTCGGCATTGGAATTCATAACTAGGTAGATCACGCAGCCGGACAGGGCGAAGGTGCTGCTCCCCTTCAGGGGTTCGAGCGCCTTGATGAGCTTCTCATGGTCGCGCACCACCGGGATATTTGCGGCCATTGCCTCGATCACAGGCGTCTGACCGCCGCGCTGCTGCAAGCCGGCGACGAGCCCCTCACGCGTCAGCACGCCGCGCAGCCTGCCGCCACCGTCGATGATCGGGAACTCGTGTTGCGTCGTGCGCAACAGCGCCTGTGCCGCCTCGTCGAGGGTCGCGGTCGTCGGCAGGCTTTCGAACCGGCTGATCATGACGTCGCGCACGTTGACGGCACGCGCCGCTGCCTCGAGCCCCATCGCCTGCGTTTCCGCAGTGGCGGCGAGGTAAACGGGCGTCAGTGGCTGCGTATGCAAACACCGTAAACAAACAGCGTTTTACTTCTTGACGCGTCATCAAGAAAGGAATCCAAATAGACGCAAAACAAGAGGGGTAGGAGATGAGGGGTCCAGCTGTTATTTGCTCAGTAGTATTGGCCGTTGTGTTGCAAGGGTGCGCATCGCCTCAATTTCAAAGCGACCGAAAACCACCCCTGTCGTTCCGCTCCACGAAGTCATCGGCTCCCTGAAGTGTGGACTCGCGAAGGCAATATATCGAGACCGAACCGGTAGAACTGGACTGTTGTCCGGATTGGCTAAGGTCACCCTAAAGGTGAACGTTGTCGAAGGTCGTACGTTAAGCGGCGGCGCCAGTGTAGGTATACCGGTAGCGACAGGTGCAACCCTTACTCCAGGATTCACCGCATCGAACGATAGAACCCTCACGAATAATAGCGAGATCCATTTCAATATTGACATGAGTGCCGCCAATCTCGATGTCTGCAATGCTCCGTACGCGGTCGGGCACGATGCAGGCTTCTCTGGTTGGATAGGACAGGTGGTTGCGAGCTTGGATTCCGCGGTGGCCGGTGCCCCTAAAGTCTCGATGCAGAGCTATGAATACGACAGCGACTTCGTGGTTGTGCAGAAGGCCGGTTTAAAGCTCAATTTTGAGATTGTTCCCGTGAAGGGCAATGCGTCTTACGACTCTTCAAGGTCGGACATCCAGCACCTTAACATCAAGATTGACGCGGTCCATATTATAGGGGGAAAGGTCATCAGGACCGGTGGGGTCCCATTCGTCACGATTCCCAGCAAACCGGAGAAGCGTTCGGAAACACCCGAGCAAACACCTGACGTACCTAATGAAGGGTGTGTGGTCCATCGGGGAGGAAAAACAGGCCCGGGAGGGAAACTGTTTCAGCTTCCACCTGAATGCCTATGATCCGATCAACAGGATTGGTGAAGTGCTGGCCGGCGTGCCCAACATGTTGGTCGAAAAAAGGGGGCGCAGATGGAGTGTATTTGTGCGAGATGAATTCCGCCAGCGCTTCCGCCGTTGCTTCTATGGTTGGCAAAAGCTAGGAGAACAACGGGCTTTCAAACGGAGATTCATCTTGGCCAACGAAGCGACCAACCTGATCGAACTGACTGCAGACATCGTTTCTGCCTATGTCAGCAAGAATGCATTGCCAGTGGCATCACTTCCAGAGCTTATCGCGAGCGTAAATTCCTCGCTGGCGGCGATAGGACAGGTGGTCGAGCCGGAAAAACCGGCCCAGGCCCCAGCAGTCAACCCAAAGCGATCGGTGTTCCCCGACTACATTATCTGTCTCGAGGACGGAAAGAAGTTCAAATCACTGAAGCGGCACCTCGATGTGCACTACGATCTGACGCCCGAAGAATATCGCGAGAAGTGGGGCCTGAAGCCCGACTATCCGATGGTGGCGCCGAATTACGCGGCCCAAAGATCGGCTCTGGCGAAGTCAAGCGGGCTCGGCCGGAAGGTGTCGGCACAGCCGGTGAAGAAAACGGCAAGGCGGAAAGCTTAGCACAGAGAATGATATCCGGCTGCAGATGTGGCTCAATGAAGGGCTGAGTACCCGTCGGCCGTCTCTCTCATTGGGCTTGCGTCGGCCGACGCTCACGTCTCATCCCGCCACACACCCGCTTCTCCTATCGGATTTCTAACAGGCGTCGGACGCGGATCGTGTGCGCCTGCTCTCCGGTCGGGTGGAATAGCTGCGCGGCCGGCGTCGAGTTCATTCCAGAGAATGGCGGCGGCGCCGGTGTGAGGCTGAAGAAGGGCGGCTAGGCGCAACTTGTCTTTAGCCCCGATCAGCGCAATTCTTTCCTCTGGTCGCCAACAGGACCACCGCGAGAGGGGAGCGAAACGTGAAGATCGAAATTCAGAGCCAGCAGGAATTCACCTATGACGGCCGTGTGGGCGCGTTCATGTTCATCTGCGGACCGGTCCTAAGCGGATTTGGCTATGCCTGGCTACTCAACGAATTGTCGACTTCATATCCACGACCTGGGCTGCCGCTCGTTGTGGTAGGGTTAGGCGCTCTCGGCTGGGTGGTCGGCTGCGTCAAGATGCTGGTAGGGCGTTCCTACCGTCACAATGTCATCGTTGAGCGATAACCTCGTCTCGCTCTTTATCTCCACCATCACAGCGCTGATGCTCGGCAGCGCCGTCTGGTTCGATCTTCGCCGCGACTTCGTAGGGACTGCCCGCAGGCAGGCTTGGCTCTCTATCTCCGCTGACGGCACTGTGTTGCTGGCCGTCGTTTACGATTACATTGGCAGAAGCGTATATCTTTTCCCGCAGCCGGTGATGGTTCCTCATCCGCTCCTGCCGGTCAGGCCCGGCATCCTGTGTGGAACCCCCGCCAAGATGCCGGGCCGCTAGCAGCCCCAAGCGAGCGGCCGCGCGTTCTGGTGTTTCTCGCTGAGGCGAATGGCCTGTTTCACGGAACGGACCTGGGTCAGGGTGTGCACCTGCCGCTAGGCTACGGGATTCTCTTCCCGCTTTTTCAACGCCGTTCCAAACTCGTCCTCGCGTTCAGGCCCATAGACCGATCGGACAACCAGCGTGAAATAGCCAACTTGTAAGATGATCAATGTGATCGCTGACCAAATGATCGCCGTCCAAAATGAGCCTGACTCGACATAGATCCAAGTTCCCACAACGATTGTCGTGGCGAACATTCCCACCAGATACCGCGGAAAATACATCGGCCCCAATCTCCATTCCCCAACGAGCCGAAAGTTTTCATTATTTTAGCAGTCGCGCAAGTAGTACCTCGTGGGCCGCGTCAATCAGTCCTCGCGGTGCTGCATGGCCTCGAGGATCACCGCAAACAAGCTGCCGACTTCGTCAGTCATCTCCTATCCTCTTGCGCTTGTCCGGCGTCACAGCGTGATTGGTGAATTGCAAATTCCGGTCATCGCGGCCGGCAAGCGTCTCGCGGCTGCCATCGAGACTGCCGGCGACGCACTGCGACGATAGCAGCTATGGGCGTCCACCCCGTCTATATTCGCCTGGATCGATAAAGCTCCCTGCCCACAAGTTGCGTTTGGCAATGCGGGCTTCGCGCTCTTCGGCAAGGTATCGAGTGTCGGCTACCGCCAATCCGTGTTTCACCAGGTCGCGCCCGAGATCAATGGTCCCCACGAAGCAGACGCCGACATCGTTGTCATAGCGGTCCTTGCCTTCGATGGTGCAGGATACATCCCCCAAGGCAATGAGATGGCGAATGTGGTCACGCGCATACCTGCCGCAGGGCCAGATCTTGTCAGCGGCATCAAAACACGGCTGCGAAAGTTCGGGGGCATCGATACCGAGCAACTGAACTCGTTTCTTGTCATGCCACAGCGTGTCGCCGTCATGAGCAAACCAATGCTCTACTGCGGACACGGGGCCACAGGTGAGCACGAAGGCGAGAGCGAGGGTCAACCTAAACATGGCCGAGGCAATGCGATTATTGCGCCTTCTCGTCATGTTGAAAAGCGGATCGTTTCGAAATTTCCGCGGGCTTGTCAGGCGTGATCTCCTCACCTTGTCGCCGATCTCCTAGGCGCGACTGCAGAGTGCATCGTTTTACACAATCCCCAATTGGTAGACTCCTACGGCACATCGGCAGTTAGTTCCTGCAAAGCCAAAAAAAGAGGGACTGAGGGCCTCGATTCGGGGAGGAACGACGTTGCCTGTGCAAAAAGAGGACTATCGGACCAACAGAGCCGACTATATGATTGCCGCGATGCAGGGCCGATCGGCGGCTGAAGACGATCGTAAACAGATGCTGGCAAGGAAAGAGACATTCCTCCGGCTAAGAGACCGGCGCCTCGCCAGATTGGCCGCAAATCCGTGTGAAAGCCTGCCACCCAGAGCCAGACCGCCGCACGGTTAGTTAAGCGAGTTCGGCGGTCCTGGTCCCGCTCTACATCGTCGCCATCACCGGCCTAATGCTCGCCAGCGCGATCTGCTATCCGATTGACCGCTCACCTAAGCACCCACCAAACGGTGGCAGCGCACAACAAAAACACGAGCGCGGCACACGCGATCAATATACCTCTTCGCGTTCGCCACCTTGGCGGCTCAGCCGGCACAAGCCCAAATTGCTGGGCATGCTCCGTAGCGATTTTCAGTAGGGCCGCAGTTGTTTCGCGCGGCGTCCACCCCTGCGCCTCGGAGGCAGTCATCAGCGCTGCGATGGCCGCTTCCAAGGCGACTTCACAGTTGACGTCCCGATCTGGGCTACCCCTTGGCAATATCGGTGGTTCGACGGCTCGGGACATGCATACAAAGCGGCTCGCGGATGAAAGGTTCCCGCGCCTCCAGGCCTTCCGGCCGGCCAGCAGGCCCGCCATTAAGGACGAACCCTAGGTTAGGGACAAGGCGTCCAGCCCGTTGCGCTTGTCCGGCGTCACCGCATGGTTCGTAAACTGAAGGTTCCTATCGTCGCGCCCGGCGCCGCGGCATTCGTGGCAGAAAATGATCTTCAACAGATCCCAGTGCAGACAACCCATGGTCCGGCCCAAACCGTTTGACCAGTTCGGCGACGTCCTGGACCGCGCTGCGCTGGCGATCCTCGTAAAGTGGGGTCGCCGCACCGGGAAGGATTATATTCCTGATCGCGATGGCAAGACGCACGGCTTCATATTAGCGGCCGCTTGACGAAGCCGACGGCCGCACCAGAGGGCCCGCTCCGCAACGGGAAGTTTTTACTGTCGAAGCAGGGCCTCTCCGTACTTCGCCCACAACTGCTCGCAATCTCTGGACCTGAGGCTGTGCAATCTCAGTCCGCCATAGAAAACCATCGCGGCTCGGACGTCGTAGCCCAGGATCGAAGCGTTTGCCACAAACTGGATGGCTTCCCCTAACCGGCGGCAATCGATTGTGGCTTCGGATCCGGTGGTAGTATCAACAATACCTAGGATCTGCGCCTCCTCATTCCTGGCTGCCAAAGCAGCAGCCATTGCCTCTTCGGTCACATCTCTTGCTCCCCAGACTGAATTCGCTCCTCGCGGAAATCCTGCTGCGACGCGTGACGTAAGTCTTCCTCGCCACGCAGGTGCTTCACGCGGCCGATGAGCCCCGGCGTGACCCATTGCGTCGCCGGCCGCTTCGTGCCCTTTGGTGCCGCTCCTGCGTGCTCCTGGACGCGCTGCCAGAGCCGTTCGCGCATTTCCCGGTTCAGGGTGATGAAGGCGCTGCCGACATAGCGCCCTGTGCCACGCTCGGCCATCAGAGCGAACGCTGGCTTTCCCGCCTCCCGCTCGACACCGAGCAGTTCGTATTCGTCGATCGTGTAGCACTTCGCCTTCAGCCAGTTGGTCGACGGCCCCGAACGATATTTGCTGCCTTTTCGCTTCGAGACGACACCCTCCAGCCCTGCCTGCTCGACCAGATGGAAGACAGCCGCACCTTTGCCTGGCAGGGCCTCACTGAACTGGATCCGCTGACCGGCAGAGATCATCGCCTGCAGCACCTCTCGCCGGTCCTCTAGAGGCATGTCGCGCAAATCGTGGCCATTGAGATGGAGTAGATCGAAAGCGACGAAATACAGGTCATGCTGCCGGCGGGTGATGGCCTTGCGCAGCTCGCCGAAGTCTGAAACTCCGGCCTCATTCAGGACAATGATCTCGCCGTCGATGATCGCGCTTTGAGCGTTGAGTCCTTTCGCTGTCTCCACCAGGTCGCGATATTTGGCGGTCCAGTCGAGACCGCGACGGGTGAAGATGCGAACGTCGCCATCGTCCTTGACGATCTGTGAGCGGTAGCCGTCGAACTTGACTTCGTGAATCCATCCGTCGCCCCCGGGAGGCTTCTCGACCAGCGTCGGCTCAAGCGGCCGCATGAACTTCAAACGCTCTTTGGCGTTACGCATGCACAATGCCCCAACCGCGATTCAAGCCGCATAAGGCGATCCGGTTCCGGGCATTTTAGAGAAATTGTATGTGAGAAGGATAATGACGAAACTTTCTGATATCCCGCCGCTTAGCCGCCCTGGCAAGCGCGTCGGCGGTGAACCGGCCAACGAGAGCGATCATTTCTACACATGCAAAGTCTGCGGACAGCGCGTCGACAAGCGTGACCTGCGGCAGGTCGCTTGGCATGAGCAGCCCGAGCATGAGCCGCTTGAGATGGACGCCTAGTGGGAAAGATCGTCATCGCCTGGAATGCGACGATACCGGAAGTGATTGCGAATGTGGTCGTTGAAAAAGCGGCCCTTGGCTAAGGCCGCGCGGAATGCCGCAAAAGTCTCTGGCGGCACATCTTCGAACTCGTAGCGTTTGCCACTGGCCACAAACCAGACCGATAGAATCCTGCTCTCTGGGTCATAGGCTGTTTTGCTTATCGACGTGGACGGCATGACACTATTCCAAGTTCCTCGAAGCGCAGGCCTGTTAATCAACCTCAACGAGACATGAACGTTCCTTGGCGCTTCATCTGGACTCCAAGCGGCATTTCGGAGCATGCTCCCGTCGGGGAGAGGGGGGCTTGGACAGCGACAACCGATCTGATCAAGGGCGCAAGCGCACCGGCGCAAAGCGCTCGCGCGTGCTCCGGCGGGCGAGCGTGCCGCGACGCCTGATCTTTGTGACGGTCGGTGCAGCCGGCGCGCTGGCCGCGCAAACGGCTATTCAGCACAGCGACAGCCTGCCGGATATCAGCGTTTCGAATTTGCTCGGCCCGAAGCCGGCGCCCATCGTTGGCGTCGTCTCCGTCATCGACGGCGACACGATCGAAGTCCATGGGCAGCGGATTCGCTTCAACGGCATCGACGCTCCTGAGAGCAAGCAGTACTGCGACGATGCCAAGGGTTTCGAATATCCCTGCGGCCGGCGATCGGCGGAGGCGCTGGATGGCTTCCTGGCCGCCTCGAGACCCGTGCAGTGCACGTTCGTCACATGGGACCGATATCACCGCTTCGTTGGCGATTGCCGGCGCGCCGACGGCGCCAGCGTGGCGGGATGGTCGAGCACGGCCAGGCGCTCGATTGGCCCCGGTACAGCCGTGGCGCCTATGCACAGCAGCAAGCGAAGGCGGAATCCGCCAAGGTCGGTCTGTGGGTCGGCAACTTCCAAGTGCCTTGGGATTGGCGCACGTCGCAGCCAGACGGGGCGGCGCCCATCGAGCCAGCCGCTGGGCAACCTCAGCCGCAAGCTGGTCGCGCAGAGTGGCGGCTATTCGTGTGAGCCGCGACGGTACTGCTCGCAAATCAGCTCGTGCGACGAAGCCCAATGGTATCTGCACAACTGCTCGTGGGGCCGCAAATTGGATCGCGATGGCGACGGGGTCGCTTGCGAAACGCTGTGTTAGGGGGAGGGATTGGTGGACAACAAGTTTTACAATCGCGTGGGCGGTGATCGCATCTCGTCCCGCCAGATCGACGAATTGATCGGATTAGCACGCGGCTTGGCAGCAGACGGAACCATCAACAAGGCCGAGGTAGAGTTTCTTCAGAAATGGCTAGCGGCGAATGCAGAGATCAGCAATCAGCCGATCATCCGAACCTTGTATCGGCGCGTGAATGAAATCCTCGATGACGGCGTACTCGATTCGGATGAACACTCCGAACTTCTGGACACGCTAAATAGCTTCTCTAATCGCGATTTCGAACTCGGAGAAGTGTTGAAGCCCACAACGCTACCCCTCTGCGATCCGGCTCCGACTTTGACTTTTTCGGGCCGACAGTACTGCTTCACCGGCACATTCAATTTCGGTCAGCGAAAACATTGTGAGCGGGCTATCGCAGACCGTGGCGGAGCCGCAGGAAACCTGACCCAAAAGACGGACGTTTTGGTGATTGGGGCCTATGCCACTGAATCGTGGAAGCACTCATCGTTCGGCGACAAGATCGTCAAAGCTACAGCCTGGCGCGATCAGGGGCTGCCCATCTCGATTGTCACCGAAAGTCATTGGGTCAGGTTTCTATAGGTATTGGGCGGTATGAACCTTAAACGAGGGTTCCGCCGGCTATGGTGGGTGTTGTTGATTCCCTGGATCTGCTTTTGGTCCTGGCACGACAACGTCCCTTGCCTGCTGGGGTTTGATCTCACCGGCGCAAGCCCTTGGTGCCTCACCGGGCTCTATTTGCCGGCCCGTTCCCATATCGAAACGGCCGAGTTGGTATTCGAGGTGCCGTTGGCAGCTGCCGCGCTTATGACTTTGGTCGCGTGGGTGACCG
The DNA here is from genome assembly GCF_040545255.1 of Mesorhizobium shonense. Taxonomy (NCBI): domain Bacteria; kingdom Pseudomonadati; phylum Pseudomonadota; class Alphaproteobacteria; order Hyphomicrobiales; family Phyllobacteriaceae; genus Mesorhizobium; species Mesorhizobium shonense. Next base: position 17,956 of record NZ_JBEPLM010000020.1, read on the forward strand.
CAGCCTTCAAGAACACGAATTGACACCCCACGACGATGCTTATCTTTTCAAGACGAGTCTTACAGAAAATGATCGATGGAGTAGCTGGCCATCTCAGCTACCAGGAGATCGACCGAATAATACAGCATGTCGACCAGCCGAAGAGGAACGGTATCCCCATGCACTTTTCATATCAACGCATCCCGGATTTCAGCAATGGGTTTCGCCCTCGCGTTCCTTGGTTTTAGGTCGCGTGCGCTGCGGGCTCCTCCCGACCCGGCGGCAGAACACTAAATCCGACAGACCGCCACGACGAAGAACTCGCGATAGCAGAAGTCCGGATCGTCGATCAGGCGATCCGGCCGCTCCCTCAGTTCCCGCCAATAGGCCTGGTCAGCATCAGGGAGGGCGTAGCTAGGTGCGACGCTCGCAAAATAAGCTAGCAGGTCGCGAACATAGTCATGCGTGAAACGAGGCGCGGTCGCCCAGCGCTCGACCAGCCAGCCCTTGCGGCGGATGACCTCCAAGCCCGCCTGCCGCAGCCGCGTCGGAAGGGTGGAACCGCAATCGGTGCCGAGCACGCCTCGGTCGCGAAATCCCTGGAGCCTGGCTGCCATGAAACGCGCGAACAGAGCCCGATCTATAGGCAGGATCTGCAGGATGGTCGAATCGAAATCCTTGACAGCGAAGATGCCGCCCGACTTCAACACGCGCTTGGCCTCGCCGACGGCAAGCCCGAACTCAGCCGGGGTCAGATACTGCATGACATTGGCAGACCAGACACAATCGAACGATGCGTTGGCGAATGGGAGCGACAGGATGCTGCCGATATGTGCGGCAATTTCCGGCGGCTGGGATAGCGTGCCTGCGAGTGTCTCAACCCGGGCGATGTTTTCGGGCGCGAGGTCCAGCGCGGCGATGAAGCCGGAGGGGCCAACGGCCTTGGAGATGAGCGGCAGGAAGCTGCCGCCGCCGCAACCGGCGTCGAGCACGCTCCAGCCTGGGCGGATGCCGGCGTCGAGGAATGCCGCCTCGTATTCGGGGCGCGACGATTCGAAATGAAGGTCGAGCCAGCCGGCGTCGCTCGCTTCGTGACCGGCGGACGTTTCGTTTCTGGCAGACAAATGACTACTCCCCGTTCTGACGCGCCACAGATACAAGCGTGCCGAACGGCATCACGCAATGGCGGTGCGAATCTATGAGCGTCCGGCGCGGTCATTGACCTCCGCATGTGAAGGCTAGACGGACAAGACGCGGTCCGTTTCGGTAATTCGAAAATAGTCGCGAATGATCGGTGTTGACCACATAGCGGCCTTTTCTGGCCTCGATCGTCTCCCGCCGTTTAATTTGCCACAATGTCAGCATGGCTGACCCGCCAGTCGAACACGTTGCCGTCCAATGGCAGCCGCGCAATTCCAAGGTCGGCGCGTCCCTCCCGGCGGCGAATCAGACTTGGTTGCTTACCCACCTTCATCCATATGGATGCGTTTCCGGCTATTGGCGGGAGCGTATATTTATTCGCCAGCTGGTGGCCTTGTAGCGATCCTCACCGGTTAGGCCCGGCCCGCGCTGGCCACTCCCCGCCACCGTGCCGGGCCGCCTCCCTCCAAGGCTCCGCGCCAAAGCCGGCGGCTACCCTGACAGCTGTTCCCTGCTCGTGCTAGGGATGCGATCCAACTATAAGCAGAAGCGTATATTTGCTCGTCAGCCGGTACGCCTCATAGCGACACTAAGTCTCCGCCGGCGGGACCCGGTGCCCCTGCTCCGGGGCCGCTCCTGCCGACATGAGGGCCAACGCTAACCACGATCCCCGGTTGCCCTTACGCACATACGCGCGCGTGCTAATCTGGCCGCCTTTTGGGGCGCCGGCACCTTGGCCCGATGCTATGCCAGCGCGAGCGGTCGGCCGGCGGCGCCCCCTCTGTCGACAGTCCCATCGAGTCCCCTCGCATATCGGCATGTTGCTTTAGATCTACCCTTGGATCAGAGGTTGCTTTGTCTCGCGCGGAGGTCCTCTCGCCGCCCGGCGGACAAATCTTTCAAGCCGACCGGCGACGTCTAAGCCTTTTGGAGAGCTACTGTATTTGCATGGAAGGATTAATGTAAGTTTTGCAAAGAATGGGGTGCCGGTATGGCAACGGAAAGCACTAAATTTAAAGGTTTGGTGCCCGAGAACGTGGTATCAGAGGCCCAGGCGCGTCGTGATTTTCTCAAGAAGGCTGGCCGCTTCGCAGTGGTAACTCCGCCGGCTATAACGCTTCTTCTGGGCACAAGCCTGAACTCCAAGGCTATCGCGAAATCTGGCGGATCAACTCCAGGCAATTCTGGCGGTTCAATTCCGGGCAACGGAGGGGGAGGCAATCACTTTCACCCTCGCCCTCGCGGCCGAAGCCTCAATTCCGGTGGAGGCCGCTCCGGCGGTGACAACTATGGTGGCGGATCTCACGGCGGCTCAAGGGCCGGCGATCCAAACTAGGTGCTCGCCGCCGTTTTTCGATTGAGTGTTTGTGAACCTTCGCCCTCGATTCCGGTTTGAGACATGCTGGAGGAACCTGACAGGTGACCGTCGCGAAGGCTGCCGAACTGGTCGCAAGTGAGACTTTCCGCTAAGTCCAATCTTGGCCAGGGAATCATCAGTGATTTTGAAAATGGTCACAGGATTCCGAGCCCAAGGAAACTCGCCATGCGCCAGGCATTTTGAGCGAGCCGTCGTTGTCTTTACCGCCGGGGGCCCATCGCCAACCGGTCTTCCGAAGGTGAGGCTGGTGTCGCCGGCACCAATTGTGGCGCGGCAGGCAGGCAAAAAGCCGGCCCGCGGGAGAACGCCTAAGCCGGCTTGCTCTCGATCGGCGTAGTGATCGGGCTGGGCCACCTACTTTAATAGCAATAGATATATTCGAAGAAGACGCGCCATTGGCGTTTTCAAACGCTCTGTGGGGAGTACCAATGCGCACAATTCTGGCTCTGGCCGCGCTCGCAACCTGTTTCGCCCTCTGGGATCGATTTGCGAACGAGGGCGCCTTTAGCGCCGCCCTGCAACGAAACATCTTTGGCGCGGGGCTCTCTGGGTGATCAGTCGTGATCGGCGCAGGGACTGCTCGCGGGTCACTCGATCAGACTATCGCCCTTACGACGATCACTACCAGCATGGCGGTCACCAAGGCCGGGATCACAGCAGCAAGCCGAATAGTAAGTTCGAGACAGGCGACCCGTCATCACCTGTGAGCTCCGAGTGATGGTAAGTGAACTTCCCTTCGCGCTGCGCCGGCTCACTCGGTGCTGCATCGAATTTGGTAAAGTGGCGATACTTGCTCGATTGCTAAAATAGTGAAATTTTCGCTTTGATCGCGAGGATGGAAGCAGGATTGGGGAGATGTATTTTCCTCAGTTTCTGGTCGGAATGCTGATGGCGTCGAGCGTAGTCGGAACCTGGGCCTATGCGGCTACAGGATCCGTTTGGATGAGTGTTGCCTGGACCCTTCTCGCCGCGGTTCTGTTGCAGGTCGGGTATCTCGGGATTGTGTTCAGGCTTCTATATGGTCGGCGACACTCCGAGCAGAAAGCGGAGGCGAGTAATCCCGACGCTACCAAACAACAGCCCGCTCCGCATCAGCCACGGCATACGGACGGCCGCTAACCAAGTACCGCCTTAGGGTTTCTTGACCCTGCTTTGGTTGGATACCCGTAGCGCCCGCACGGTAAAGCGGAGTACGCATAACGCAGGTCATTGCGAATCCGCCACGCTTCAACGGAAGGCATGCGTTGAAGTTGGGTTTTGGCGCATAACAACGAATCGCTGCTCGATGTCGCCGGTCATCGCAGGCCCGGTATGTTTCCGCTCGCAAGATTCCCGCCACATTGCCGAGCATTGGTTAGCGCCGCAGCTGGAAAGCATGCAACAATTCCTGGTCGAACCGGCAGATGCGGCGAGGCATGCAATTCGGCACAGCTTCTTTTCCATTGGCGGAGATATTCAGCGATTGGAACCCGCTGCGGCCAGGCGAGCAGTTGAGCGCGCCCAGCGCCTCGATACACTCGGGCGTGCGGTCGCATTCGGCGAGCAGGATACGGATATTGCCTGAGCGAAAGGATTGAGGCCAGGTATTTCGATCTCGTCGCGGTGATTGGCGAACCACACCGCAGCGTCGCGGGTAAGCCCCTGCTGGTCGGCGAGCCCGCCATAGCCTCTGATTATATCCTCGCTATACTTGCCAAAAGAGTCACCGAAGGCGTCGCCTCCGGCGAAAGCAGGATTCTCTTCCAGTCTTTCGCGAACCGCCTAAGGCCATGAAGCGAGACCGCTTCGACTCTGGTGCCAGCTGTTGGCGAGGACGTGGCCGAGCTCGTGCCCGAACTGATAGGCGAGCTTCGACCAGTCTCTTTCCAGCAGCGGTACTACCGCTCGCCGGGATCTGTGCGCGGGCGACAAGCAAGTGCCTGCGCTCCGGCAGGCGAACGTCTGTGGCAAAGTAGGCGGTGCTATCGGCGGCGTCAGGCGGCCGGGCGGATGTTGTGGTTCACCCTGAACAAGTTCCCCGGATCGTACTTCTTCTTCAGTTTGCCGAGTCGTTTGTAATTTTCGCCATAGGTCGCCTTGAGGCGTGCCTCGCCTTCGTCATCCATCATGAAGTTCGGGTAGGCGCCGCCGAGATCGAACGGGTGAACCGCCTCCCAGTAATCTTTTGCCCATTTCTTCAGGGCCGGCGCCTGGGCCGGATCGGAGCCCACTCCGGCAATCACCATCGACCAGGTGGCATCGCGGCAGTTCCATGACGATTCCTCTTCCGACATGCGATGGACCGCGCCATCGATGGGATAAAGGTGCATGCAGGAGACTTCGCTGGGCACCTTAGCAGCCTGTTGGATGTGGGCGTCGATGGCAGCGTCGGGCAGCATCTGGACGAAGTCGCCTTTCCAATACCATTGCAAGCCCTTCGGATAGAGCCCGTCGAACATGCCCTGCAGGACCGTGTAAGGGACCAAGCCGGCAAAATCGATAATTGGCTTGGGAAGAGCTGCACGCACAGAGTTGACGGCCTTCTCAGCGTCGGCAGCCGCCCCGTTGTGTGAAATCAGGAGCACGCAAATCTTCTTGCCCCAATGCTCTTTCGGGAAAGGATCGCCTGATGGAACCGTCTGTAGCCCGAGAAAGACATAGAACTCGTCCGGCGCACTTGCCTGAAAATCGCGGTACCAACGCATTATCGTCGCCGCGTCTTTCAACTCCCAAAAGATCGGGCCGCCATAGACCACGTTGGCCGGATGCGCTTGGAACAGGAAGCTGGTCACCACCCCAAAGTTTCCGCCACCGCCGCGCAAGCCCCACAGCAGATCGGAATTGTCTGTTTTAGCGGCGGTGACGAATGTACCGTCTGCCAGCACCACGTCAGCCTCAAGAAGATTGTCGCTTGCGAGGCCGTACTGGCGGCTAAGATATCCGTGCCCACCGCTCAGCGTCAGGCCCGCAACCCCGGTAGTCGAAACGATCCCGAAGGGGATTGCCAGTCCAAACGCATGGGTCGCGTGGTCGACGTCGCCAGTCGTGCAACCCGCCCCAACCCGCACAGTGCGCTTCGCTGGTTCGACACGCACTCCCTTCATCAATGACAAATCGATGACAAGGCCATCGTCGACGCTGCCAAATCCGGCTCCGTTGTGGCCGCCCCCGCGTATGGCGATCATAAGTCCGCTTTCGCGGCCGAAATTCACGGCCGCAATTACGTCCGCCACATCCACGCACCGCGCGATAAACAGCGGACGCTTCTCAATCATCCCATTATAAAGCTTCCGAACATCATCGTAGTCGACATGATCGCGACCAATGAGCGGACCGAGGAGACTCTGCGCGAATTTGCTAATGTTCTCGTCATTCATTGCCTCCTCCCAAGAGGCGCAAGGTACGACTTTCACGTTCGGATTTCGGCCGGACATCTTCTGCGACCTACCGCCGCCGTCTCTTCCAGATCAGTCTGGACCCTGAGCGACAGCGAGCACTGCTCCCGAACGCTTCACCTTGCCCCAAAAAGCGTGTGCGGTCCAAGGTCAATTGGGTGTAGCATTGATGCGGACGCCGAGCCGTTTTAGGCGATCGACGTCTCTGGCGTTTGGCTGGCGGTGATCGCTGCAATGCGGTGCGGCGAGACATTCGCGCCAGTCTGGGGTGCCATTGGCCGCACGGATCGATGCAGACGATTGAGGATTGGCTGAGCCAACATGGTCTTGGCAAATACGCGGAGGCGTTCGTTCAGAACGACGTCGACCTTCGAGCGCTGCCCCATATCACTGAGTCCGACCTCCAGGAGCTTGGCGTATCGCTCGGTCACCGTAAGATCATCTTGGCTGCGATCAACGGAGAGGGGCAGCCAAGGCTGTCAGAGCCGAATCAGGGCTCAGCTACCATCAAAGAGCCTGAGCTTCGCACCGCCGAAATGCCGAACGAACCGACCGCGGACCGACGGATTCTGAGTGTGCTGTTCTGTGATCTGGTCGGCTCGACGGCGCTTTCAGCGCAGTTCGATCCTGAGGACATGCACGAGTTAACCCGCCGCTATCAGGATAGCGTCGCCGGCGCGGTCATGCGCTTTGGCGGTTACGTGGCGAAATACCTGGGAGATGGGGTTCTTGCATATTTCGGATGGCCGATGGCTTACGAGGACCACGCAGAGCGTTCCATTCGCGCAGGACTCCAGGCACTCGCTGCAGTCGAGACATTTCAATCGCCTGACGGCCAGCAATTGCAGGCGCGGATCGGCATCGCGTCGGGGCATGTAGTCGTAGGCGACATTGCGGGCAGCAGCGCAAACGAACGTGGCTCGATCGCCGGGGACACACCAAACCTCGCAGCTCGGCTGCAAGCCGTCGCCGCACCTGGTCAGATCGTAATGGCCGACAGCACGCGCCGGCTCGCCGGGCAGTCGTTCGAGATCGAGAGCCTCGGAGCGAAGGAGCTCAAAGGGTTCAAGTCATCGGTTGCCCTTTTCGCGGTTCGCGGCGAGCGGGAGGTGGAAAGCCGGTTCGATGCTGCGCACGGGCGCACGCTATCGAAGTTTGTCGGCCGAGCAAACGAAATCGGCATGCTGCTCGACCGTTGGGAGCTGGTGAAGTCAGGGCAGGGTCAAGCGGTTTTCGTCTCGGGAGAGGCGGGGATAGGGAAGTCCCGCCTTGTAGAAGCGTTCGAGGAACGGCTGCACGAAAACCGGCACGAGCTCATCCGGCTGCAGTGTTCGCCCTATCACGCGACCTCGGCCTTCTACCCCATCATCCAACGGCTGGGCCGGTTCGCGGGTTTTTCGGCCACCGACAACCAGGCAGCGCGTGCCGACAAACTCCGCACGATCGTGCAGCGGTACGGCGAAAAACCCTTGGAGGTCGGGTCGATCTACGCCGAACTCCTGTCGCTGGACCTTGGCGACGAATTCAAGCCGCTCGATCTTCCTCCTCAGCAGCGCAAGGAACTTATCGTCCGCACACTGTCGAACCGCGTGCTCCTCGCCGCGAAGATCGCGCCGGTGCTTCTCGTCGTCGAGGATGCGCACTGGATCGACCCGTCGACGGATGAAGTGCTGAAGGAGATTGTGGGACGCTTGCACGGCGCGGCTATACTCGTCGTCGTGACACACCGGCCGGAATGGGTTGCGGACTGGGCTGCCGGGCTGGCGCAAGCAACCACGCTCGCCATTGGGCGTCTGACGAGGCAGCATATGCGCGAGCTGATCGAATCCATACTCGCCGACGTGCCGGACCAGCTCGCTGAGACGATCGCCAAGCGAACCGACGGCGTGCCCCTGTTTGTTGAAGAGCTGACGCGCTCGATCATCGAGAGCGGCAAGGCGGCATCGCTCAACGTCGAGATACCGGATAGTCTTCAAGGGTCTTTGATGGCGCGACTTGATCGTTTATCGGCCGCCGCCAAGGAAGTCGCACAAATTGCGTCCGTGATAGGGAGGGAATTCGAACGTGGCCTATTGTCAAAGGTCGCCGGGCGTGACGAACGAGCTCTCGACGGGGCGCTCCACCAGCTCATGTCCACCCAACTCGTCGTCGTTGGCGGTATTCTGCGCGACGCGCTCGTCTTCCGCCATGCACTCATCCAGGATACTGCTTACCAATCCCTTCTTAGCCGCCGGCGGCGGCACTATCATGAGGCGATAGCCAAGGTCCTCATCGACGAGTATCCCGATCTCGCCGTGACCCAGCCCGAGCTCATCGCCCAGCACTTCGTCAAGGCACAGCAGGACGAGCTCGCGTTCCCTTACTGGATGAGAGCCGGCGAACGGGCGCTTGGACGATCTGCCAACTACGAGGCTGTCGATCATTTTCAGAACGCCCTCGCCATCACGGAAAACCTTCCGGCAGGACCGGCCCGGAAGGAAGAAGTACTGGAGGCGACGCTTAAGCTCGGCGAGGCGCTTAGCGCAGCGGGCCGTCTGTCCGACTCCTTGGCCAAATACAAGCTGACCGCTGACCTCGCGCGCGAGGCCGAGGATAACAAGACCTTCGTCCGCGCCGCGCTCGGATTCGACGGCGCTCAGTTCCTGTCTTCAAAGCCACTTGGCGAATCGCTCGATCTTCTCACGGAGGCTATGACCAAGATCGATCCTGACGATCTGAGGTCTCGATGCCAGCTACTCACCCGCCTTGCGCGAGCACATTTCTATGTCGGCGACAGAAGAAACAGTACGAAATGCTATAAGGAGGGCGTCGATCTGGCTCGACGGCTCGGCGACAAGACATCGCTTTTCGAACTCACCGTCCTGCCTTTCCTGACACCGACGACGATACAATCCGGCGCGGAGGCAGACGAGCGGATCGCCCGGGTGGATGAGCTAAAACGTCTGTCGGCCGACATCAACGACGATGACGTTCGCGGTCGAGCGTTTGCACTGGACGTCTACGTCTCGACCGAGTTGGGCAATCGGGCACGAGCCGACAGCGCAGTGGACGGCTTGGAAGAACTCGGAACCGAGCGTCAACGCCTGAACATCTTGTGGCTCGCTCGCAACGCGCGCGCCATGATGGCTATTATCGATGGGAGGTTCGCAAATGCGGAGGCACTTGCTGGAGAGGCGCTGACCCTAGGAAGGCAGACGCATGGCGTGGAAGTCGAGGGCGTGTACGGTATGCAAATGTTCACCATCCGGCGCGAACAGAACCGCCTGTCGGAAGTTGCACCAGTCATGAAACGCTTCATTGAAGAAGACCCCGACGGAACAATATGGTTGCCCGGTTTTGCGCTAATCGCCGCAGATTTGGGTTTTGGAGACGCAGCCCGGCGCAGGTTGAATGAACTGGCGCAAACTGGCTTCATGATGCCGCTCGATGCTAGGCGAAGCACGTCTCTCTCCTTACTAGCTGAAGTTGCCGTGAGCCTCGATGACTCGGCGGCGGCAAGAACGATCTACGACCTCATGCTCGAGTACAAGGACATGACCATCACCGCAGGTGTCGCAACGGTCTGCTTTGGAGCGGCAAGCCGGTATTTAGGAATGTTGTCGGCCACGCTAGGCGACTTTGCTAGGGCGTCTGACCACTTCGAGCACGCGGTCGAAATGAACGCGGCAATCGGTTCACGACCATGGCTAGCCCATGCGCAGGCCGAGTACGCCAATCTGCTCCTCAGAACCGGCAACAAGAGAGCCATCGAGAGGGCAATGTCACTGGCGGAGCAAGCCACCGTAACCGCGGTCGAGCTGGACATGGTCCGCTTGCAAAAGAGGTTGCAGCCTACCGTGCATTAGGCTTTGCTCATATCACGACGTCAACATGCGTTCGGGAGAGCCTCCATGCCACGCTATGTCATAGAACGGGACTTCGCGGATCAGCTGAACCTCACGAAGGAGGGGGTCGAGGGAGTCAATCTGGTCAATGCCGAAGAAGGCGTGCAGTGGATCTTTTCTTTCCTTAGCGCGGACAGGAAAAAGACCTATTGCCTTTACGAGGCGCCTAATCCCGAGGCTATTCGCGCCGCAGCGCGAAGAAACAACATACCCGCCGATGTGATCATCGAAATTGGCGGAGAAATCGGACCGAATATGTTCGCATAGCTACTCGTGACAGAAGTCAAGAGTGGGTGAATTTTTGCTGCGCGTACGGTCCGTGCCATCTCGCGCAAGCGCATTTTCACGCGCTAGCCGTATATCCACACGCCGCGGCCCGGCCGAGATCTGTCACCTTGCGACGGCGCTGCGCAGCAGCATGAGCTCGCCGATGTTTTCGAAGATGACATAGCCGACCAAACGGCCCCTGGCATCCACCACGCCGACGGTAGGTGCTGCTTCAGGGGCTCGAGCGCCTTGATGAGCTTCTCATGGTCGCGCACCACCGGGATATTCGCGGCCATTGCTTCGATCACAGGCGTCTGACCGCCGCGCTGCTGCAGGCCAGTGACGAGCCCCCGTACGCGTCAGCACGCCGCGCAAGTCTGCCGCCACCGTCGACGATCGGGAACTCGTGTTTTGTCGTGCGCAACAGGGCCTGTGCCGCCTCGTTGAGGGTCGCGGTCGCCGGCAGGCTTTCGAACCGGCTGACCATGACGTCGCGGACGTTGACGGCATGCGCCGCGGCCCTCGAGCCCCATCGACTGCGTTTCCGCGGTGGCGGCACCCAAAGGGAGGTTCCGCTGTGCGCCTCAAAAATCGACCGGCATTCTGGAACTACGGCAAGAGATCCGTCACAGCGCGCCCACTTCCGTCCATTGCCATAGGGAAGCTGGCATGTTCGTGAATGATTTTCCAAGAACCGGCGATGCGCCTTAGCACGATGGTTCGCCGGCTCCAGGAGTCGACCTTTGTGCCATCGGTCTTGATGCCAGTCATGCGCGACAGCCCGAAGGCCACTGCAAGGTCGCCTTCGATCATGATCTGCGGGTCAGCCATGTGAACGGTGACGCCGTTGCGCCAAGTTGCAAACCAAGCATTTATCCCTTCGATGTCGCGGGCCTGTTCGCCTCGATAGGCAAGCGGCGGCGGCAGATCGAAAACCACGACGTCCGCGTCCATGGCATCGACGTTGGCACGGGCATCCCCCTTGGCAGTTGCGTCTTCCTGGCCCCGGATGACAGACAAGACTTCCTTTTCAGGCATATCGTTGCTCCTTCATTTTCTGGAACGACGGGGCGATCAATCTGACATCGACACGTCACCATTCGTGACAAACACCGCCGGTCCTAGCTGCTGTTGCATCGTGGTATAAGAGTGATGAGCCCCTCATCTGCCGGACATCGCATCATCCGACGCTCTAGTGGCCCACCGCCAGTGCCAATACGACTAAGAGCCCGACCAGCAAGATGGCTGATCGACCGAGGTCAACCGCGTTGGGTTGGGGCATGGCGGGTGGCGCGCCTTTAATTGCTGCCAAGTTGCCATCTTTGGCTTCACTCGTTCACCGACAGCATGCCGCGTGACGAGTCGGCGTGGATCGCCTCACTTCGACCCACGAAAAAAGATAGTTTGGTGCTCAGGCCTTGAGACTGATCGGGATCAACTATGTCAGCCCGCCTTGTCGCCCGAAGGCATTGCCGAAACGTCCACCCACATTGCGCCAACGGCATGCCCATCGGGGTCAGCAATGTCTCGGGTGTACATGAACCCATGATCTTCAACTGGATTGATGTCAGCTGTGCCGCCGTTCGCAGCAGCTGCTGCGGCCATCGCATCGACGGCGTCGCGGCTGTCCAGGGAAAGCGCCAGCATTACCTCGCTAGACGTTGATGGCGGGATGGGGCGGGTGGTCATAGTCTGCCATTTTTCCCGGCTGAGCAGCATGAAGTTGATCTCTTCACTCCACACCATCCCCGCAGCTGTCTCACTGGTAAACTTGGGATTGTTCCTGAATCCGAGGGATTCATAGAAAGCCATGGACGCCTTCACGTCGGTAACTGGCAGGCTCACAAAAATCCTCTTGCTCATCGATCATTCCTTTCGTTGTTGGGATGCCAGTCCAGCGAGTGGCGTCTGCTTGAAGACGGTTGACCGCCCGCAGAACCGACACGGCATCTCAATTTTTTAATCGCTAGCGCAGCGGCACGGGATGCCGAGGCTCAGGCCAGCTCCTCTGACCGCGTCTCTTTCGACGCGCGAGGCGATTTGGTGGGCGTGCAGATAATGAACTCATCCAAGAGAGCTTTTTCAACAATTTCGTGGCACACCAGAAACGGTTCGAGCCGCACGTCCTTGCCTCTCCACCTGATGGTGCGCGGCAGATGTCGATCGATGTAAATCGTCGTTGCATCCGTGCTGCCACCAGTCGAGGAACTCCAAAGCCCGCGCGCTCACCTGAATCAAGACCGGCGGCCGCTTCAAGTTTCCTTCCCGGTGGCAGTCCTGCAAGGTCGGTCGGCAAGGCTGAACCGCTCGGCCTAGCTGATCGAGGCGACACAGGATTTGGCAGCCGGGTTACTCAGCGACAATAGGCTCGCTGCCGAGTATTGCGCCAGAATTGAGGAGAGAAAAAGCCAGCCGCCTATTTGGGAGAACTTGCGATGGACCTTGGGTCTGGGGATCTCGGTAGCGCACAGGCGGCCCAGTTAGAAACGAGGGGCGCCGCGTTCGGCGCTCCCCGCCAGAGACGACCGTCACTTAAGGATTTTGACGATCGTATGAGTTTCCGGGTCGACGACAACGGTCTGATCGTCAATCACGGTGTACTCGTATTTCACGTTCGGCACTTTGTGGAGTTCGACCTTCTCCGGCACCGTGGAACCGACCTTCAATTCGACGCCTGGCAACTTGATGGACGCAAGCGGCTCCTTCTTCACATACTCTCGGATCGTAGTTTCCTGCTCCGGCGCTAGAACCACCGTATCCGCGATTGCCACGCTGAGGCCCGACAACAGCATCAGGCCGGCGACAGAATTGGTGAATAGCGACTTCATTTGTTCACTCCATCAGTTATGTCCCATCGTGAATGCCGGCTAGGCCAGCAGGACCGCGATAGGGGATCGTCTTCGTCAGTCCGCTAAAGCAATGATATTCCGGCGCTGATGTTTCAGTGAAAAAAGACGAGGGCCCAATGCGCCCGGGGATCAGACTTAGGTCTTATGTCGTCTGGGGGCTGTGTGCCTGACCAAGGAGCGCTTGGTAAAACGGCGCGTTTTTGCAGCCCACACTCCTACTCCGGGACCCAAGATGAGGCACACTGAACAATCCGCTGGCCTGGAACTGCTCTGGCTCCTGCCGTTCCGCTTTCTGTGGAGCTTATTGTCGTATTCGCAGGGTTGATGCTGCATTGAGCCAACTGCTCGGCGTCATGCTAAGCTCAGGGAACATTAATGGCTCAGCTTCGGCCTACGCAGTGAGGGCGCCGCGTAAGAGAGATCGTGCATGAGCCATCCAGGCATTGGGGACGCCGTCATTGCGGTTCTAGTGATCGTTTACCAGCTCGAATGGCATGGCCTCATCCGGTCCTAATGTAAGCGCCCGGTGAACACACGAGTCCAGCTATATTACCGCGTTCCCAAACGGTCGTTCGCACCAGTACATTGCTTGCGACCCGATCAGCATTCGTCAGTCGACCGGCGTCGGGATGCGGGCGACAACCTTAATCTCGAAATCAAAGCCGGCAAGCCAGTTGACGCCAACTGCCGTCCAGTTCGGATAGGGAGGTTGGCCAATCTCTTCGGCTCGGACGGCCAGCACCGTTTCGATCTGTTCGTCCGGTTTGGTGTGAAAAGTGGTGACGTCGACGACGTCATCGAAGCTACATCCGGCGGCGGCCAAGACCTCGCGCAAATTGGCAAAGGCCTGCCTAACCTGATCCTCGAACAAGGGCTCGGGCGAGCCGTCGTTGCGGCTCCCGACCTGACCCGATACGAAGAGAAGGTCGCCCGAGCGAATGGCGGCGGAATATCTATGAATATCGTATAACGCGTGGCGTTTGGCAGGATAAACGGCGTTACGTGCAGGCATTTCGGGTTCCTTTCAGTCTGGTGCGGTGCGACAGCGGTCGGAGCTGAGCCGCCTCGGTTTTTATGCGAGTGAGAGATAAGGCAATCGGATTGCGTGTGTTAGCCGTTGAAATCGACATGGGATGATGCAGAATCCCCATCAATGGCTCGCCCTTCGCTCAATGACCTTACCGCCTTCGTGGCCGTTGCCACGCACCGCAACTTCCGACGCGCAGCTGACGAGATCGGCACGGCGCCTTCGACATTGAGCCATGCGATGCGAGCGCTCGAGGAACGTATGGGCGTGCGCCTGCTGAACCGCACCACACGCAGCGTTTCGCCGACGGAAGCAGGTTACCGATTGCTTGGCCGCCTTCAACCGGCGCTTGCCTCACTGGACGAGGCGCTCGACAGCGTCGCGGGTTTTCGGGGCAAAGTTGCGGGCACAGTCCGCATTAACGCACCGCGGCTGGTGGCTGGCCTTCTCGTTCGCACGGCTCTTCCCCGGATGGCGGAGCTGCATCCTGATGTGACAGTGGATATTGTCGTCGATGGGCGACTCATAGACATCGTGTCCGGCGGCTTCGATGCCGGCGTGCGCCCCTTTGGATCGGTCCCCAAGGACATGATCACCGTGTTGCTTGCGCGCCCGCTGACGTTCATCTGTGTCGCCTCGCCCGCCTATCTCGATCGCTTCGGCGAGCCGGGAACCCCCGAGGAATTGCTGCGCCACCATTGCATCGGTCACCGCATGCCCAGCGGCAAGCTCTATCGATGGGAGTTCGAGCGCGCGGGTCAGGAACTCGCACTCGAGGCAAACGGCACCATCGTCCTCGACGACGAAGAGCTGATGGTCGAAGCTGCAATAGGGGGTCTGGGCGTCGCCTACGTCGCCAATTGGGCCGTCGAGGCGGCCTTGTCCGAAGGCAGTTTGCGCAAAATTCTGACCGCTTGGGTGCCCGCTCCAGAAGAAGTTGCGGTCTACTACCCTGGACATCGAGCCGTACCGCCCGCACTGCGGGCCTTTCTCGATATTGTCAAAGAGCTGCGGAAGAAAGGACCTTAACCGAAGCGACGAGCGGCCGCACCATGACTGGTCGTTGAGCTAGCGGTTTCACCTCCTACACCAGCCGACATGTGTTCTGCCTCTAATCGTTATGCGAACGGGTTTCTGCATTTACGATGACCGGTTTGGGGCCGTGTTGCGCCGGCTTGGCCCTTCGAGAGCCCCGGCCCGCGTAACTGGTCCTCATCGCTCCGGAACGTAGGTCAGCAGGACGGAGCCGTTGCCGAACACCTTCTGCGCCTCGAGCTTGAGCTTGAGGCTTGCAGGGTCGATTGCGTCGTAGAGGCGCTGCCCCGTCCCGACGATGACCGGGATGATCCAGACCTGGATCTCGTCTATGAGATGGTGCTCGAGGAGCGTTCGATCCAGCTTGCCGGTTCCGTACTTGATGAGATCCTTGCCCGGCTGCTGCTTGAGGCGGCGGATCTCCTCGACGACCTCGCCCTTGAGCAGCGTGGCGTTCCAGGTCGTCTCGCGCAGGGTCGTCGAGGCGACATACTTCGGCATCGCGTTGATCCGGTCGAGGTAGGCGTCGTCCCTCACCTGCGACCAGGTCGCCGCGAACGTCTCGTAGGTGACGCGACCGAACAGGAAAGCGTCGTAGCGGTCCAGCGCGGCGAGCGCGTGGCCGCGGCTCTCCGCGTCAAAGTACGACCCGTCCAGGCCCACGGCGAGCCGACCACACCGTCCAGCGACATCAGCGTAGTTTCGATCAGCTTTCTCATCTTCAGAATCCTCCTGTTCAATAAGTGGTTGTCAGTTCAAGCGGCGTGACGCGATGCACCGAAGACATCGTCGGCCCAGCGTTCCAGGGTGGTTGGGGAGGTGTTGCGCGGGCCCGGCGCCTTGAGCGCCCAGCGCCCGCCATTGTTGAAACTCGTCGCCGTCTCGATCAGCGCGTCCGCGAAACTCGCCGACATGCGCGTTGAGGCCACTCAAAAGGACGACGCGACGCACGCCGGAGGCCGAGATCGCCTCGGCCAGCCGGTTGCCGATATCGCGCTGGAAGCGGTGAAGGTCCCGCGCCTGAACGTCGAAAGGGATCATGAGATAGGCACTGTCCGCGCCAGCAAAGGTGCGGTTCAGAGCGCCGCGATCGGAGAGCGCAACACCCAGGCTGCGGGCCACGCCCCTCACTAGATGGCCTTGTTGCTGCAGCCTTGCCGACGCTGCGGCGCCGACTTCGCTGGTGGCGCCGACCACCACGATGGTACGTCTGCCTGCATTAGATCATCCACCTGGGTCATGGCTTTCTCCTTTTCCTTGGAAGCGCTGCGGAGGCGAGGATGGAGCCCCCCGCGATGAGGAACTGGCGTTTCAGCATTGGGCGATTCCCCCATCCGGCTTGAGAGCGAACAGCGTGACGAGCGCGAACAAGGCGGCGGTCGCAACGAATGCGAAACTAAAGCCCACCGAAGTGGCAAGTGCGGCGACGGCCAGTCCGCCGACTCCCAAGCCTGCATCATAGGCCACGTTCCACAAGGCCCCCGCGCCATCCGCCTGCGAGGGAGCGGCCCGCGACAAAATGTCAGCAACGGTTGCGCTCTGCAGCACGCCGAAGGCCATCCCGCTCAGCAGCATCCCGGCAAGCATCGCGGCTTGGCTGGGGAGAGCCAGGCAGACCGCGGCAAGTGCGCAGCTCGCAAGGCCTGCACCGGTCGGAACCCTTGGCCCATGGCGATCGACCTGCCGGGCAGAGGCCCAGCGGGTGAAGGCGGCGCCCGCACCCTGCAACAGCAGTCCAAGCATGATCGCACCACTGCTCGCCTCGGGATGCGCCAATGGAAGAATGGTGACGGCAGCGCCGACGAGGATTGCACCGCAGGCCAACGATGTCGCCGGGATGGCAACGACGCTCCATGGCGGCATCCTGTGGTCCCGGTTATCGTCACGACTGATATCGACCGGAAGGACGGCGGTGGCCCCGAGTGCGATAACAGCCAGGCCGCTGCCACCCAAGGCTGTCACGGACGGACCGAGATGAGAGAGGACCCACGGGCCGAGCGGCACCGCAAGGATTGCCGGAACCGCAGAAGCGACACCATAGAGGCTCATTGCCTCTGCCCGACGCGAGGGAGGTGCCAACTTGGCCGAGATGCCAGAGGCGGCGACCAGCAACACGCCGAGGGCGACACCGCGGACGAGACAATTGAGGAGGAGCAGTGCAAGCGATGAGGGGAATGCCATCAGGCAAGCCGTCCCAAGCAGGCCAAGCGCCAACACCAGCGACACTTTGCGACCGCAGGCAGCTATGATCCGTGGCGCGGCGATTTCACCGCCGATGGTGGCCGCCATCAATGCACCCGTCGCGTGCCCCGCAGCACCAGCCCCACCGAGGCTCGCCGCATGCGCCGCGATCGCCGACAGAAGCAGGTAGAAGCTGCTCATGGCTGAAAACATGACACCGGCCATCCCGAGCATTGAGGCCGTGAAGATCGGCTCTGCAGGGTCCTTGCCTGAATGGATGGTGACTGCCGCGGCCATGTCGCTTCTCCTTCGCGGATGACGAGCTGCGGTATAGTGTGCTACTGGTACAAGAAACATGACCACTTTGGTGATAGAATAGTTGTCCAGTTTGATCGCCGACCTGGCGCTGGAAATCGACCGGCACGGTAAAGAGAGCCTGGGACACCAAGTGCGCAGGGGGCTGCTTGCGCACATCCGCGCTGGCATTCTGCGCCCAGGCGTCGTGCTCCCATCGACGCGCGCGCTTGCCGCCCAGCTGGGCATATCTCGGCCGCTTATCGTCGACGCTTACGCGCAGCTGGCCGCTGAAGGTTTCCTGATCGTCCGGCGCGGTGCTCGGCCGATCGTCGCATCTGGGGCGGCGCGTGTCGCTCAACTGCTTGAGGAGAGGCGTGAACAGCCGATCCGCTACGATCTTCGCCCGGCAATGCCGGACGTTGGATTTTTCCCGCGCAAAGCTTGGGCCAGCGCCATACGGACCGTGCTCAATGCCATCCCAGCCAACGATCTTGGTATGGGGACCTTCGCGGAAGCCCGAGGCTGCGATCAGCGCTCGCCGACTATCTTGGCCGGGTGCGGGGACTCGTCGCTGATCCATCTCACATCTTCATCACCAGTGGCTTCGCAGAAGGACGGGCATTAGCCTGCGTTGTAATGCGAGCCGTCGGGCTTCGCAGGGTCGCCGTCGAGGATCCAGGTTACAGCGATTGGGTCGCCCTCGACAAAGCGGGGCTCCAGAGAGTGCCCATCCCAGTCGATGAGCAGGGAATCGATGTCGATCAACTTATCGCAACGGGTGCGGAAGGCGCATTGATCACGCCGTCGCATCAATTTCCGATCGGCGGTGTGCTCAGCGCAGGCCGCCGGCAGCGCCTCGTCAGATGGATCGAGCAACATGATGGCTATGTGCTGGAGGACGACTATGATGCTGAGTTTCGGTACGACCAAGCATCGGTCGGAGCGCTACAGGGTCTTGCCGCGGATCGCGTCATATATGCCGGGACTGCAAGCAAGACGCTCGCTCCGGCACTCCGGATTGGCTGGCTCGTGGTGCCGCCGGAACTGGTGCGGCCCATGGATGCCGAGCTGCGCCGGTGGAAAGAGGGATCTCCCCGAATCGAACAGGATGCCTTGGCCCATCTCCTCCAAACGGGCGCGTACGACCGGCATTTGCGGAAAATGCCGGCGAATCTACCGTGACCGTCGGAAGCACCTTCTGGATTGCCTCGCGGCAGAGCTCCCGGAGCTTGAAATCGAAGGCACGGCAGCAGGTCTTCACGTGACATTACGATTGCCCTCCGAACTTACCCGCGCCGACGAAGCCCAAATCGTCTCTGGCCTGCGGGAACGGGGATTGGCGACCGAGGGGCTCGGCAGATACTCACTGACCGCGGAAGGACCGCGTCGTTTGTTCGTTGGTTATGGCCGCATCACTGATGGCGCTATTGCCTCCGGCGTGAGGCTCTTGGCCAAGGCCGTTCGGGCAGCGCAGCGGCATGAAGTCGGCCCTTAAAGCGCGTCGCGCTGAAACGGATTCAGGCGACGCGCTTTAAGGCCTTGTTTTGATGCATGTCGTTGTCCCAGAACCGCGTACACTTCTGGGCGACATGCATTAGTCGGATCCGGATCACTGTCGACACCGGCCGGGAAGACATTCTCCGTCAGCGATTGCTCGCTCATGAGGTGGCAATCCTGTGAAGCGCGCCGCTAACGTCCGCAATGAGCCGAAAGCTCCGGCGCGGACTCGCCGCAATTTCATTTGTGTAAAGCGAGGTTCGAATTCGGCTTCTGGCTGGTATCCGCAATGGGTCGGAATCGGTCACTCGCCAAAATGCTGAACGAAAGGCTGGAGTGGTGCTCCAGCAGCTGTGAACCGGTCCATCCGCTATCGGCCCCTTTTCGGTCCTAGGGCTGCCCGAGAGGCTTCGCCTCCTCCGCCTCGCATTCCGGCAGCCGCACAGGTTTGGCGAGCTCTGCCAGCGCCTCGGGCTTGGCGCAAAGCGGAAAGCCGGCGAGCGGCATTGTCTCGATGAAACGACCGCGCTCCGTCTTGCTCAAGCTGTATTAATTGATCATGCCCTCGACGGTCAGGTCCGGATACCGTTTGAGGGTTTCCCTGACCGAAGCATTCGCCTCATCGAGTCGATCCAGAGCCGCAAAGGAGCTGCTACGCATCATCCACTCCCATTTGCTGTAGTTATCGGTCGTCTTGCGCTCCAGCATCTTCAAGGCCTCCTCATAGCGGCCAGCCATAAAATAGGCAGTGGAGTAGAAACCAGTGGCCCACATCGGGTAATTCGGGTCGAGCCGTATAACTTGGTCGACCAGCTGAGCGCCGCGATCGGGTTCGTCGAAGCCTGACGCAAAGCCGGAATAGAATGTCAGGATTTCGGCCGACCCCGGAGCGAGGCGGAGGGCCGTGTCCAGCTCGACCTTGGCGCGGGCGTTGTCGCCCTTGTCTTTGAGGCTCATGCCAAAAACCGCGTGCGCCTCGGCGTCGCTCGGATCGAGCCGCACCGCGCGTTCGGCTACATCGGCAACCGCCTTGACCTCGCTCTCGGGATTGATACCGAAGCCAGCCAATATGTTATGAGCATGATAAAGTTCCACCCAGGCGCGTGCGAACTCCGGATCCAGCTCGACAGCGAGGTTGAGCAGCCTGATGGCCTCCTGCTCATCCGCTACGGTAATCTTTTCAATCCTTTCGGTTCCGAGCAGATAGTAATCATAGACAGTCAAGTTGTCCGGCCGTTTGCGCTTCGCTGCAGCCCGCCCCGCTCCCTGGATCAGCCCCACGCCGTTGCCGAGACGGTTGGTGACCTGCTCGGCGATCTCGGGTTGAATGGCGAACACGTCTTCAGCAGGCCGGTCCCATCGCTCCGACCACAGATGGTTGCCGGTTTTTGCATCGATCAACTGCGCGGTGATCCGCAGCCGGCCTCCTTGGCGCTGGATCGAGCCTTCCAGCACATAGCCGACGTCGAGCGCACTCGCGACCTGGCGGACATCCAGCGACTTGCCTTTATACGCTTGCGTCGAATTGCGTGCCACGACGTCGAATTCGGGAAACTGCGCGAGATCGGTGATGATGTCCTCGGTGAGGCCATCGGCCAGACGCCCTGTGGCGTCGTCGCCGCCAAAGTTGTTGAAGGGCAGCACTGCGACCGACGGCTTGGCACCCAGAGCAGCTGAATGAAAGAACCACCATGTCCCGCCGCCGCCCAGCAGGGCAAATAGTACGATGGCCGCCGCCGTCCCAACCCAGCTCGGCATCGCCTTACGCAAGGTCCAGCGCGGCCGCTTGCCGTCGAGCCTCAGCCGGTACATCCGAACCGGGCGGTTGATATTCTTTACTTGTTGCTCGCCAGCGAAATCGAGGGACCAATCAAGCTTGCCTTGCAGATGGTCAAAGGCTGTGCCCGACACGATCACGCCGCCAGCATCAGCGAGTTGCTGCAATCGCGCGGCGACATTAACGCCATCGCCATAGACATCGCCGTCAACCAGCGCAACGTCGCCCAGATTGACCCCGATGCGGAACACGATGCGCTCAGGCTCGGGGAGACCTTCATTGCGCGCGGCCGCCGCACTTTGGATTTCCGCTGCGCAGGCGACTGCGTCGACCACGCTGTCGAAGGCGACAAGCGCGCCATCGCCCATCAGCTTGATGAGGCGGCCATGGTGCTGGGAGATGGCCGGGTCGAACAGCTCGGCACGAACGGATTTCAACCGCTCAATGGTGCCGGCCTCATCGGCCTCCATCGCCCTTGAGTAGCCGACCATATCGGCCGCCAGGATCGCCAGCAGCTTCCGGTTCAACGGAGGGACGATCATCATCCGGCCCCGGACCCAACATGGCTAAAATGGTACACCCAGCGCAGCGCCCTGACGAGGGGCCCACCAAAGTCAGGAGGCCATCGATTAGACCCGGTGGTCGGAAAGGTCGCTTCTGGTGCAAAGCGGTCCAAAGCTTCCTAGCGGCATTGCACCTACAGCGGACTGTCCGAATCAATGAATGCGCCCGCGACATAGGCTTGCTCGACAGCAATGACGGGGTGACCCATATTTGGAGTGAGGTCACCTCGATCCTCGTCAGTTTGGTAGGGCCGCCACCGGCAACCTTCTCAAGCAATGCTGACGCGGCGCGTGACTTGGCCATTGCTTTCCCAGTAGGTGTGTTTCTTGGCGATAACCGGATCGTCCATCGCGGGCTGGACCTTGCCTGACGTATCAGTGGCGCGCGAGGTGACCGTGTGCTCGCCCTTTGATGGGTCTTTCCAGTCAAGATACCAGACCTTCCACGCGAATTCAGCTTCTTCCGCATGGTCGATCGTCGCCTCGGTCCACGGGCCATCATCGATCTTCACTTCGACCTTTGCGATTGGCGCACCCCAGGCCGCACCGGTGATGCGGTACCCGGCATCGCCGCGCGTCACCCTGGCAGGCGCGGACTTCAGCAATGCGCGGCCTACCGAGGTCTCGGCCCACACCGTCTCGCCATTGTGCTCTTCCTCACGGATGGTGACGTAGTCTCGTGCCATCAGCAGACTCATGAAGCGCCTGTTGCGTATCTCAATGCGCTTGAGCCACTTGACGTTAGCGATACCGTACCAACCGGGCGCGATGAGCCGCACCGGGAAACCGTTGGGTGCTGGCAGAGCGGCACCATTCATCTCGTAGCAGAGGATGTTGTTGGGGTTCGTCGCATCGGCGAGCGACATGCTGCGGGCGAAATTCTGATGCATCTTGACGTCGCGATTATTGTCCTTGAGAGCGATGTCCCCGACATCAGTGCCCCAGAAAACAACTTCGATGCCGTCTTCTTTCACGCCTGCCTCTTCAAGAATGGCGGCGAGCGGCGTGCCTGCCCAGCGGGCATTGCCAATGCCGCCGGTAAAAAATGGAAAACCATGATTGCCCGAACATTCCACGGTGAAAACCACCTCCTGGCGCGCCCGCGCCTTGAGGTCGGCAAGCGACAGGCTCAGAGGCTTCTTCACCAACCCATCGATTTCCAGCTTCCAGGCATTCGCATCAATGGTTGGCCGATCAAAATGCGCGATGCTGAAGAACTTCTCATTAGGCGTCACCCAGGAATCCAAATCTTCCCAGACAAGCTGGCTCTGGATGACCGCCGGAACGGGATTGGGCTGCGGCTGATCAAGCCACGGGATCACGGTCTCACCCGCTCGGCTTGGAAAGGCTTGGGCAAACCGTGAGTGGAAGATCGCCAGCGCCGCTAGGGCCGCGCTGCCTTGAGCGATGAATTCGCGTCGTGGAAGGTAATACATGATAATTTCTCCTCCAGTGAAAAGCTGTTTTCTCCTCCAGTGATAAAAGTAATGGCGGCCGGAATAGCATAAACGAGAGGCCGGCCGAGGCGGCAGTCTTGAGAGCGCGCGGAATAACGCGAGTTAGAATTGCGCCAGATCTTAAGGCGGAGTCTCCCGCTCTCCGTTGCCGGCTCCGTCAGGTCCCAGCCAGCAATCGTTAAGTATACGCCCGATCTGCGTTCATGGCGAGCGCGACGCGCCGACGCTCCGGAGTAGTCGAGGGAGTTGATTGGGTATACGCCTCTCAATCACCGTGTCGGCCCAGGGAGAGCCAGATGCGTGAACTGATTGGAAGCGTGCTCATCTATTTGGCTGCTCTCACGACCGCCCAAGGCAGTCCGCTTCACGAGGCGGCCAAGAACGGGGACCTTGCCGCCGTCGCAGCGGCCCTCGATGCAGGGGCGGCCATCGAGGAGCAGGACAAGGGAGCCACTCCTCTCTTCCTGGCAGTTCGCAGCCACCATCCCGAGGCGGCGGAACTGCTGATCAAGCGCGGCGCGGGTGTGAGCAGGGAGTCGGCGCTCGGTCTGCCGATCACCGTTGCTGTCCTGAAGCGTTACGCCGACCTCATGCAACTGTTGTTGTCACATGGTGCTGACCCCAATGCCAAAGCGAGAGGCGGCGAGCCCATGTTGCACTTCGCGGTCGCGAACGGCTGTCTCGATTGCGTCAAGGTGCTCGTTGAAGCCGGCGCAGACGTGAACGCCATCTGGATCCAGGGCGACCCCGCCCGTCTACCGGGCATTATTACGCCCTACCACCTTGCCAAGCACGAGGACCATGCCGACATCGCCGCCTACCTGGAGGCTCATGGGGTCGTCATTCTGAAGCCCGAGCCGATTTCCGCGAAGCTGGCAAACAGTGACCCGGCAAAGGGCGCGGCGTTCTTTGCCTCCAACTGCTCCTTCTGTCATGTCGCGCGTGCACAGGATGTACCCACTAGGGGGCCGAACTTGTGGAACGTCGTCGGACGCGACAAGGCGTCGACGAAGTTCGACGGCTACTCCCAAACCCTCTTGGCCTGGGAGGGTTCCTGGACGTACGAGGACCTCAACATTTTTCTCGCCGGTCCTACTCTCACGACGCCGGGCGTGAACATGGACGTTCGAGGCGAACCCGATGAAACTGACCGGCTGAACGTGATCGCCTATCTGCGAACGCTCGCCGACTCGCCGTTTCCACTGCCCTGAGCTGCATTGCGCCCGGCGTTCGCCCCTGGCCGTTATGGGCGAGCCGACGTATTCTCTTCGAATTCCATGTTCCCACCGGTTAGCCCGAGACATAGAGCATCGCAAATTGAGCGTCCGCTATCGATTCCCGGATACCGCAAGCAGACCGCTTTGCGCCGCTTGGCAGTCATTCCTACGGTCCCGTCGATTCACCAAAAGCGGACATCGCCAATGCACTGGACCCATGCAGCTTTTGCGCCAAAACCGGTCGTTTGCGGTTATGGCGAACAAGGTCGCATGCATATGCGCAAGCCGACTTTCAGCCTTTGCGGCACTTTGGGAACTCACTCGACGACCGAAAATTCGAACTGTTCCCAACGGTATACGCTCTTGTATTCGTCCTGACGCCCAGGCGTTCTGAATGAATTGCGAAAAATCGCGCCACAGCTTGTCAGTTCTCTGGGAAAGGCGTTGCACAAGAAATCGCCTTGCACCCACGAGGTTCCTACGCGGCTCCTCTGGCCAACGGTCTCGCTGACGGCGCCGCGGATCGAGGTTGTGCGCTGCATCGGCAGGAACGTGGGCATTACCAATTTTCCGCGCGTTTCGTGCCCGAACATGAGAGATTTTATTTCCGCCCCTGTGAGCCGGTCCTTCGGATTCATGCCTGCCTTTGCCAATGCCGACAGCTCTGGCACACCTGCCTTGGTCAGCCCGGCCAAAAGGCGTTCGATATCGGCCGTATTCTTGAACACCATGGAATCCTGGGTCATCAACTGGCTCGGCTCCCATTCCCATCTCCGCGCAACAACCTTCCTAAGGGTTTCCAAAGCCGCCGCGGCCTGGTCTGTGCGCCCAAGATGCCCATAAGCCGAAATAAGGACCTGCAGGGCATAAAATTTCGCGCGTGGATCGGCCGATATAAGGTCCATCTTCTCGATAGAGCGAACCGCGTCCTCAAACTTCTCCTGGCCGAACTCGGCCAGTCCGGCTTGGTAGCGCCTGTAGTCCATCCACGAGTTTGGGTCGACGCGCGCAGCCGCATCGAGATAGCTCTGCACTTCCGTCGACCTGCCGTTGAAATTCAGAGCATTGGCCAGCGAGAGATAATTCCAAGTATCGCTGGGATCGAGCGCCACCGACTTCAGAAGAACGGTAACTGCGTCGTCCGAGTCGTGCTCGCGGACCATCAACTCGGCGACGAGCTGATAGTAGCCCGGCGAAGGATCCCTGGCCGCCGCTTCCAGGGTTTCATAGATCTTGCCCTGGGCCAAGTCGGTCGTAAGCCCCATTACTACGACCCGAGCGACATCCGCGTCCCAATAGGCCCAGGCGAGCTGGGCGTACGCCGCGCCGAAATCGGGGTCGAGTTGCACGGCTTGCTGGAAATACTTCACAGCCTGCGCAAACTCCTCGGGCGTGTTGATACGGTTGTAGATGTCCATCCCCTTGAGATAGGCCTCATAGGCCTCGGGATTACCGGTGCCTCCGGCCCGGGTAGCCGGCGCGCCGCTCACCAGGCGGAGCTGGAGCGCACCCGCGATGCTGCTGACAACCCTGTCCTGCAGCGCGAATACGTCCGCCCACCGGCCGTCGAAACGCTCCGCCCAGAGATGTCTGGAAGTCGAGCCATCGATCAGCTGCGCATTGATGCGCATGTCGTCGCCGACGCGGCGAATCGAGCCTTTCAGCAGGTAGCGGACGCCCAATGCCGCCGCAATCTCCGCCGGCTTCGGGTCCTTGTCCTTGTAAGCGGAGGCCGCGTTGGGGGAGAAGACGAAAAGACCCGGCACACGCGCCAGTGCGGTCGTCAGATCCTCGGTGAAGCCGTTGGCGAGATATTCTTGTTCCTTGTCGTCGCTGAGATTGTCGAAAGGCAGGACGACGAGCGAGGGCCGGGTGTCGGCTGCCTCGCTGACGGTCGGAACGGCAAGCTGTGCAGGCCTCTCCCACGGCTGCCACCATGCTACTGCAAGGCCGAGAGCCAGGACGAGAACACCCGCCGCGACTGGAAAACGCCAGGCGCGCGGCTGGCGGCGAGCATGAAGGGTCTTGGCCGCTGCCGCTGGATCAAGCAGTACGCGATACGCCCGAACTGGTTCGGTGATGTTCTTAACCCTCTGTTCGCCCATTGACTCAAATGTGAACGCTAGCTTCCTCTCGACCTCCTTGGCCACTTTTCCCGAGACGCAGATGCCGCCCGGTTCCGCTAACTGCTGAAGTCTGGCCGCGATGTTGACCCCATCGCCATACCGGTCGTCGCCGTCAACGATCACCTCGCCGAGGTTGATACCGATCCGCACCTGGATATGTTCCGCCTCGGGAAGCGAGGCGTTGCGCTCGGACAGGCCGCGCTGCAGCGACACTGCACATTCGACGGCATCGACGACACTGCCGAATTCGGCCAGCATCCCATCGCCCATCAGCTTGAAGATATGGCCGTGGTGGCGAGCAATTTCGGGTTCGAACAGCTCTTTGCGTCCGGCACGAAGGCGCTCGAACGTACCGGCCTCGTCGCGCTCCATCAGAGACGAATAGCCCACTACATCTGCGGCTAGAATCGCGGAAAGCTTGCGGTCCATTGTTGGCCTGACCCCAGCGGATCATACTATCGGTTGCTTTGAAAGGAAACCGACCCCACCAGCACTAGGTAGCAAATCCCCTCTTTCCGCGTGTTTCATCGACGGCTCATACGGCGAGGTGTCACCAATGCCGTATTTGCCACATTCGAGACAGTCGAGCTTGCCTGCGACAACGGCTCGATTGGGTCAACTCAGGCCGCCTGAAAGCAGACATTGCCGTCGACCATGCTGGAGGGACACTCGCGATGTAGTGGGAACCTAAGGTAACTTATGCCACACTACAGCAAGTCGAACGCCCTCCGCGAAGACCAAAGGAGCGGGCCAACATTTGCAGATCGCCGGGGCCGCGACTCAGCGTGAGTAAGTGTCCCCTTTCCACGATAAGGCAAAGAGATGACACCCCGAACGAAGTACGCGCGAAGTGGAGATGTGGCCATCGCATATCAGGTCTGGGGGAGTGGTCCAGTTGACCTTATCTGGGCACCGGGAACGGCATCCCACCTCGATCTGGAATGGGAGATGCCACTTCGCGCTCTGTTTTTCGAGAAGCTAGGGGCGTTCTGCCGAGTCATCAAGTTCGACAAGCGTGGAACGGGGCTATCTGATCGCCCAATCCGAATGGCGACACTTGAGGAACGGGCCGACGACATCCGGGCGGTGATGGATGCAGAGAAGGTGGAGCGCGCCAGCCTTTTCGGTGTTTCCGAGGGGGGCTCGATGACAAGTTTGTTCGCTGCCTTGAACCCGGACCGCGTGAGTTCGCTGATCGTCTGGGGCACGCAAGCTCGTTGGTGCACTTCGGATGACCATCCATGGGGCATGTCGTCCGAGGCGTACGATCAGCTCATCAAGCATATGGCTGAGAACGGCCCCTCAGACGAGTACATCCGTGGAGCAGGAGTCGGGCTCGGGCGTACTGTCGATCAAACGGTGGTCGATGCCTTCGCTCGTTATATGAGGGCCGCTGCAAGCCCGTCCGCACATGAAGCCTATGAAGCGATGAATCGGGACATCGATATTCGGAACATCCTTCCCGCGATATCAGTCCCAACGTTGGTTATGAACCGGACTCAGGATCCGGTTGCATCTGTTGAAGCCGCGCGCGACATGGCGCGGCGCATACCTCACGCAGAGATGAAGGAGTATCCCGGGGACACACACACCTTTGTCGCCAAGGACATGGATACAATCTTGGCTGACATTCAGTCGTTTCTGACCGGTGTGACGCCGGAGGTTGCGCCCGACCGAAAACTGGCCGCCATACTGTTCCTCGACGTCGTGTCGTCAACCGACCATCTAGCGAGGGACGGGGATCAGGCATGGAGCAATACGCTGACCTCTTATTACAACATCGTGCGCAAGGAAATCGCACGCTACCGCGGCGAGGAGTTCACGGTTGCCGGTGATGGCTTCTTGGCACTGTTCGACGGACCCGCGCGGGCGGTACGATGCGCCCTCACCATTGCCGCCGCTGTGAAGCAGCTTGAGATCGACGTTCGAGCGGGTGTCCACGTCGGGGAATGCGCGATTGTTGGGACCAACGTAACAGGCCTCGCTATCCACACGGGAGCAAGAATCATGAGTTCAGCGGAGGCGGGAATGGTTTTGACCTCTCAGACCGTGAGGGACTTGGTGGCAGGCGCAGGCCTACGTTTCGCAGATCATGGAGAGCACGTGCTCAAAGGTGTGCCTGACAAACACCGCTTATTCCTCGCGATGTTGGAACAAGCTGGGGCGACTTCGTGGTGATTCCCGGCTGGTTCGTAACGGCAGCGAGCAGGCAGCCCGCTTTCGACCCCATGCTGCCCGTCGGCAACGCGCCCAATCTCGGTCATCAATACGATCCTAGCGCATTGCCAATAGCGGACATGCAACCGCCTGCGAAGGGGCTCCGCTAAAGCTCCGGTCGATCTGCAGCAAGCAGTGGCAAAGGGCGACATGCTCGCGCTGACCTACCTCGGTGAACTCGGATGCGATGTCGGGCAGCGATTGACGGCGAATCGGCGCAGAGGCCGTCAGGCGCAGCTGCACTTCCCGTGGATGCTGGGCGTCTTTATCCCGGTCACGAACGTGCACGGTGCCCGGGACCTAGATTCCCACAGCGATCCCGTCTTTCCTCGGTTCCGACGCACAACTTAGACCGCTTGAACGTGCCGCCCGGTTGCGCGATTGTTGCACGCCCTAGGGGTTAATGTAGGTGAACGATAATGCGTACGAAGAAGGCACAACCTTTTGTGCCGACCGAAATCCACGTCGGCACGATCAGAGACGAAGATGGGCAAATAGGCATCCTTTCGATCCAGACGACGGAAGGTCTATTAGACATCGCCTTAGACCGACAAGCCGCCGAGGCCATCGTGGACGCCATCGGGTCGATCCGACCCAAGCTGGAAACCCCCTAGAACGGCTGGCTGTCTGCAACAGCGCGCTGAGTTCTAACTGTCTTTTGGTAATCCTTGCGACCCGTTAGCCTTCGGTGCGCAGGCCTTTCTCATAATCCAGAGAGCTTCGTCTCTGGTGAGGCCGTATCTGCGGGCGTAATAGTCAGCCTCAGTCATTCGCTCCCTGGCCGGCGGGCTTTTAATTGTCTGCTTTGCCTTCTTTCCCATTAAAGCCGAGCTCAGCTGAGTGCCCGGCCTGTCTGGAGAGTTGAAGGGACAAGAGGTTCCAGTTCCAGGCCGGGTGTTTTCACAAAAGCCCGTCGCCCAAGGGAGGCAAGAGCGGCGGGCTTCTGTTGGCTACCGTGCGGCCGCACCCCAAACGGTGAGAAAAAGTACAGTCGCATGTACCCAACCGCTGCCCATTCCCTTTGTTCCATTAGCCGTCGCTTGACGAAGAAGCCGGCTGCTCCAGAGTCATGCCATGGCAAGGGGCATCAAGGTCGGCGATGAGGTAGCCATCACGGCAACCGTTCGCAGTCGCGTCACAGAGGACCGCGTCAGTGTCTTGATCTCGTCCTAAGGCTTCCCGCACTCGATCGGCGGTCGAACGTCAAAGGTGAAGAGAGGCCAGCCGATCGAACTCGTCGGCGACGTCACTCATAATCGATGGGATTTGGTCACGGTGAATCTCGGCGCGCCCGTGACCGTGAACATGGATACGCTCGGCTGCTGACAGCCTACAAGCCTCCGACGAGGAAGTCACCCCTGGTGGACAAGCCGACCTGAACAAAGAGCCTACCCGGCCGGGATGCGCACACAAGTATTATGAGTTTTCGCGGGTGGCCTTCTGCTGGAGCTTCCGGGCTGCCTCCTTGCGGAAATAGACACGTACAGCTTCATCCGCGGTGCCCCACGCACCGGTGGAATTGGCTTTGTAGAACAGCTCCTTCGCCAAGGCGTCTATAACTTCGGAATCTGTTTCCCGCATAAATCGTACCTGCAACTGCTCCGCTGCCGGCGCATGAAAGGGGAACAGCGCCGCCGTGCTCCCAAACTTGGTCGGATACGAGGTGTTCCTGTGCCGCCGGAACATTTTCTTGGTGATCGGGTTTGTCTCTGCCAGGAGGAACAGCCATGGCAGATGATGAAAGCAAGCGTGGTGGCAGTGACCGAGACCGAGTATCAGCGGAAGAGGACGATGAAGTGCGCCACTTCGCCGACAGGGTTGGCCTGACGGTTCGAATGGTTCGCGAACTCATCAAGAAGCACGGCAACGACAGGAAAACGCTGGAACGTGAGGCCCAGCAGCTTCGAGGATGACCTGCTTTTTTGTGCGCCGGTTGGATGGCGGCTCTTGGAGGGCTTCCTAACGATTGCCTTCCAACCGGCACTCATGGCGCCAACGCAACGCTGCGCCAGCTATAAACTCTAGCGTGATCCTTTGCAGACCGTCATAGATCAAATGTAACCCTCCGGCAAAGACCACGGTGGTCCGATATTGGGCGAAGGTGCGGTCAGTGGCAGCAGAAGTCAGGTTCGAAGACTGACCAGAAATTTCGCTGCCCGATCGCTTCTCTCAGCTAGCCATCCGCGGTCCCTTATCCCACATCTCATGGCCAGTCGCTGTTGTCGGCGTGGTCGTAACTTCTGCTGCCCCAAAACTCGACATCGTACAGCGCAAGCCGAGCCCTGACGCAATTCTTGAAGTCGTGCACGCCATGCCTAAGACCGGATCCACGGACGGGTTTGTATACTGGCTATACATAATTAGAAGAGGAGCATCGCTAGGCTGGTGAACCGGTATTCGTTGCAGACCACGTCGATGGAGAAATAAGTCTAACCTGGGAAAGCAACGAGGGAAACACGGTAAAAGCAAAGTCCGCTCGGGTTTTCAAATCTGAACCCGCAATCATTGATCTACCCGGTGGAACTAGGAAGGTCACGCTCAGGTTGGATATTGCTTATCCGCGCGCGCCCTAACACATCGGCGTCTTTCCCCAGATCAGCGGTACGCGCGATCTCCTCGCTCGCGGTGCCGAAAGCCTCCGCAATCTTCTTGGGCGCGAACAAACCGTCATCGGCATATTGTGCCAGACCCATCGCAGCACCTCCGTGCAACGTAATAATTACGGCGCAAAATAGCGTCAAAAAAAGTGAACGCCTTGTCCCACCACGGTGATTTCTGATTCGAAGCGGCTCGACCGTAGCGCTTTTCCTTGGCCTCAATGCGAGCCGGATGAAAGCTGCTCCAGGGTCACGCATAGATTGGCTATTTCTCGAGAAGCCTTCTGATTGAGCACCCTGGTCAGCCGCTCATCGGCGGTCACGAAGCGCCAGTTCCGGCTCATCGCCAGACAGATATACATGCAATCGTAGGCTGGATGGCCAATATCCGTAGCCAGTTCGGTCGCCTTGGCGAGCAGTCCGCGCATGCCGAACAATTCGATATCGCTACGCTCAA
Source organism: Mesorhizobium shonense (assembly GCF_040545255.1). NCBI lineage: Bacteria > Pseudomonadati > Pseudomonadota > Alphaproteobacteria > Hyphomicrobiales > Phyllobacteriaceae > Mesorhizobium > Mesorhizobium shonense. The sequence continues at coordinate 49,275 of NZ_JBEPLM010000020.1, forward strand.
GCAAATTCGCGGCGAGCTTCGCCTCCTCGCGACTGAGCTCGCCGCGCTGAATCTTTTTCCAGAAAATGTTGGCGCACTCGACCGTCAGAAGCTCCGGCGCTGCGAAACGATGACCTTGCCGCAAGCCAAGCGCGAGAGGCGTGCCATCTTCCTCCACCACCCATTTGACGGCGATGCTGGCATCGATGACGAGCGTTTCCGTCACCGCTCGTCACGTCCTTCGCGCAGCAGGACCTCGGCGGGCGTCTGCTTGCGCCGCGCAGTTAGCCGCCGCAACTGGGCCGCCAGCTCATCGAACGAGGGTTCGACCTCCGTTTCCAAAGCCTGTCTCAGAATCTCGCGATGTTCGGCTTCAGCCGAGCGCCCATGTCGGGCGGCCCGCGTCTTGAGCTTGGCGATTAGATCGTCGTCCAGATTACGGACGTGCAGATTCCCGGCCACGGGGCCCTCCATGATCTCATTGAGCACAAAGATAGCAACCGATGTCCTCCCGATCAAGATTTGCGCCGAATTCGGCGCAGCTCGCCAAACTCGCAGTCTGTTCCGGATATGAGGAGAGAAAATGGAGGAGCGGGAAGCGAGAAAAACCTCCTCGTAGAGCTGGCGACCGCTGACGCTGGCCCTCTCAATCCCGACCCGTCATCCTGCGCAGGGCTGAGTCTCACGCATCACCAGCACTTGTGCGAGATCGCCAAGGCGGTCATGCCCGGTGTGACCATCCATCAGCTCGGCTAATTTCCAAGCTTGTCTCGCGGACGAACGACGAATGGTGGCGCACTGGTTCGAAGCCGAAGGCCTCGCTGGCCGGCGGCTTGCCCTCTGATACATGGAAGCTCGGATATGATTGCGCTGGCGGCATCGAGCGGTTCTGCATCGTTGCCTCCAGTACGATCTTTGGGCGCCTCAGCTATAGGGCGACCAGCACTGTCGGCGTGGGCCGCCATAGGGCTGATAGCTGTTGTCCCACGCGCGGTAGGAAAGGTAGTGGTCATAGCACCAGCGCACATGGGCGGCCGCCAGGCGCGCCGCGGGGGGCGGGGGTGGCGCGACCGTGGCGGCCGCCACGCCGGCCGCGAAGGCGGCGGCCGGGAACCAGTACCCATTGTAGTAGCGATAGCCCGGCCGGAAGCGCCCATAGCCTCGGAAGCCGTTGTAATAGTACGCGCCGCCGACGACGTAGAAGCCGCGCCGGTACCAGACGGGCGTCGCCTGGCCGGCGACAAAGGCCGGGGCTGCCGGTGAGGCAAGCGGCACGGCTTCGGCCGGCGAGGCCAGCGCGCAGGTGCCGAGTGTGAGGCCGCAGAGAACGGCGATCGTGCTCTTCATTGGTTTCTCCTTTGATCTGATGTGGCGCCGATCACTGGCGCCGCAGCGCCCGCATTTCGGCGATGGACAATGCGCCGTCGCCGTCGGTGTCGGCCTGCAGCAGCCGGTCGGGAATGGCCGCGGTGAATTCGTCGCGTGAGATCTTGCCGTCGCCGTTGCGGTCCATGCGGCTCGCCTCGGTCTGCAGGCCGGCAAACCGCGCCTGGATGTCGCGTTTCGACTTGACCTGTTCCACCGCCGCCTGGACCTCGCCCGGATCGAGCACGCCATTGTGGTTCACGTCCATGCGGTCGAACATCTGCGCCCGCATGGCCTGAATTTCGCTGAATTCGAGCTCGCGGTCGCCATTGGTATCGATGCGCTGGAACAGCTCCCTGGCGTTTCCATCGGCCGCGAAGGCGCTTGAGTCGCAAAGCAACAGCCCGGCAAGGGCGATTGCAATCTTGTTCATCTGGGTCTCCGCTGAAATCGACGGCCCGCCGCGGACCGTCCTTGCAGCGCCTCCTACGTAGGAGCCCTGCGGCTCCTACGCGCCGCGTGCCAATTTTTTTCACGACAGGGTTGCGGAAGCGGCCGTCGAAAAAACTCGACCGCCGTGCGTAGGGGCAGGGGATGGGATGCGTATTGGCCGACAGTCGCCCCCTGCGACCTCAATCGAAAGGAACCCTCATGAAACGCTTGGTAATTTTCGCGGCCATGCTTCTCGGGCTCGTGCCGCTCTCAGCGGCTCAGGCGCAGGACGCGCCAGGGCGGCGGATCCTGCAACGTCTCGACACCAACAGCGACGGCGCGATCTCGAAGGACGAGATCATGGCAGCCCGCGAGCGCATGTTCAAAAGGCTCGATCGCAACGGCGACGGCGTCATCGACGAAAAGGAGGTCGAGACCGCCCGCCAGGCCATAGAGGACCGTGCCGCGGCGGCGGAGGCGCGCGTCGGCAATCGCTGGCGACGCATGGACGGGAATGGCGACGGCAAGGTCACCGAAGACGAGTTCAAGGCGAGCACGCCGCTCTTCGATCTCGCCGACCGCAATGGCGACGGCAAGCTCTCGGCTGACGAAATCGCCGCCGTGCGCAAGATCGTCGCCGCGCACGCCCACTGACCGACGTCCCAGCCATTAAGGAAGAAGACATGCTCTCCAAAGCCAAATTCTCGCTGCTTTGCCTCGGCGCAATGGCCGTCTGGTCGGCCGCTTCGCCGGCCTCGGCCGAGGAATGGACACGCAACACCGTGCATGGCGGCGAGATCAGCCGCAGCGTGAGCCACGACGGCAACGTCTATACGGGCTCGACCACGCGCACCGGCCCGAACGGCGGCACCTACACGTCCAATTCCACTTGCGTGGCCGGCGTTGTTGACCGCTGCTCCAGAAGCTACTCTGGCGCCGGGCCGAACGGAAAGACCTTCTCGGGTCAGCGCTACTCGGCAGCCGGTCCGTTTGGCGGCCGCTCGGTCGGCAGCTTCACCGGCCCGAACGGCAACACGGTCTACGGCTTTCGCCGCTGGCGGCGCTGACATCTGGTGGTGGACTTGACATCGGACTTTGCCCTTCTGCCGAGCCGGATCGATGCGCATTTCGCGATCGCCGCAGCGGCCTCGTCGACGGGTGGCCATTGCCGTGCCGCATGAAGGTTCGCGCTGCGACGACGAGCTTCTGGCCCGCGTCGCCGCGGGCAGCCAGCCAGCCTTGGCCGCGCTCATGGCCCGCCACGGCCGTGGGCTGCGGACCTTTGCCGCGCGCTATCTCGGCCATGCCGCCGATGCCGAGGACGTGGTGCAGGAGGTGTTCGTGACCGTCTGGAAGCAGGCCGCACGCTTCGACCCCAAAAGGGGGCGCGCCTCGACCTGGCTCTACAGGATCACCGCCAACCGCTGCATCGACCAGCGTCGGCGGCGCGCACTGCGCAATTTCTTTGGCCTGGACGATATCGGCGAGGAACCGGCGTCACCGGAAGCGGACGCGGAGGCGGCGACTGCGGCCCGGCAGGAACTGGCGATCGTGCGAGACGGCCTCTCCCACCTGCCGGCGCGTCAGCGCATGGCGCTGCTGTTGCGGGCCGTCGGCGACCTTGACGTCGGGGCAATAGCCGAGGTGATGGGGACCAGCGTCGGTTCGGCGGAGCAACTGCTGGTGCGCGGGCGCCGCGCACTCAGGGATCATTTGGCAGATGCGGCCGCGGGCCGCGAAAGGAAGCCGTCATGACACGCGACGAATTCGAGAAAAACCGGCGCCGCTTCGGCGATGACATCGACGCCTGGCCCCTGCCGTTCCGGCGGGAGGCGCTCGAGTTCATGGCGCTTGGCGGCGATGCCGATCCTGATGGCGCGCTGGACAGGCTCGTGCGGGAAGCCGCGTTCGTCGACGGCGACGATCAGGCTCTGGCGCGCAAGGTGATGGCGCGCATCGATGCCGCAGCGGCGCGTCCGCCTCTGCTGCCGCGCTTCCTGGTCGCCCCGGCCGGTTTCGCGGCTTGCGCGGTCGTCGTCCTCGTCGCAGCGTCAGTCGCCGGCTACCAAGTGGCTCGCCTGCAGGACGAGGCCCAGGATTCCGAGCTTCTGGCGCTCGCCTCGGGCGCAAGGGTTCCCGATGATGGCGGGCCGGCCATCGCGACCGATCCGGGCGAGGAGGGCGCGCTATGACCAGACGCTCGTGGATGTGGGCGGCCGTGCTCGTGGTGCTGGCGCTTTCGCTCGCCCTTAACTTCTTCTTCATCGGCTACGCGGCGCATGGCCTGCGCCAGGCCGTCGCGGCGCGCGGGCTGATAGCGGAGATCGCCGGCGCCTATTCGCCTCAGGTGCGCAGGGAATTCCGCACGGTCATGCGCGTCAATCGCGCCCGCACCTTCGAAGCCCTGCGGGAACTGCGCGCCGCGCGCGCCGATCTCGCGGCGGCCGAAAAGGCCGAGCCCTTCGACGAAGCTGCGGTGACCAAAGCGATGGCCGCGGTGCGCGTCGCAACCACCAATTTGCAGGCGACCGTGCAAGGCTATCTGCTGATCGCGATGAAAAATGTTCATGCGAAGCCGGCGGGGGGAGGGTGATCAGGCCTTGCCCCACTGGCGACGATTGCCGGCCTTGCCGGCGGCATGGCTCGTCTGAGCCTGCCTGCCAACCGCTCGGCTCGCCGGTGCTGCGCACCGCTCCGATCGGCTTCACCTGGGTCTGGCTGCGACTGGTGCGATCCAGTTCTGGGGGCGCCTGGCCCGCTCGACATTATGAGCCTGCCGAAGAGCATCAAGATCGGGTATGCCGTCTTTTCCCATCATATCAACATACCGGCACTACTTCGCGCCCGCGCCGGACAATTGTTCGAATGGATCACGAAAGGGGACCTGGAGGTCCGGATCGGCGGTATCTATCCGCTTACCAAGACAGCACAAGCGCATGTAGATATGGAAAGCCGGCCACGACAGGCAAGCTTCTGCTCATCCCGTAACTGTCGGTGTTCCGGGGGTTTAATTGTCATTTATTGCGGTAGTTGTGCCCTTATCCGGCAGCCAGTTGAAAGCGACCTCCACGGCCTGGCGCATATCGTCACCGAGTTACCCGTCCGACAAGGATGAGGCGCAGCCCGAGCAGTACAATAAAGCAGCCAGCTATGCGCTGCTGCCACAGTTGCACCTTTGGTCTCTGAGCTATCCATGCCCCGACCGATCCTGCCGCGAGCGCATAAACTGCTAAGATGACCAGCCCTGTAAGCTTCTGCGTAGTTCCAAGCATCAACATCTGCAAATTGACGTGGCCTTGTGCGGGATCCACGAACTGAGGCAGAAACGCTATCATGAACGTCATTGACCACGGATTCAGGAGATTCGCTATCATTCCCTCTCTCGCGGCAGCCAGAGGCAGAATCTTATCGGCCCTAACGTCGTGGGCCATGGACTTCGAATAGAACATTCGAATGCCAAGCCAGATAAGATAAACGGCACCACCCCACTGCAAAGCCTTGAATGCGAGAGGAGAGGCAACGACAAGGGAGGAAACGCCGAATGCGATGAGCGGCAGTTGGACAATTCCGGCGCCGGCCGTCATCCCAAGTACGGTAAAAAGTGCTATCGCCCGGCCCTGTCCGATGCCGCGCGCAGTAACCAGCATATTGTCCGGCCCTGGCGGAATCTGTAGCAAACTCACCGTGCCTACAAAAGCTATCCACAACTGAAGATTTATAACAGCCTCCATCATTTCCAGCTGATCTAGAGTGCTGGCTTCTGTTGGCCATAGCTTGAAATCTTTGGCAATTTCTTTGCCACTGTCATTGCGACTCGCATGTGGATCACTGGCAGCGCCACTGAGGGAAGAGGCCTGTAGAAGTGATCTTCGGCACGCCCGCGAGCATCGACGCTGCGGGGCTGTTCAAGCTGCCGCTGCCGATGCAGGCCGAAGGCGTGCGGCTTCTGTTCGAAATCGGCCGGACCGTCGCCCATGTGAGCGCGCCACTGGGGCTGTCGACTCGGCAAGTGCGCGCCCTGGCTGAAAGTGAGGACGTCTTCTCGCGCGGCGGCGACGGGATCGGCCAGGACTTTCAATGATCGAGTGCGAGGAAAGACGCTGTTTTGAGGCCGCGATATCCGTCACAGCAAATTGACGACTCCCCCCTTTTCCACTCCGTCGATCAAAACCGATCCGCAGTGGCCGATGCCGGCAACGCGCGCCCACGCGACGAACGCTTTCCGAGCGGCATCAGGCCCACAGCGTCCGTCATAAGCGGCGCAGCATGCTTCGCATGCGCACGCATGCAACTTGCCTCGCCTTTCGAATGGCCACTCTTCCAAGAACTCGATGGCATCCATCGCGCACCGGATCACCCTTGTGCCGAAAGGTGCATCGTCGACCATGATCGGTGGTTCGAAAATGTCTCCCATGCGCTCCTCCGCTCCACTCCGGCCGCACTGCTCATAAGCAAGCATCCCCAACGTCTTGAAGGGCGTTTGCGATCAAAGATATTGGATGTGCGATTTGCGGCTTCAAGCCGGGCTTTTATTGGAGCGGCTCATGAGGCCGGACATGACCTTTTGTCGCAGATGCGCGCTTCGTCTCGGTCGAGGAGACAGCCAAACGGCTTGGATTAAAATTCACCGGCCGGCGCCACGAGCACCCGCAGCCCATGCCCGCATTGTGGCGGCACCGACACGTCTGCTTCAACACCGCCAAGAACAAATGGAATTGTCGGGCCGGCGGCATTGGCGGCAATGACGGGATCGGCATGGCGGCGCATTGCGAAGGGCTGGACATGCACCAGCGCGAAGGATTGCTTGATGCCTGCTCTATCGTGCTCGACCGCCCCGTACCTGGCGTGTCGGAAAACGGGAGCCCCGACGCGGCACGTACTCCTGGCGGGTTAAGGTGCGCGTCATTGGAGCATTCATTTCCATCGCCTATAGCCGATCCCGTCGTATATCGAGTCGCGTCATCCTGATTCCTGGGAACCATGAGCCGTTGCAGTACCTCAGCATAGATGCAGGGATGATGGCCGCGTCTTGCCAAATGCGTTACTTTCCGCGGTCAGAGTGATGTCGTCATCGTGGTTCGATGCGTTGCAGTACCGGCTCAGTGATCCGCCGGAGCCGATGGAGGCTTACGGAACGGTGGAAAGGCTGCTTGCCGACTTCCCTCTCCGGTATAATAGAATGTCGGAACTTACCTGTAATTGCCGACAGTTTGATACATGCCCGAATCCCTTGAAACCTCTCAGCGCGATCTTGCCGTCAGTCTGATTGAGCGCCACGGGATCATGCGTTTGTCGGATCTGAAACGCCGCGGGATCAATCCGGCTACACTTGCGCGTCTGGTAGACGAGGGCATCCCCCATCGCCCTCACGTGGGCTCTACGAACGCGCGATGCCGACGTCGACATTTCTCATTCGCTGGCCGAGATCGCGACCCGAGTTCCGAAAGGCGTGATCTGCCTTGTATCGGCGCTCCAGTTTCATGAGATCACGCTGCAGCTTCCGCGCAACGTCTGGATCGCAATCGGCTCCAAGGACCGCAAGCCGACGATCGACTATCCGCCGATCCGGGTTGCTCGCTTCGGCGAAAAGGCGCTCACCATCGGCGTCAAGACTTACACCATCGATTCGGTGCCTGTCCGGATCTTTGATCCGGCCAAGTCGATCGTGGACTGCTTCCGCTTCCGCAATGCCGTCGGCCTCGACGTTGCAATGGAAGCGCTTCGCATGGGCTGGCGGTCCAGAAAGGCCAAGCCCGACGACATTGCCCGATATCTCCGTGCGCCGGAACGTGTCCTCCGTGGCGGCGACGTCTTCCTCAACTTGCGCCAGCTCGCCGCACACGCGCTCCATCTCCTGGCTGGCTTTGCTGTTGAAGTCGGTCTCCGATGACAGGACTGAAATCTCGGTCTCCTCGATCTGCTGGCCCGAGCGTGCGATCATCGCCTCGTTGGAGGCCACCTTTGCACGAAGCTGGGCCCGCCCCCTTTCAAGGGCCAGAAGCTCGGGCTTGCGCAGGAGGCCGTTTTCCACGAGACGCTCCTTGCCGGCCACCTCCTCCTCCATGATCCGGATCTGCTCGGACAGGCCTTCGTTCTCGCGCTCCGTCGCGGCGATTTCCTGCTTCAGCTCGGCTTCCCGGCGCTGAAGGATCGACTTCTGCTCCTCCACCGAACGCCGCTGGAGGTCGAACATCCTTGCAGCGGCTTGTCGATCCAGTCTTCGTCCGAAAGCATGCGGGGCGAGGGCGCGCGTCAAGTCCGACGTGCTTGCCGTGGAAGCTCGAGACTGCGCTGTGGCTCGAACAGCTCGACCGGATTGACGGCGAGTTGTCGAAGGAGCGCCCTCATGGGGAGTGAACGCGACAGAGACCCTCGTCACCAGTACGGACAAGATGCAAATTCGGCTGCAGGAGACGATGGACCACCTGCGCCAGGATATCGCCAAGGTGGGTGAGCCGCAGTTGAGGGCTATGTTCGAAACAACCACCGTTGGGTACCTCCTTTCGATCTGAGACTTGGCGGTTTCCTATTCGCGAAGGGCGAAGCCCGCGCAGTTAAGCCAACCAACCAATCTTCTTCCTTGCGCTTTTCGATTTGAGGAACCCGCGGGAGGTAGGGCCGTTCCTCGTTAAGAACCAAGTCCTATTGGGAGGTGTCCATGTCTATACGAATAGCCACCGCATCGGCGTTCATCTTAGCGATCGCTTCGCCGGCTTTTGCCGACTGCGGACATGAATTGAAGGCACTCGAGCCTAACGTCACCACTGCCGAAACGGGCGCAGTCCCTGACAACAAGTCGGGTATTCCGGCGACGAAGCACCAAGCCGAGGTCCTGGCCGGCAAGCAACAGGGCGGCAACAGCGAGGTCACTGGATCAACGGCGGGAGCCGTGAAGCCCACAACACCTCATCAGGAGCAGGTGACTGGCAGCCGCAGTGGCCAAAGCGCCGAACATCCCAGCGAGCTGATGGCCGAAGCCCGCAAGATGTCCCAAGCTGGCGACGAGCAAGGATGCATGAAAAAACTGGCAGAGCTCAAGGAGGCTCTTGGCGTTAAGTAACTGCCGGTCGAACAAGATCGGTGGACCAATGCGCACGGTCGCCGGCTACCAGGTGGCTCGCCTTAGGACGAGGCCCAGGATTCGGAGCTCCTGGCGGTGCTCGTGCTTCTCGCTCTGTCGCTCGGCCTCAACTTTTTCTTCATCGGCTATGCCGCGCACGGCCTACGCCAGGCTGCGGCGGCGCGCGGGCTGATCCCTGAGATCGCGGGCGCCTATTCGCCGGAGGTGCGCGAGGGATTCCGCACGGTCATGCGCGATAATCGCGCCCGCACCTTCGAAGCGCTGCGAGAACTGCGCGCCGCACGCTCCGATCTGGCTGCGACCGAGAAGGCTGAGCCCTTCGATGAAGCTGCGGTGACCAAAGCGATCGCTGCAGTGCGCGTCGCAGTGAAGGGCGATCGCTGATCGATGCCAGTCGACAGTCCATGCATTCCTGTCAAAGGGCCAAGAACCTCGAGTGCTCCTTGCAAATATGTTGAACGTAACCTACGTTATGTTCAACACAGGAGGTTGGCATGGGTGCTCAGATCCATACTGCTGCAGACAGCGAAGCAAAGGTCGCGCTGACCCGTAACAAGCTCGTCCTTGAGCAGGCGAGGGCCGTTGGTCTGCTCGGCTCTGCTAAGAACACGCGTTTGTCGGGGCGTGTATCGTCGGACCTGATCGCCGCGGCCAAGAAGCACGCCCACGTCACTTCGGACACCGAGTTATTGGAGCTTGCGCTGTCGCGCCTGGCGCTGGAGGACGATTTCGGGGCTCGTCTCGTCAAGCGCAAAGGCAGCATTCCCTCGGATATCGACCTTGGGATTTGATCTTTCCGAAACTCTGCGAGCACTCAAGCCCCAGAAACGCCAAGGAACACTCGCGCGCCGGGCCGATGACGATCTGCCATGGAGCGACGACGAACCGATTATCGGCGGTCCATTGTTTCTGGACACTACCGTCTATCTGGATGTTCTGCAGGGTCGATCGCCGGCAGGGGTGGATACGCTTTTAACGTATCGGCTGTGCCACCATTCGGCGGTGAGCCTTTCCGAGTTGACACACCTGTTCGGCCGGCTGGATCCGAAGCATATCTCTACGAAGACTGTTCTGGAAACGATCCAAGCCACGATCGCGGACATACCGGAGCACAGACTTCATACCCCCGATACTGCCGTCTGGGAGCAAGCCGGGATCCTCGCTGGTCTGCTCTTCCGAATGAGCAATTTGCCAAAGGGCGAAGGTCACGAACGCAAGTTCGTCAACGACGCTCTGGTTTTCCTACAGGCACGTCAACTAGGTGCAAGCGTGCTCACGGGAAACATCCGGGACTTCGACTTTCTTTCCCAACTCGTTCCGACAGGGCGCATTGTTCTGTACCGCACCCCAGAAGCGTCGCGATCCGTGTGAACGGACGCGAGCGGATGGTTCACGCCAAAGAATGTAGAGATACCATTTAGCCGGATCGTTGGGGCAGCAAGGCGCGTCGACCACTTCAACGCAAACTTCAAAGACTTCGCGTCGGCAAAGCGCGGCAACATTCTCCAGATGAAGCGGATGGAAAGAACCCTATCGCTTTCGGTTCACCGATTCCGCGATGCTGCCCTATGTTCTGATGAAGGGCATAGCCGACAAGCTCGTTGACGAAACGCGATGGCTATTCTGTCTGCTCCCGAGCAGGAAGACCTTTTTTCCAAGGGGCGCTAGCCGCTTTTTTGGCGATCTTGCTTTGCTCTGTTGCCGTTGAGTCGTCGCCAGATCGGCGATCGACTTCGCCACTGGTTAGGATCGCGCGGGCGCTTTGGGTGCTTTTCCGTCATTGCTTTCAAACCGACCCACTACCCAGCGCAGCACGCCAGGGAAGGGTAGATCCCCTGCCGCGATCGACACCGCTCGCACGGAAACTAGTCCTTCTCCTGTTCCTTAGGTTCGCCAGACCATACGAGAGAATACGAAGGAAATGGGTTGGCGAATCATCCGCTAAGTATTGATTTTCCGTGGAAACACCGACCCTCAGCGACTAATATAATCGTTATTCGCCAGTGGGCTACGAAGCAGTTCTATGCGGGAACGGCGGTCTCTTCCTTGACTGCGAGATGGCGCGCGGGGCCGATGGGGCCATGACCTGATACGCGTTCTCCGAAATGCTGATCGATGCGGTTGCATATCATAGGTCGGTGACCGCGTGGCTGCGCAGGACATCTACGATGCCCATCTGCCGCTGCTGCGCTACGATCGGTTCCGACACGATCCGGTGCGCAGCTATCGAGCTTCAGCCATGTCCATGTACCGAACCGTGAAATCGGTCAGATGCGCCGCCGCCTGCGGAGAGCCGTGGCGTATCGCGATGGTCTGCTTGATCTCGGAAAACGCGCCGTCGACGACGCGCACGCCGGGCGCGCCGACCGCGAACCTCGCGAGTGACTCCCGAATCCCCGCCGCGGCGTCGCATTCGCCGCCGACCATCAGTGCGAAGGCCGAGCTAGGATCGTCGGCGTAGACGAGGGTCGCCCTTTTGATCAAGCGCTCCAGTCTTGACGTGTACGCAGCGCTTCGCGCCGTGGCGATACGGACCCCGGACGCGTCGACGTCGTTCGACGTCCGGCAGGGCAGATCAACGCGCACGGCATAGGTGGCCGCGATGATGGCATAGGGCGGCGAGAAGAAGAGCCGATCGGCCCGAGAGGGGTCCTCGGCGATCAGCGCGATGTCCCATTCATCTCGATCTATCGCGGCCATTATTCCGCCCGCCGTGGGGTACCTCACCAGCGATACCTGCGCGCCGAGTTCCGATCCGAGCCGCCGGGCGATATCCGAGCTCGGTCCCGCGATCTCTCCTGATGAAGGGTCCACCTGCACGAGGGCGGCGTTGGCGGCATTGATGGCCGCCCGGATTGTCCCGTTGGGAGCGAGTTCGGCGACGACTTCACGAGAAGGAATGGCCATGCTCAAGTGCCTTACGATTTGAACCTTTGAGCCAGGCTTTCGGAACCGCGCGCCAGGACGGCGACGTCCACGCCGACGGCGGTGAACAGCGTCCCGAGCTCGATGCACCTTGTGGCGAAGCTCTGGTCTGGAGTGAGTATCCCTGCCGGCACCCCAAGCTTGACGAGTCTTGCTATCGCGTCTTCAACGGCTACGATCACCTCATGATGGCCCGGGTTTCCTGCATGGCCCAGGCTCGCGGCCAAGTCGGCAGGTCCGATGAAAACGCCGTCCACGCCCTCGACGTTCGCGATGGCCTCCAGGTTGTCCAGAGCCTGGCGTGTCTCGACCTGCACCAGCAGGCAGATTTCCGCCTCGGCGCTTTGCGCGTATTCCGGCACGCGCCCGAACCGCGTGGCGCGCGTAAGGGCAGAAACGCCACGGATTCCCGTGGGAGGATAACGGACGGCGGCGACGGCGGCACGCGCCTCGTCAGCGTTCTGAGCATAGGGGATGAGAAGCGACTGAACGCCGATGTCGAGATAGCGCTTGATCAGGACCGGGTCGTTTGACGCTGGCCGCACCACCGCTGAGACGTCGTAGGCCGCTACAGCTTGAAGTTGCGGCAACACGGTCAGCACATCGCTCGGAGAGTGCTCGGTATCGAAAAGAAGCCAATCGAAGCCCGACGGCGCCACTATCTCCGCAGTGTAGCCGCCCGGCAGCGCGCACCATAGCCCGATCTGGCACTCTCGCTCGATCAGGCGCTTCTTGAACTTATTTACGGGCATCTTCATGCGGCACCTACACGAATGAGACGCCGATCGCCCCGATCGGACCAAAGTCCGCCTGGATCACGTCGCCCTTCATGATGTCCACTGGCCGTGTGAACGACCCCGCAAGCACGATCTGGCCTTTGGTCAGGCCCGAGCCCAGCGGATGGAGCTTGTTCGCGAGCCAGGCGATGCCGGCGGCGGGATGTCCCATGATCGCGGCCGAAACGCCCGATTCTTCGATTATGCCATTCTTCGAAAGCGTGGCTCCGATCCACCGGATGTCCACGTCCATCGGGCGCACGACCCTGCCTCCGACCACGATAGCGCCGAATGCCGCGTTGTCGGCGATGGTGTCGGTGATGGCGCGCGGAACTTCGGTCCGGTAGTCGATGATCTCCATTGCGGGGACAATGAACTCCGTCGCCCGCATCACGTCATATATGCGCGTGTTTGGGCCCTTGAGGTCCTCGCCCATGATGAAAGCGAGCTCGACTTCGAGGCGCGGTTTTATGAACAGGTCGGCCTTTATCTGCGCACCGTCGTTGAACAGCGCGTCGTCCAGGATGCGGCCGTAATCGGGCTCGGTCATCTTGGACGCCATCTGCATGGCGCGGGACGTGAGGCCGATCTTGTGCCCTGCAATCCTTGCCCCTTGGGCTGTTCGCGCCTGCGCCCATAGTTCCTGGATGCGGTAGGCGTCTTCCAGTTCCAAATCGGGATACGTCTTGCTCGGCTGGGGTATCGGTTTGCGCTCACGCTCGGCCTGCAAAAGCGCGGCTGCGGCGGCCTGCCGATCTCGTTCGGATATCATGCTGTCGTGGTTCCTGTTCGGTCCGGTTACTGAATTGGCGCGCGGGGCAAGACCGCCTCGCCCGGTTCCATCACGTAAGTGTAGTCGAGCGAGAACCACGGACCCGCCACGTCGGCGTGTTCCCCGTGGGGACCTTCATGGCGTACGAAGTCTCCTGTCAGGGTCGAGGTGACGCCGAACTGGACGTCGGAATCTATGTTGGGATCGCTTGGGTCGAACACCTGGGAGATCAGGGTCTTGTAACCCTTCTTGAAAATGAGCGCGTGCAGGTGGGCGGGACGATAGGGATGGCGGCCTTGGGCAGCGAGCAACCGGCCGACTACACCGCCCGTCGGAATCGGGTAGCCCACCATCTTGACCGTTCGGAACCAGAAACGACCGCAGTCGTCCGTCGTGAACTTGCCGCGCAGATTCATCTCCGCCTGATCGGGGTCCTGGTTCTCGTAGAGACCGACTGGCGATGCGTGCCAGATATCGACTTCCGCGTCCGCGATCGGGTGTCCGACGCGGTCGACGACCTTGCCCTGGACGAATAGCGGAGTACCGGGCGTCTGCGATCTGATGATGGTGCCGCCGTTCTCGACACGAGGTGAATTGAGCCGCCAGAATGGACCGAGCAGGGACTGTGAAGTTTCCGTCTGCCCGTTGTTGCCGTTGTTGAGGAGGCATACGAGCGAGGAAACGCCAAGCGATCCGGCCATCAGCACAAACTCGTTGTGGCTGTCTGTCTGGAGTTGTCCGATCTCATTGAGAATGGCAGTCGCGTTGCGGAACTCGGGTTCAGTAAGGCGGGCCTCGCGGCAAAAAGCGTGCAGATGCTTGACCAGAGCGACCAGTATTTCCCGCAGGCGGGGGTCGCGCGTCCGCTCCATGACCGCGAGCACTGCTGGTGTGAGATCGCTCTCTGACTCGATAGGCATGCAAGGGTTCCCTCCAATGGATCAATGACTACGAGAATAATCGATTATTTGTCAAGCTTCGTTATGGGGTTCTTTTGCCCAACCAAGTCATCATGAGAGACGATGTCCGCCATAATGCACTGATAACATCACATAAAATCTGAGCCATCTTAATGCCACCTCAATAGCTCGACCTCGGCGAACATCCGCTGGTTGACAAAAATAATCGTTTATGAGATTGATCATCGACACTTGCCGGCATCGTCGCCAACGGGAGGAAACATGCAAGCCGACATCCACAGTGATGAAGGATCGAGGCCGGAGACAACATCCTCCGGCTCGGGCTTCGCCGACGACGGCAAGAACACCATCGGAAGCCAGCTCGCCTCAAGGCTCCGCGAGGCCATCATTTCCGGCGACCTGGCGGCGGGAAGCAAGATAAACCTCGACAAGGCGCGGCAGTCGTTCAATGTGAGTCTGAGCCCGTTGCGCGAGGGCCTCGCGCGTCTGATCTCGGACGGCCTCGTCGAATTCGAGGACAACCGCGGCTACCGGGTGTCCCCCATATCTTTGGCCAATCTCGAGGAAATCACGGCCCTGCGCGAGGAGCTGGAAATCTTCGCGCTTCGGGAGTCCATGCGTCTCGGCGACGTCGAATGGGAAGGCAACGTCATGCGGGCGCTGCACCGCCTCAGCAGGACGGAGCGCGACGCCTCTCGACCCGAGACTTTGGAACAGTGGGAAGCTATGCACCGCGAGTTCCACCTCACCTTGATCTCGGGATGCCAGAAGCCGCTGCTGCTTCATTTCTGCAACCTGCTGCTCAACCTTAACGACCGTTACAGGCGCGTGTTCCTCACCCGCACGTCGGGGGATCGAAACGTCGCCCAGGAGCACAGCGAGATCGCGCAGGGCGCGGTGGCGCGCGACGTCGAGTATTCGAGCGACAAGCTGCGCCAGCACATACATCGGACCGGGACAAATCTGCGCAACCATCTGGCCGAGAAGGGGATCAAGTAAATGGTCGACATGCATGGCGTCGATCTGCTCGGCGTCGCACATTTCTCCGCCATCATGCTGCCCCCGGACGATTTCGCCCGGGCTGCGGCAAGGGCTGGTTTCGGCGCCATCGGCTTGAGGCTGCACCCGGCTTTCCAGGGCGCGCCCTACTATGAGCTTCCCCTTGGCTCGCGCGCTTCTGGGGAATTCAAGAGCGTCCTGGATACCGAGGGGCTCGAGGTCTTTGACATCGAGTTCTTCGTCATCGACCCTTCGTTCGAGGCGTCTGCCGTCGAGCGCGTCATCGAATCCGCCGCCGACCTCGGAGCGAGGCGGCTGAGCGTTTGCGGCGACGACTGGGACCGGGGACGCCTCGTGGCGAATTTCGCCGCGTTGTGCGCGATCGCTGCGCGTCACGGCATGTCCGTCGACATCGAGAACATGGGCTGGCGGGTCATCAAGACCTTCCAGGACGGTGCCGCCGTCGTGAAAGAAGCCGGCGCTGAAAATGCCGGGGTCCTCGTCGATGGCATCCACTTCTTCCGCAATGGGGCCACTGTGTCGGAGCTTCGGGAACACTCTTGGCGGGTCGCGCATGTTCAGCTCTGCGACGCGCGAGGGCCTGCACCGCGAACCAATGAGGAAATGATCGCAGAAGCCCGTGGCGGGAGACTTGCCCCGGGTGCCGGAGAGCTCGGTCTCGCCGAACTGGTCGCGGCGACGCGGCCAGGAACGAGGTTCTCGGTCGAGGTCCCGTTGACGGGCGGCAAGGCTCCAGTCGATCACCTCTCGCGGCTCGCGACCACCGCAAAAAGTCTCCTGGAACGAAGCCGGCGTTGACGGTGCCAGCACAGCCGAAGGGGCGACGCGTCCCTTGGGGAGGTAAAGAAAACAATGGGCTACAAGTTCGATTTCAGCGTGGTCTGGGACCGCGCACCCGAGCTGCTGCTCGCTTCACTGGGAACTTTGGGTCTCGCGCTCGCCGGGATGGCCGTCGCGTTGGTCATCGGGATCTTCGGCGTCGCGGCGCGAACATCAAAGGTAAGGGCCGTGCGCGCCCCCGCCGTTGCGTTTGTGGAGATCGTGCGAAACACCCCGTTCCTAGTGCAGATTTTCTTTATCTACTTCGCTCTTCCGCTCATGGGCATCCGGCTCAATCCGACACTGACCGCAATCATAGCACTCGGGATCAACGGCGGTGCCTATGCCATCGAAATCATCCGCGGCGGCGTCGAAAGCATAAACAAAGGCCAGATCGAAGCGGGCCTGGCGCTCGGCCTTCACAAGGGCGAGGTCTTCAGGAAGATCGTGCTCAAGCCCGCTTTGCGGGCAATCTATCCCTCGCTTACGAGCCAGTTCGTCATGCTCACGCTGACGACGTCGGTGTGCACCTCCATCGCCGCTTACGAGCTGACCTCGGCCGCTCAGATCATAGAGTCCGACACGTTCCGCAGCTTCGAAGTCTATTTCTCGGTCACCGTGATGTACCTCGTGATCTCGAGCCTGATGATGGGTCTCTTCACCATCATCTCCCGCATCTATTTCAACTATCCGACCCGATAGGAGGCGCCAGATGGGACCTATCGGCGGAAACGAACTGTTCTTCCTCTTGCAGGGCCTCAAGTGGACCATCCTGCTCGCAGTCATCGGCTTCCTGGGCGGCGGGGCGTTCGGAGTGCTGATCGCACTGCTACGCACCGCCCAGAACCGCGTGGCGCGCACCGTCACGACCGGCTACATCGCCGTCTTCCAGGGCACGCCGCTGCTGATGCAGCTGTTCGTCGTCTATTACGGCGTGGCGCTTCTGGGCGTTGACGTCAACGCTTGGATAGCGGTGGCAATCGCCTTTACGCTTCACGCCAGCGCCTTCCTCGGCGAGATATGGCGCGGCGCGATCGAGGCGGTGCCGAGGGGCCAGACAGAGGCGGCCAAGGCGCTCGGGCTGCACTACGTGTCCCGCATGAAGGACGTCGTTCTTCCGCAGGCCCTGAAGATATCGATGCCGGCCACGATCGGCTTCCTGGTCCAGTTGATCAAGGGAACCTCGCTCGCGGCGATCGTCGGCTTCATCGAACTGACGAGAGCCGGCCAGATCGTCTCCAACCAGACCTATCGACCCCTTCTCGTCTTCGGGATCGTCGGCCTGATCTACTTCATCATTTGTTGGCCGCTTTCCCATCTGGGCAGCGGCATCGAGAAACGGATGGCGAAAGCCGCCCGCTAACGCTTCGTGGGAAGCACACCAAGAGGAGGAAATAGAATGAGCATTTCACGCAGAAACGTCATGAAAACGGCCCTGGCGGTAGCGGCGATGTCCCTGATCGGATCGAGCCTGGCCGTCGCCGCGACGGTCGAGGAAATCAAGGCCAAGGGGACCTTAATCGTCGGCATCCAGGGCGACAACGCGCCATGGGGTTTCATCAACTCCAGCGGCATCCAGGACGGCTTCGACGCGGACATAGCCAAGCTGTTCGGCAAGGAGCTCGGCGTCGAAATCCAATTCCAGCCGCTGGCGGTCGCCAACCGCATTCCCGCTCTCACCACCGGAAAGGTCGACATCCTCTTCGCGACGATGGCGATGACCGAAGAGCGAGCGAAGTCGATCCAATATAGCAAGCCCTATGCCGCCAACACGATCTCCCTCTACGCGGCCAAGACCGACGCCGCCAAATCGGCGACGGATGTGGCGGGCTGGGAGATCGGCGTGCCAAAGTCCAGTTCCCAGGACAAGGCCGTGACCGCAGCAGTTGGCTCGAGCGCGACCGTGCGCCGCTTCGATGACGACGCCGCGACGATTCAGGCGCTGCTGTCGGGACAGGTCAAGGCGGTGGGCGGCAACCAGTTCTACGGACAGCGCCTCGACGCTGCCAGCGCCGGTACCTACGAGCGCAAGATCGACTTTCTGACGACCTACAACGGCGTGGGCACGCGCTTGGGCGAAAAGGATTGGAATGAGACGGTCAACGCCTTCCTCGACAAGATCAAGGCAAATGGCGAACTCGCCGCGATCACGAAGAAGTGGATGGGCATCGATCTTCCGAAATTCCCTGAATCGATCCCCAACATCCCGTTCACCGTCAATTAAACCGCAGATCGAAGAGACCGTTCCATGTCCCCCAATCATCAGTCCACCATGATCGCCCTTAAGGGGGTCGGGAAATGGTACGGCCCTTTCCATGCGTTGAAGTCCATCAACCTAGAGGTCCGCAGAGGCGAGAAAATCGTGATCTGCGGGCCTTCTGGCTCGGGCAAATCCACTTTGATCCGATGCATAAACGCCTTGGAGGAAACGCAGGAAGGCAAGATCACTGTCGAGGGGCAACTGCTCGATGGGTCGGCCAAGGCCGTCGACGCGATCCGTCGCGAGGTCGGCATGGTGTTTCAAAGCTTCAATTTGTTTCCACATATGACCGCACTCCAAAACTGTACGCTCGCGCCGATGAGGGTCAGGGGTTTGGGCCGGGCCGAGGCCGAGAAGCTGGCCCGAAAATACCTGGAACGCGTCCGAATAGGGGATCAGGCGGACAAGTATCCCGCGCAAATGTCGGGTGGCCAACAGCAGCGCGTCGCCATCGCAAGGGCGCTGTCCATGGAGCCGAAGGCGATGCTCTTCGACGAGGCGACGTCCGCCCTCGATCCGGAAATGGTGAAGGAGGTGCTCGACACCATGATCAGCTTGGCCCGCGACGGCATGACGATGGTGTGTGTGACGCACGAGATGGGGTTCGCTCGGCAGGTGGCCGACCGCGTGATCTTCATGGCCAACGGGCAAATCGTCGAAGAGGCGCAACCCGAGGTCTTCTTCACTTCGCCCAAGCACGAACGCACGAAAGCCTTCCTCGGCGAAATCCTCGCGCACCACTGAGCACGGAACTCCCAGATGAACAGCGATGGCTTTCACGTCGGCCTCATCGGTGCCGGCATCCAGATGTCGAAATCGCCGGCCCTCCACGAGGAGGAGGCCCGCGTGCTAGGCCTGAAATACGCCTATGAGCTTCTCGATGCCGCCGAACCGCCTCGTGTAGGCGCGACATTGCCCGACTTGCTCGCGGAGGCGGACAGGAGAGGCTTTGCGGGGGTGAACGTCACCCATCCGTTCAAGCAGTCCATCATACCTCTTCTGAACGGCTTGTCCGAGGACGCTGACATGCTGGGGGCGGTGAACACGGTCGTGATGCGGGCAGGCAAACGCATCGGGCACAACACCGACTGGCACGGGTTCTATCGGAACTTCTCGAACGGGCTTGCCGACGTCGACAAATCCCGGGCGGTCTTGCTCGGTGCAGGGGGCGCGGGGGTGGCAGTCGCACATGCGGCGATCAAGCTCGACATGGGGATGCTCTATATCTTCGACCAGGACCCATCGAGGTCCCAAACCCTGGCTAACCAACTCAACAAACGCTTCGGCCGCGAATGCGCACAAGCCATAACCGACGTCGGGGCGGCCTTGGAGCAGTCGTCGGGATTGATCCACGCGACGCCGATGGGGATGAAGGGCCATCCGGGATTGCCGATAGAACCGCAATGGCTCCAACCGCGCCACTGGGTCGCCGACATCGTCTACATGCCGCTCGTGACAGAGCTCTTGTCGCTGGCCAGAGCAAAGGGATGCCGGGTACTGCCCGGAGGAGGCATGACCGTCTTCCAAGCGGCCGCTGCCTTTCACTTGTTCACAGGCGTCGAGCCTGACGCTGACAGGATGTCTCGCTATTTCGAGGTGCTGTGCCGCCAGTCGGCGTGAAGAGGACACGGGCAAATGCCGCACATCATCATCGACTACAGCCGCGGCGCTTCCGAAGTCGTCGACCTGGAGGCCCTGGCCCGCGCGGTTCATCGCGAGGTGCGCGATGGAGGGCTCGTGAAGCCCACCGCGGTCAGAACATTGGCCAGAGAGGCGACTGTGTCCCTGGTGGCCGACGAGCATCCGCAGAACCATTTCATCCAGATCATCGTGCGCATGGCACCGGGCCGCGAACCGGAGGTGAAGAAACAGCTCCTTCAGCGCGTGTTCGAGGCGGCGCGAGGCGTGGCCGCGGTCGCGCTCACCGACGGTCGGATCGGCCTTAGAGCGGACCTCTATGAGTCCAATCCCGAGTTCGCCATTTCGGCCAGCTCGATTCCTTGACGATGCCACATTCAAAAGAGCCAACCATGAGCGTCATCTACGTCTTGAACGGCCCGAACCTGAATCTGCTCGGCAAACGCCAGCCCCACATCTACGGACATGAGACGCTGGCAGATGTCGAGGCGGATTGCCGGCGACTTGCGAGCGAACTGGGCCAAGAAATACGTTTCCATCAAAGCAATCGGGAATACGAGATCATAGACTGGATTCACGAGGCGCGCGAAGACGGCGCGGGCATCGTCATCAACCCGGCGGCTTTCACACACACATCCTTGGCGATCCTGGACGCGCTGAATACCTTCGAGGGGCCGGTGATTGAGGTGCACATTTCGAATGTCCACAAACGCGAGAGCTTCCGCCACCACTCGTTCGTGTCCCACCGCGCGGACGGTGTGATCTGCGGGCTTGGGACCGAAGGCTATCAACTTGGGCTTCGACGTGTCGCCTCACTGATCACGCCCAAGGACACAGGATGAGAGTGCGATGACGAGAACGACGACTGGCGGTCATGGGTGTCGGCCTCATCGGGAAGCGCCATGTCCAGCACGTATTGTCGGAACCGGAGGCGACGCTCAGCGCCATCGCCGATCCGCCTCCGGCTTTAGAGCAATGGACTCGAACGAGAATTTCTACCCGAGAAGGCTTGACGTCTGGCGCGCGAAGCCGAACCCTACAGATTCAACTAAACCTCCCATTCGCTTTTTCAGGCGTTCACAGAAGTGGACGTGCGAGCCGCTGCCAAGGCCGCATAATGTTGCTTTAGCAGCGTTTTCCATAGGGCTACGTGCGGCAGCTGCTCGATAGCTTGGTCCTCTCGCCCATTCTGGCCATTGATCGTGAAGGCACTCGAGCGGTTCCCAGGGACTGGCAACGACGCGCTCCCCTTGCGGACTTCAGGCGCGGTCTCATTGGTTCGGGGAATCGAACACCCCTCGATTTTCTCCTTTCCGACAGATCGATTATATCGATTTGTTGTAATGGCCTCCCGAAGCGATTCCGAAGGCGCCGACTGCATTGGCCGCGACGATGTCTCCCGCGGCCGGTACAAGCAAATCCATGCGGCGGGCAAAGGCGACAAAAGTGCTGCGAGCGGTTTCGGCATCCACCTCGCCGGCGAGGGCTGCCCGACAGGCATTGAGCGCGATGCCGTGAGCAGCGTTCCGCTTCAATGGCGGCCATTCATCCAGCAGGACGAAGGCCTCTTTTACGCTTTGAATGTCGGTCGGAAACCCAAGACCCACGAGCACCCTCACGGGATGCTGAAATTGATTGTGTTCCATGTTTTCATCCGTTCACGTGGTTCATCGATCGAAAGATTCCCCACGGCGCGTTTCGTGAAAGGTTGGCCTATTAGCCTGTCGAACTCCCGTTCGCCGGGTGTTGTTTGCCGTCGCTAAGATTCCGCGCGGCCAGAAACATCACCGTGTATGCTGCTTTGCGCCGATCCCAACCTGCGTGTTCTGCCCGGTCGAGCAGTTCCGACAGGATCGGCTCCAGCGCGGTTTTCAGATCCGCTTCGTAGTTCAGGTCGGTGGCCGCGCGCGAGGGCGGCGGGATGACATCCAGTTTCATCACGTTCATGGCCTCACCCAATGTCAGAGACGTCCGCGCCCCATGGAGCGCGGACACCGCTGCCTTTCCTCAGAAGTCCATGCCGCCGCCGGGCATTGCCGGAACGGCGGGTTCTTTCTTTGGCTTCTCGGCAATCATCGCTTCGGTGGTCACCAGCAGGCCGGCAACCGATGCCGCATCCTGAAGCGCGGTCCGCACCACCTTCACGGGATCGATGACGCCCTCGTTGTAGAGGTCGCCGAAGGTATTGGTCTGTGCGTTCCAGCCCCAGCCCAATTCCGGTTTCTCCCGCAGCTTGCCGACGATGATCGAACCTTCCGCGCCGGCGTTCTCGGCGATCTGCCGCACAGGTGCTTCGATCGCGCGGCGCACGATCTCGATACCGTGCTTCTGATCCTCATTCTCGGCCTGCACGCTGTCCAGTGCTTTTGCCGCCTGCAGAAGCGCTACGCCGCCACCTGGCAACACGCCTTCCTCGACCGCAGCGCGCGTCGCATGCATGGCATCGTCGACACGGTCCTTGCGCTCCTTGACCTCGACCTCGGTCGAGCCGCCGACGCGGATGACGGCGACGCCACCGGCGAGCTTGGCCAGCCGCTCCTGCAGCTTCTCGCGATCGTAGTCGGAGGTCGCCTCCTCGATCTGCGTCTTTATCTGACTGACGCGACCCTGAATCTCGCTCTTCGAGCCGGCGCCGTCGACGATGGTGGTGTTCTCCTTCTCGATCACTACCTTCTTGGCGCGGCCCAACATGTTGAGCGTGACGTTTTCGAGCTTGATACCGAGATCTTCCGAGATAGCGGTGCCGCCGGTGAGGATGGCAATATCCTCCAGCATGGCCTTGCGGCGGTCGCCGAAGCCGGGCGCCTTGACAGCGGCGACTTTGAGGCCACCGCGCAGCTTGTTGACGACCAGCGTCGCCAAGGCCTCACCCTCGACATCCTCGGCGATGATGAGCAGCGGTTTGGACGACTGCACCACAGCCTCAAGCACGGGAAGCAGCGCCTGGAGGTTGGAGAGCTTCTTCTCGTGGATCAGCACATAGGGCTCTTCCAACTCGACGCGCATCTTGTCCTGATTGGTGATGAAGTAGGGGCTGAGATAGCCACGGTCGAACTGCATGCCTTCGACGACTTCCAGTTCAGTCTCGGCGGTCTTGGCTTCCTCGACCGTAATCACGCCCTCATTGCCGACCTTCTGCATCGCCTCGGCGAGGAAGCGGCCGATTTCGACATCGCCATTGGCCGAGATGGTGCCGACCTGGGCGATCTCGTCATTTTTGGTCACCTTGCGAGCGTTGGTCTTCAACTCCCGCACAATCGCCTCGACGGCCTTATCGATGCCGCGCTTCAGATCCATCGGGTTCATCCCCGAGGCAACGGCCTTCGCACCTTCCTTGACGATCGCCTGGGCGAGTACCGTTGCGGTCGTCGTGCCGTCACCGGCGATATCGCTGGTCTTTGAGGCAACCTCGCGCACCATCTGAGCGCCCATGTTCTCGAACTTGTCCTCAAGCTCGATTTCCTTGGCGACAGTAACGCCATCCTTAGTGATGCGCGGCGCGCCGAACGACTTGTCGATGACGACGTTGCGGCCCTTGGGGCCGAGGGTGACCTTCACCGCGTTGGCGAGGATATCGACGCCGCGCAGCATCTTCTCACGGGCTTCGGTATGGAATTTGACGTCCTTGGCAGCCATTTTGCACCTCCTTCCCTTAGGCAGCATTTGACGAATTAAGACCCGATCAGGCGCGTCGCCTACGCGGCCTTGCTGGCCTGGATTTCGTTCTCGATCACACCCATCACGTCGGTTTCTTTCATGATGAGCAGGTCTTCGCTGTTGAGCTTGATCTCAGTGCCGGACCATTTGCCGAACAAGATGCGGTCGCCGACCTTGACGTCGAGCGGCGTAAGCTTGCCACTTTCGTCGCGCGCGCCCGGGCCGACAGCGATCACTTCGCCCTCCTGCGGTTTCTCCTTGGCAGTGTCGGGAATGATAATGCCGCCGGCCGTCTTCTCCTCGGCCCCGATGCGGCGAACCAGGATACGGTCGTGCAATGGACGGAACGTCATTTCGTTCTCCTTCAGGACAAACAGATTTTTGAGGTTCCTCAACACCGGGCCGGCAATATCGGCCGGTGCGGGGCGCCGCGATCCTTCTTCAGGCATCACGCATATCGAGCTAGTTTTGCATTTTTTGAGTTTCAAGAGGGCGCTGAAAAATTTTTGGCACGCGGCACTTCGGAGTGCTAGCGACATGAAATCATGAAGCTATTTTGCTAGGGCGCGCGATTTTTGGGTCTTGAAATTCGGCCCGAACCCCACGAAATTTTTTGCGGTTGGAGTCCCAAAAGGCCTCACTGCAACACAAACGATGCCAAGGAGATTGTCAGTAAGCGGAGACCATCGATGGAGCGAACCTTGCCGAAAAACATCCCCTCGATCGCCCCTGAAACGTCTGATCCTTCGCTTGATCGCCTGCTGTTCCCGGCGCGGCATTTTAATCACCCCGACGAGGTGGTGTGCGATCGCACGCTCGATATTCAGGAAAAGCGCGCCATTCTTGCCTCATGGGCGTCGGATGCTTGCGCCGTCGAATCCCTGCCTGCGCTGCGAAAGCCACCGGGCACTGCGAGCCCGGTGACGTTTGACGCAGTCATGGATGCACTTGGCCGACTGGACAACACTCGCGCCGAATTTGGCTGTGACTTCAAGCAACGACGGGACAGAAAACGCCCGCAAAGACTTGATGCCTGAGCGCGTGCTATAGGAGGGACGCATGGTCAGCAGGGAATTCCGGCTGCAAATGGAGGGCTACGGTCTCACAACCGCGGAAATCCACTACCATCTTCCCGATCATCCAAGCCTTTTGCAGCTCTACGTTTGGCAGGAATACGATCTTGCACCGGAATTCCCAACCCTGAAGGGGTTTCTGGACTACTGGGAGCGCGAACTCGAAGGCGCGCTCCATTCCGTGCGCGTCGCCCATCACCGCCTGATCCGGCCTTCCGAATGGCAGGCCGTAGACGGCATCGTGACAATTCAATAGACGGCGCCCGGTTTCGCTTCGGCCAGGCCCGCTAGGTCTGCCGACGTCAGGGCTATTGGCCAAAGACCGTCACACCAAAGCCTCTTTGTTGGTTGGCGGTGTGCAGCAGCCACAAAAAACCGATGCGCTCGGATCGGTCAGTTCCAGTGGAACGAGAACGAGCATTGCAGTGGTCGTGCATAGCAGCGAAACAGATGCGTACTCGTTGAAGCGCTTGCCATTAAGCATTTGAAGACCGGCGCTAAGCCGCCTTAGCGATTATTTTCCCCCTTGACGCCCCGGAAACCGATTCCCAACTCATCGTTGTCGGCCGCCGAGTAAGGGACCGATGTGTCAGGGAGCGCCAGGCTTCTTGGCGTTCCCTCGTATCTATGTTGCTCCAAGGAGGATGTAGTTATGAGAACGAACTTGGACTTTTCCCCCTTCTATCGGTCGAGCATCGGCTTTGACCGCATCTTCACCCTGCTCGAAAACGCCAGCCCGCCACAGAACGCGGACAACTGGCCGCCCTACGATATCGCCAAGCATGGCGAAGACACCTATCGCATTGTCCTTGCGGTCGCCGGTTTCGATGAAGACGAGCTTACGATCACGCACGAGCCAAATATGCTCGTGATCGAGGGCGCCAAGACAGAGAACGACGACGCTCAGTTCCTCCATCATGGCCTGGCGCTGAGGCCGTTCGTGCGCCGCTTCGAGCTGGCCGACCATGTGACTATTGTGAGGGCAAAGCTGGAGAACGGTCTGCTGATCATCGACCTCAAGAAAGAAATCCCCGAGGAGATGAAGCCGCGCCGCATCGCGATCAATGTCGATACCGGCAAGAAGGCCGCGTCCAAGCGCATTGAAAACGCTGCAGCCTGATCTTAGCGGTCGACCTGCCCTCCACCCCGTTTGTCGTGGTGCGCCTGGCTACGACCCAAAGTTCGAAAGGAGAAGGACAAATGAGCGTGCGTGACTTGATTCCCTGGAGCCGTGGCGGCAGCCAGGTGCCGAGCATTTATCGCAATGAAGGAATGGATCCGTTCCTGTCGCTGCATCGCAATGTCAACCGGCTATTCGACGAGGTGTTCCGCGGTTTTGACACGCCTTCGATGCTGGGCCGCATGAGCCCTAACAACGGCATTTGGCCAAGCGTAGAGTTCTCGGAAACCGATCAGGAAATCCGGGTGACGGCCGAAATCCCTGGCCTCGATAAAAACGACGTCGAAGTCATGCTGGATGATGGTGTTCTGACGCTTCGCGGCGAGAAGAAGGCAGAGACCGAGGATAAGGACCGCCAGTTCAGCGAACGCTTTTATGGGCGCTTTGAGCGGCGCTTCAGTCTCGGCCGTGAGGTTGAAGAAGACAAGGTGGCGGCCACGTTCAAGAACGGCGTGCTCACCGTGACACTGCCGAAGACCAAAAAGGCCCAGGCAAACGCCAAGCGCATTGCAATCAATGGCAGCAAATGACGGTTCGTGAAGGAGGGCCGGGGCTCGTCCAGCTCCGGCCCTCGCAGATAGCGAGGATGGCCAAATGACATCCGACAGCCTCGACAGAGCCGCATCATGGGATGCTGGACCACGCCCTCGCAATCACAGGGAGGTAACAAATGACCGGTCTGGCTTTCCTTGCCCCCGTGCAGGTTAAGACCACTAACGCGATACACGACATCAACTCGGTGCGGGAGGCGCTCGTATTCTTGAATCAATGGCCGAAGGTCCGTCGGGGACCGGTATACAGCTGCGCAGTGAGAAGCTGCAACGCCGCGATCGCCGGGCAGATGACAACCGAACAGGCGCGACAGGCATTTGTCAGCTTTGCCAGGATAGCTGGGGTGCTGGCCAAATCCGATTTTTCGCCACTGGCAGGGGTTGACCAAAAGCCGTCGGTTTCTGAGCGCGGGCCCTGACTTCAGCCCGGGCTGCTCTTGGGCGCGCATAGGGTAGGGACTTCGACTGGACGAGGTCGATCACGGAAAACCTATGGGGCAGATTTCTGATTTTGGCCCTACAAAAACGAATAAACTCAACGCTCTTGTCGCCGTCCTCTGGGCCCCACCAAAGAGACTCATCCCGCGAATTGCGGTGATTAACGGACGTAACTCAAACAGCCACGATTTTCTTTCTTCTTACCAGGATGTCATTTGGCGGCAACGCGCTTATTCTCAAGCCTGCCGACCTGACACCGCTGTCAGCGCTTCTGCTGGCGCATCTTCTTTGGCGTGATGCGCTCTCCGCGATGCCCGCTCAACGCTTGACTCGGACTGCCGGGCGCCTTCTTCATTGCTCCGTGTTTGATCGCCGGAGTTCAGCAAAGCGCCCAGCGATGAAGTCCAGGAGCGCGCGAACGCGATTGGGGACGAAGCGCCCGCTAGGTAAGAGAGCATGCAACGGATACGGATCTGTCTCCCATTCGGTCAGTAGTCGCACCAGATTGCCGCTTTGCAGATCACGCCGTTGTTCGATCTCCGTCATGAAGATGATTCCGGCTCCCGAAACAGCCCATTCGCGTGCCAGCGAGGCGTCATCCACGATCCGGTCGCCACTGACCCTTACCGTGGTCCATTGGCCGTTCTGACCGAACCGCCACGAGCTGAACGTGCGACCGCCGCGAATGAATGAGATGCAGTTGTGGTCCACCAGGTCTGTCGGCGTATGTGGCGTGCCGCGACGACTCAAATAGTCGGGAGAGGCGCTGACGACAGGGTGCGCAAGCGAAAGTGGACGGGCCACGAGGCGAGAGTCGTTCAACTCACCGTACCGGATAGCCAAGTCCACCTCATCTCGTAGCACGTCGAGCACGCGGTCGCCAACATTGAGCGCCAGTTTCACTCCGGGATGAAAGTGCAAGAACTCATCAAACATTGGCATTAGCACTGTCCGAGCAAGGTCCGACGGCGCCGAGACACGCACGGTGCCCACCAGCGCGCCGCGTTCGGCATCGAGCTGGGACTCTCCCTCGGCAAGTAGCTCGAACGCGCGCCGGGCGTACTCCAGAAGGATTTGACCTGGCGGCGTAAGCCGCATTGCACGTGTGGAGCGTTCGAAGAGCCGCGTGCCCAGCTGAGTCTCGAGCCGTTTGAGCGTTGCGCTGGCCGCCGCCGGCGTGATGCCGAGTGCCTGCGCCGCTGCGGTCAATGATCCTCCGCTGACCGTGTGCAGCAGCACTTGGAGGTCGTTTACATTTTCAATTCGGGTTTGAAAGTGAAACATCTAGAGGTCATCTTATCAAGCGTAGGAATGTTATCTACATTGCCTTCCATCGATATGGAAGGAAAGATTGCCATGAAAGCTGTCGGTTATCACAAGAACCTGCCCATCAACGCGCCCAAGGCGCTCGAGGACATGGATCTGCCCGCGCCGGTGCCTGGTCCGCATGACCTGCTCGTGCGTGTACACGCGGTCTCGGTCAATCCGGTCGACACCAAGGTCCGCGCCGGCAGCGCGCCGGCCACCGGCGAAGTCAAGGTGCTCGGCTGGGATGCCGTCGGCTTGGTCGAGGCCGTTGGCCCGCAGGCCAGTGGCTTTGAGGTCGGCGACCGCGTCTGGTATGCCGGCTCGATCAAGCGCCCGGGCGCCAACAGCGAGCTGCACGCCGTGGACGCTCGCATCGTCTCGAAGGCGCCCAGGTCGCTTTCGGATGGGCAAGCCGCGGCGCTGCCGCTGACGGCCATCACCGCCTGGGAGCTGCTGTTTGATCGGCTGCGCATCGCCCAAGGCGGTGGCGAAGGTCAGACGCTGATGGTCGTGGGCGGCGCCGGTGGCGTGGGCTCGATCCTGATCCAGCTGGCCCGGCAGCTGACCAAGCTGCGCGTCATCGCCACGGCGTCGCGTCCGGTGTCGCGTGAATGGTGCCTGGAGCTGGGCGCGCACGCGGTTATCGATCACTCCAAGCCGTTGTCGCAGGCGCTGCGCTCGGCCGGCATCGAGCACGTCGACTACGTGGCCTCGCTGACGCAGACCGGCACGCATTACCAGGAGATCATCCAAAGCCTGAAGCCGCAGGGCGCGCTCGCTGTCATCGACGACATGGAAGGGCTGGATCCGATCGCGCTCAAGAGCAAGTCGCTGTCGCTGCACTGGGAGCTGATGTTCACGCGCTCGATGTTCGAGACGCCCGACATGCAAGAGCAGGGCGTTCTGCTGGGGCGCGTGGCCGACCTGGTCGACTCCGGCCGCGTCAAGACGACCGCCAACGCCGTCTTCGGCCGCATCAACGCGGAAAACCTGACCCGTGCGCATGCGCTGATCGAAAGCGGCAAGGCCGTAGGCAAGGTCGTGCTCGAAGGCTTCTGATTTCGAGCGCTCCGCATACGAGCACCCAGGCGCACAACTTCAACTCTTTCACCCTTCCGCCAACTTCAACACAAGGAACCTCAAATGGCTTAAAGCAACGCTACTCATACCCAAACCAAGGCTTCCATCACGCGCGACAGCGCGCTGGCGCTGGCCGTCGCCGCGCGTGACGCGGCCACCAGGATCGGCCTGAACCTGGCCATTGCGATCACCGACGACGGCGGCCACCTGATCGCCTTTGAGCGCGCCGACGCCACGCCGTTCCTGGCCGCCGAAGTGGCTATCAACAAGGCTTGGACTGCCGCCTCCTTCGGTCTGGACACGATGATCTGGAACCAGGTCGTCGCTCAGCCGGCCACGGCTCCGCTGGCCAACCATCCGCGCGTCATGCCAGTGGGCGGCGGTGTTCCCATCGTGGTGGGCGGCCGTGTGGTCGGCGGCATCGGCATCTCCGGCGGCGCCGCTCAGCAAGACCACGACATGGCGGTCGCTGCGCTCGAGGCCGCCGGTCTGGAGGTCTCCAAATGAACACAACCCTCTCTCAACGCGACGCCGGCGTCGCGTTGGCTACGGCGGCCGCTGATGTCGATGTCGCCTCTGCCGCGGGTGACCTCTATGCGCGGATGACCAAACGGGATCTGGCTGGGGTCCTTCGCTACATCCCCGCTGTCGGATTCGCCGAGATCGGCCCGTCGGCGCCTTCGGTTCACGTCCTGAAGCCTGCGGCGTTCGAGGCGCTGTTTAATTCGGATGCGGTGATCAGGCTCCGCGCCGAAGACGTGAACGTGCAACGCTTCGGCAGCACCGCGGTCTAACGGGCGTACGTGTCGGCTCGGTAGGCCCAAAGGACAAGCCGTCTACCGAGCTTCGGGCGCCGTTTACGATGGTGTGGACCAGCGACAACGGCAGCTGGCATCTGCGACACATCCATTTATCCTGAGACAGCGGGGCCAAGTGGCGACACATTGGCTAAACCCCAAAGAAAAGGGCCACCCTAATTTAGGGTGGCCCTCCCTATGTTAGCCCGTTTGCTTGCACTTCCTGCCGGGCCAATGCCACCACGGCTGCCATTGTGAAGTCGCCCCTATTGGCTCGCCAAACCGTATTTTTGATTCACGGGTGGCGACCTGCGCGAGGACAACGCCGGTGAGAGACTTACGGCTTAGACCAAGGTTGCCAAACTCCCGCAATTTCGATTTCGCATTGTGCTTGGAACGGTCGACTGAACGCGGCATTAGACAGCCACGAAGTGGAAATATCCTCCAAAGCACAGGTTTCCGCCGCACTACGATATGTCGCTTCGCGCCGATATCTGTCGTTCAAACCCGCTTTTGCAACACCTGAAAGCAGACCTATTTTCAGATCGCTGCTTGCCCGGCGATGCTCTTTGCTCAACAGCCGCCTCAACAATCCCCTGGTGCGATGATTGATTGCGATCAGTGCTGGTCCAGTGACGTCGATCATCGCTGGGGCGGAGCTATCTTCACTGTCCAGACGGCATCTGTCACCGTTAATACCCATTTGGCAACGGCACCTAAGCTCAAAGCATGAACCATTCACCCTTTGGCGCCCACGGGGCCTGTCCCGGGCGCGATGCACACTGAATCGCCAGACTGGCAATGGCTAAGCCCTTTGGAGAAGTATTATCTTCGTGAGGAAAGACTAAAGTAAACCTCAAAATAGATGGTCGCTAACCGTGACGCCCATTCTTCATTTGGACGAAGCCAATCTCGGTCTTGCCCATTTCCAGCGTTGCAAATGCAGCCCATCGAAGGAGTTTCAAACTTATGACCAATCATAAGTTCAACGAGCCTGTTTCAGTGTTCGTAGGTCTTGGCTTTCCTCACGAAGTCTCAACCGTTTTGGACGCCTACCATCTTCTGCTCGAATGGAATGGCATCCCCGATCTCGACCATGATGGTGCCCTCGAAGTCTGTAGAAAAGCCCTTAACGGCGACCGGACGGCTGAAGACGCGCGTGGAGCATTCGAGCGCTTTGCCCGCACCAAGGGTATTCTCTCGGAGGAAGCGCTCGAGCGAGCAGCGGCTAGCTATGCTCAGGAATGGTTAAGCGCCTGAACTACCCGCGTCATCTCTGCCGGAACTGATTCCTAGCGTGAATTGATTTTCTAAAATCGGCCAGCCAGACGAACCCGAGAAGCCGGCCCGGGCTCCGGCAGTCAATCGGAAGAGGTCGGTGTTTCCCGACTCTGCAAATGACGAATCGATCCATTCCGGCGATCCCGTCGCCGTCGAGAAGGTCAAGGTCAAGGCCAGGATCGAGGCGCTGGCGCCGGCGATCGCATTTGCCGCCTTGGCTTTGTCGATCGACAACGCCGCACGCGTGGCGCTCGACATCAACGCCGCCGAATAGGCCAAAATGGCCGGCATCAGCAAGCGCGTGCTAGTGCCCCTCGGGGCCGCTGAGCCGCTAGGCGTCGAGATCCGCATGCGTGTCCAGAAGGCCTTGGAGCGGGCCGGGGTTGACTACCGAGACTGACGGGGCCTGGGATCAGGGTGAGGAAAGGCAACGTCAGGAGGGTCGGCCTCTAGACCGACCGTGACAGCAAGTGCGGCTTTGATCCTCCCTTCGCAGCGGGAAGGGTACCTTGGTGCAACACGCACTGCGGCAACGTGCCATTGAGCTAAGTTTGTACGCGATTGCGTGACAATTGCGTGCATGTCGGGAGCACGCTTGCTCGATTGCCGGCAACGCAGAGCGACGTTGTTGCGGGAGCCGTGAAGTTCTTCTTAGTCACCGCCGATTGCATACGTGCCCGTTCCGTGCCGCTGAGCAGTAAAAAAATACCCAAAAGTGGTACGTTTAAGATCGGTTGTGTGAAATCATGAATGGACCCTCCGGCATAGTTGAATTAGCTTTGCAGCTTCAGGTTGCCTGGGCGTTGAGTTAATTCGGGGCGAGATGGGTTTATCAAAACAGTCTCTGGCATACGGGCGGACACCCGCGTTGGCCGACTCAAGTTGGGTAAAACGTGTGTCCGAACTGCCCGGAGCCGTCCGGCGTGTCCATCCGGCGGGCACGACGATCGCGCGCGAATATCAGGCTAGATCGACTATCTTGGTCATAACCGCGGGCTGGGCGGCATTTGCCAGGATGCTGCCGAACGGCTCGCGTCTGATCGCCGATTTCGCGCTGCCGCACGAAATGGCCTTGATCGAGTTCACCGGAGAGATGAGCGAGACGGTGACGGCACTGTCGAACGTTGCCGCGATTGAGCTCGCCGGTCCCATCCGTTCCGTTTTTTCGCGTTACCCACAGGTCATTTGCGAGGCAGTGCTGGCGGCTGAGGCGAGCCGGTATTCAAGGGTCGCGGAACATCTGGCGAGTGTCAGCCGAAGGGGAACCGTCGAGCGCACCGCCCATCTTCTTCTCGAACTGGCGTGCCGCAGCCAACGATCGGCAACGAGCTATCCGGATCGCTATGACTGCCCGCTGACCCAGACCGAACTGGCGGATGCGTTGGGTCTCTCGGCCGTGCATGTGAGTCGCGTGCTGAAGACATTGCGGGAGGCAGACCTGGCTTCGTTCCGCCGTGGCGTGGTGGAGTTGCACGACCATCAGGGGCTTATTGAAATGGCCGGATTTGACCGGTCCTATATCTCGACCTGACAGTCCGGCTGTATTGCGACGCACGCGTTCTGCCTATCGCCAAGATCGGCTCTAACTTGGCTCGGCATCGGCAAGCTCATCGACGGCTTCATCAAGACCCTGAGCAGCTGCCGCTCGAGCCACATACGGCCGGCGTGCTCACCGGCGATGCCCCTGGAGAGATAGTGGCCGGTGGTCAGTAGAACTTCGCTTGGAGACGGGGGTAGTTGGCGGGATGAATGGGCGGCCAGCTAGCCGCAATACGGGAGCGGCCCGGCAGCCTTTGTGTGGCGTGCTGGCCACCGGGCCTAACCGGCAGGGCTTAGCAGGGGTAGTTGGCTACCGGGGGCACCGGCTAACGAATGAACATACGCTCCTGCTAATATACATGATACGCATCCCTAAGGACGAAGGGGCTACCGATGTCGATCCAACCGCGCGATGGAGTTGCCGCGACGAGATCGGATCGGTGCAACTGCGCCCCGGGAATAG
Organism: Mesorhizobium shonense; assembly: GCF_040545255.1. NCBI lineage: Bacteria > Pseudomonadati > Pseudomonadota > Alphaproteobacteria > Hyphomicrobiales > Phyllobacteriaceae > Mesorhizobium > Mesorhizobium shonense. The sequence continues at coordinate 82,629 of NZ_JBEPLM010000020.1, forward strand.
CCAGCCATGCGGAAGCATCACCCCGCGACGCCTGCCTTCGCGCCACCACAGCCACAGCAGCTCCAAGGGTTGCGGCGAGAGCATGGCGTTGCGATCCTTGCGTCCTTTGCCCTGTTCGACGCGGATCAGCATGCGTGTACTGTCGATATCATCGACCTTGAGGTGCGCGACCTCCGATACGCGCAGGCCCGCGCCATAGGCGACACCGAGCGCGGCCTTGTACTTGATACCAGGCGCTGCTTCGAGCAGCCGCGCCGCTTCCTCCACGCTCAGCACCTCCGGCAGCTTGCGTGGATGGCGCATGATCACCAGCACACGGGCCAGATCCCGCCGCTTCAGCGTCACCAGGAACAGGAATCGCAACGCCGAGACCGCGCCGTTGATGGTCGCAGGCCCGACGCCGTTCTCATGCTGATACAACTGGAAGCGGCGGATGTCCTTGGGCGTCGCAGTATCGGAAAAGCGTCGGAGAGGCTGCGAAGCGCCGGACGTGACGAACGTAGTCCTGCTGGGTATCTGAGCCCGGGCCCCGCATGAGCATGTCTTGCTGCATGCGCTGGCGAAGTGGCGTGGTCGGTGCGTCGGTCGACAGGGTATCCATGGCGAGTTCCTCTCGTTGAAGGAACTGCCATGCCGGGCCGCCATTCTCGACGGCGAGGTGATTGTGTCAGGCGAGCAGGGTACGCCCGATTCCCCCTGTGCTGGAAGTTGCGATCTGGAACGAGCCGAGCCGGCTGGTGTTCGTCGCGTTCGACATCCTCCATCTCGACGGTTGCAATCTTCCTCCCTGGCCCTTGCTGCAGCGCAAGCAAGCGCTGCGTCAATTGGTTGAGCTGGCGCCGGCAAGATCCAATACAGTGAGCATTTTGAGGGCGACGCACTGGTGAAGACAGGGCTAGATGGCGTCATTTCGAAACGCGCCGATAGCCGGTACCGAAGGGGACCGTCTAAAACACGGCTGAAGTCAAATATTCGATAAAGCCGATTTCGAATTGCGAAGCTGGTAGTCCCGCGTGGGCAGCGAACGCCGCTCGGCCCCGTGGGTCGTAATAGTTCGAATCGCGGCCGACGCCTGCGCCAATTTCTGTAAATTACTAATTTAGTAATTTTTAATTAATGTTCATCGTGTTGATAGGGGGTCACGCATTGCGACTACCCTGCAAACGGCCCTTGTTAAGAAAGCAAGTTGAAAGTTTGCCAAGTTTGGCGGTTATGCTATTTCTAAACTAAGGGGGAACGCATATTGGCACCGCCTATGGAGGTCGCACTTGCATCCAAAGGCATCCGGTGTCGGCAAGGAGAGTAAGGGGTCCAGCCCTGACGTTCCAGATACCGCTGAAGCGCTTCTCGCCGACCTCTTGTCGAACACCGCGGATCTCGTGTCGTTCTATGATCGCGACTTCCGCCTGACGCACTATGCAACCGGGCTCAAAGACCTGTATGGAGGTGCGGTGACGCCGGGTGCTGCCATTTGGCAGGTCTATCCGGGCTTCCTCGATTCCAGGTGCCGCGGCGAATTTCTTCGAGTCTTCCAGGGTGGCTCCGCGGCACGAATCGAATTGCCGCGGTCAACGGGCGATGCGCCTCTGTCTGTTTTCGTCTTCGGTACCTCAAATGGTGTGGGCATCATCGAATCGAGGGAGCGCGTGGGGCGGAGCGCAGTGGAGGAGCAGGAGCGTGTAACTCTGCTCCATCAGGCGACGCACGACGTGCTGACCGGCCTGCAGAATCGGCGACGGTTTGGCGAGCGGCTGCAGCAGGCACTGGCGGCCACTGGTGGAGAAAGGCCGAAAGCGGCGCTGCTGCAAATCGATCTTGACGATTTCAAAGCGGTCAATGACACACTCGGCCACGGCGCGGGCGACACGCTCCTTCAACTCGCGGCAGGTCGAATCCGCGATGCACTGCAGGAGGGAGAATCCGCGTACCGCTATGCGGGCGATGAGTTCGCCGTCATTCAATTGGGAAAGGAGCAGCCCAGGGAAGCTGAGCGCCTCGCCGGATCGCTCGTCGATGCATTCAAGCAGCCGTTCGTCATCAACGACATTCCCGTGTTCGTTGGCTCCAGTATCGGAATTGCGTTCGCGCCGGAGCACGGGACCGATGGCGAGCAGCTGATGAAAGCCGCCGACATTGCGCTTTACGCAGCCAAGACAGATGGGCGCGGCTGCGCCAGGACGTTCAACCGTGCGATGCTGCTCTTGCTTGAGCAACGCGAGAATCTTAGGCGCAGCCTTCGAATGGCGCTGGAGCGCGGGGAGCTTTATCTGGAGTATCAGCCCTTCATTAGGCCACCCTCGTCAGTGATCGGTTTCGAGGCGTTGCTGCGGTGGCGGCATCCCGAGATCGGGGTCATTCCACCGGGCGTGTTCATACCGATCGCCGAAGCCGACGGCCTGATGGACGAAATTGGACGGTGGGTGCTCGAGGAGGCCTGTCGTCAGGCGTTGACGTGGCCTTCCTCGATGACCGTCGCAGTCAACCTGTCGCCGGCGCAGTTCCTTAGCGGCTCGCTGACAGACACCGTCGCTCAGATCGTCGACACAGTTGGAATCCGGGCCGACCGACTTGAACTTGAAATAACAGAGAAGATCCTGCTTGAGAAGACGATCGACAATATCGATACTTTAAATACGCTTAATGTCTTAGGGATACGCATTTCTCTCGATGACTTTGGAACTTACTATTCGTCGCTGAGTTACCTTAAGAATTTTCCCTTCGACACCTTGAAAATAGATCAGTACTTCATCGTGGACCTGGAGTCCGATCTCAAAAGCCAAACGATCGTGCGATCGATAATAAATCTGGCGCACGGGCTGGGAATAAGCGTCACCGCCGAGGGCGTCGAGACGTCCGCGCAGGCACGGTGGCTGATCAAGGAAAACTGCGATTGCCTGCAGGGCAATTTCCTGGGACGGCCGATAGGAATCGAGGCAATCGGCGATTTCATCAAACGGGTCCCGACGAGAGTGGGACGAGCGATGGAGCAAACAAACGGGGCTGGCTAGTGCCTTGCGCCCTCGGATGTCATCGCTCCCCAGGGTACAAATTCTTATGGAACAAGTGAGGATGCCGATGGGATCTGTTCATCTGACTGGCGAGCCGAATTTTGAGCCCATGATCCAGATCGACATGGAAATGAAAGCTTTTGTCTCAGCTTGGAGGCACTGCGACTATGTGTCGACCTACATGGCCCGCATGATCAGTCAAAACAGGTCGGATTCGGTCCGGCATTCAAATCTCTTTTCCTCCGCCTTCAACGAATTGCTGGAAGTCGCCTTTCGTACGCGCCAAGCCGAGGGCGAACTGGCATGCAGGGTGTCTCGCCATGGCGCGACGGATAGGATTGAGCTGACAATTCCTTGCGTGCCCGAGGAACGCCAATTCTACGAGGAGGCGGTAGCGCAAGTCACAGGGTCCGAGGCCAGGGAGCGATACCTTAATTCGGTGTCCGGGGATATCGCGCCCAGCCGGGAGGTTGTGCTCCTGGAACTGGCTATTGACTACGGCGCGACGCTCAGGGTCGAGGAAGCCGACGGTGACGCGATCAAGCTTGTCGCGGATCTTCCGCTTGAGGGTCCACAAAATTGAACTCCTACGACTTTCTCCCGCGTTTCAAGGCTCGCTACGACGCGAACAATCAGGAGTTCGCCATATCGGGGGTCGTCAGGCCACAGGCGATCGATGAGCTTGGGCCCAGCATAGCGTTGCTCCGCGATGCGATCGACCGTGTGCGTGGTGTGCTCTACGTCAATGTCAGACGCCTGACGCAGATGAACAACGCGGCGTTTCACGCCTTTTCGAGGATCATCATCGACGCCTGCCGCGCTCGACCCGATCTTAAATTCGTCATCATCACGTCAAGCGTCGTTGGATGGACGTCACGAAAATTCGGTCGCTTGAGCGCAATAGAACCGAACATCACCGTCGAGGAGTATGACAGCGCATTCTATCCGGGGCAGGGCTTCCTGGAGGAAGGCGGGTTCGTTCCAATCCTGCGCACGCAGACAAAGATGACCTGGCGCCACGAGCGCGCAATCTTGCCGCGACATGGCATGAGGCCCGGGATCGTTATGGCCGACATCTGTTGCGGGATCGGTGATTTCGCCGTGCTCGTGCAAAAGGAGTTCCAGCCATCGCGGATTGTCGCCCTAGACCACTCCATGTCAAGCCTCGCATATGCCCGACGAGTGATGCGAGACTTCGATATCCGCGGCATCGAATATACCTATGGCGATGCGTCCGAGATGCTGCTCGACGAAGAGCAGTTCGACATCGTCACCTGCCGGCATTCCCTTCAGATCTTCAATCGACCTGAACTCATCCTTAAGGAGCTCTACCGCATCTGCAAGCCGGGCGGGCGCGTCTACATCACCAACGAGAAGAATTCACATTGCCTCGGCGAGCCCCGCGCTGAAAGCATTCGGTGGACCTACGACGAGGTGGCGAAGCTGTTCGCGCATTTCGAGATGGACGTGGAGCTCGGACCGAAGAGCAGGCGATATCTGGTCGAAGCCGGATTCGAGGATATCCGTGTCGAGACCTTCATGGTCACCAACCTGGACGGCGATCCGCAGGACTTCGCCGATGTCATAGCAGCCTGGGCGGATGTCTATGCCGGCGAGATGGCTTCCAGCCGCGGCGACGGGCCGGAGTTCGTCGCACGCTTCCGGCAGGGTTTCCAGGACCACATTTTCGCGGCGCTTCACCCCAAGGGTTATGCGGGTTGGCCGATCTGGGTCGCCTCGGGAAGACGGCCGCAATGAAAACCGACGATGAGCGCACACCGCGCTTCGGCCTGCGCTCCTTTCGAGCGAAATTCGTCTTGGTCGTGGGCGGCGCCGTATTGTTCGACCTCTTGCTGAGCGGAGGCCTGGCGCTTTGGAACGTGCAGAAGCTGTCGCGCGACGCCACGTCGGAAGTCGGTGAAGGTCTGACGACCGCGAACCAGGAATACATTCGCTCCTATGCCCAATCGACGGCGTCGAGCGTCGACCTGCTGCTCGATCGGGTTCATGGCGACGTCAAGGCGCTGGCCGGGGTGCTGCAGGCTCAGATTGATGATCCGAAGCGGCAGCAACAGGTCGGAGCGACGCTTGCACAGCAGGCGCCGGCCTCCGTGAAGGTCGTCTACGACGCGAAGGGCGATTGGGCCCAGAATCTGGCGGGCGCGCCTTCCGTGGTCAGCGTCTGGGGCTATCTCTTGGGCGCCGACCACACTCCGCTGCCGAGCGTTCAGCAGGAAATAGAAGACAGCACTGTAATCGATCTCGTCGCGCCGACCCTCATGGCCAGCGGATCGTCCAAACTGCAGATGTACTATATCGGACCGAAAGAGCGGCCGATCTTCAGGACGGTGCCCTACACCGACCAGGCGCAGACCTTCGACCGGCTCTATCCAGGCCACAATAAGGCGGAATTCTGGGAGTTCTTTTTTCCGGGGATCTATGGGTCATGGCAGGAATGGGCCAGGGATCCGGCCTCGCGTCCGGTCCCTGACGACATCACGCAAACAGCGCCTTACACCGATGCGATCACGGGAAAGCTGATCGTCAGCTTTTTCCATCCGCTGTGGACGCGCGATCGTACCGGTATCGCCGGCACGGCGGGGGCGGACATCACGCTCGACCAGCTCGCGGAAGTCGTCGAACGTGTCAAGATCGCCGAAACCGGGTTCGGCTTCCTCACCATGTCGACCGGCAACGTGGTGGCGATCAATCCGTCGGGCCAGGCGATCATCGGCCTGAGGTCGTCGAGCGACGCCGGCGCGCAGGGCGTCACCGGCCTCGAGCGGTCCCTGCACGGAAGCACGCAGCCAGCCATCGCCTCGCTTCCTCTCGACCAGAACAATGACGGTGTCATTCAGCACATCATGCTCGACGACAAGGGCGAACGCGTTCCCTACATTGTTGTCCTGAAGCGTTTGAAGCCGACCAATTTGTGGAGTTCGGGGCCGATCAAGTCCGAAACGATGTCAGTCGGGATCGTCGTTCCCGAGCGGGAAATCTATGCGTCCCTGTTCGCCGCGCAGGATAGTATTTCTCGCGCGACCAATCGTATCCTGCTCTTTCAGATCGGCGCGATCGTCGTTTCGCTTTTGATCGTCTTTGCGGCAGTGCTCGGAATTTCGAAGCGGATCACCAGGGGACTCAGGGCGCTTGCCAGCGCCGCCCAGCGGCTCCAATCTAAGGACTATTCGGTCCGCGTCAGCATTCCGACGCGCGACGAGGTTGGAGCGGTCGGCACCGCTTTCAACCGCATGGCCGAGCAGATCAGCTTTCACACCGAAAACCTCGAGCAACTCGTCGACGAACGAACCAGGGAACTCGGCGACGCAAACCAGGAGATTTCCGAGCTCAACGAAAAGCTGCGCGACGAGAACGTCCGCCTCGGCGCCGAGCTCGCGGTCGCCAAGCATATCCAGATGATGGTCCTGCCGAAACCATTCGAACTCGAAGCCATTCCGGGGCTGGAGATCGCGGCCTACATGCGGCCGGCAGACGAGGTCGGCGGCGACTATTACGACGTCCTGCAGAACGGGTCGCGGGTCAAGATCGGCATCGGCGACGTGACCGGTCACGGTCTCGAGAGCGGCGTGCTGATGCTGATGGTGCAATCGGTCGCGCGCGCGCTGCAGGAGACCAACGAAGGGGATCCGCGCCGGTTTCTGGACCGGCTGAACCGGGCGATCTACAAGAACATCGAGCGGACGAATACCGGCAAGCATCTCTCGCTGGCCTTTCTTGACTTCGAGGACGAGCGGGTAACGCTGTCCGGCCAGCATGAGGAGGTTCTGGTCGTCCGCGCCGATGGCGAGGTGGAGCGCATCGATACGATCGATCTCGGCCTGCCGGTTGGTCTGGAGAATGACATCTCGCCCTTCATTGCCACGCATGACATCCGGTTCGGGAGCGGCGACGTGATCGTGCTGCACACCGACGGGGTGACCGAGGCGGAAGACAAGGACAGAAAGCTGTTCGGCTTCGAGCGCCTCAGCCAGAGCGCACAAAAACGGCACGGCGCAAGTGCGGAGGAAATCAAAACCGGGATCATCGAGGATCTGATGGCCCATATCGGCATCCAGAAGATCCACGACGACATCACCCTCGTGATCATAAGGCACACATAGAAATGACAGCGCTGTTCGGTACCCCTGACATTGCAATCGGCATGAAGGAGAATGTCAGTCGCGTGCGGCTGTTCGACGGGCCTCTCGACTTGAGTTGGCGTCATTGTGCTACGACCTCGGACTTCATCGCCGATCTTTTCGCTTTGCGCTTTCGGTCGTCCCGCAATGACTACATGGAAGTGCGACATAGCATCGGATATCTGACCAACGAACTCATCGAAAATGCCGTCAAGTTTCGCGCGCCGGGCGAGATCGTGATCGAGGCGTCGATGGATTCGGAGTGTTTCAAGATCAAGGTGTCGAACGACATCGATGGTGAAAACGCGTCCGGATTCCAAAGCCTCCTTGCCGACATTACCGTTGGCGACCCGGCGGACCTGCTGATACAGCGAATTGAATCGAATGCCGCGAACCCTGACGTGTCGGGCTCCGGGCTCGGATTGCTGACGTTGATGAGCGACTATGGCGCACGCCTGGCCTGGATATTCAGCGCCGCCGACGAAAGCGATCGGATTTGCCTGGAGACATACGCCTCCATTCCGATCTCGCAAACTCGCAACTAGATGAAACGAAGCCAGCCTATGGAAATCAAGACAGACGACTACCGGGTGTGGATTGAAGGAAGCGATATTTTTTTCGACGGTGCGATGCGGCTTGCCAGTTCGGAGGCCGGTGCACCGATCATGGCTTTGGCGAACAGTGTTCTTACCTCAAATCCTTCTTCCATCACGCTCAATCTAAAGGACCTTCACTTTCTCAACTCTTCCGGCATCAACCTGCTGGCCAAATTTACGATCGAGGTGCGCAAGCATCCCGATGTTCGACTCATCGTGCGTGGGACGCCCGATATACCCTGGCAATCGAAATCATTGCCGAATCTCAAGAAGCTGCATCCTGCCCTCGTGCTTTTGATGAACTAACCGGGTTGTCCGAAAGTGTCGCCCGAGACCTGAAGGCCCCTCGCCATAACGGGACGGCAGCAGCCGCCTTTTCGCGGCGGGCTCGCCACTAACCGTCCGCAAGCACCCTGTCCGCAAGGGCGCATCGGAAAAGTGTCATCTGCATAGGCCAAGCCTCGCTCAGTCGCTGAATCCTCATTGAATGGGTGTGTTATTGTTAACGGTCGCAAGCTAAGGTAGCGATCGGGCGTGGGGCGCCGTCACCAATGACGACTGTTAGATCGCTTTGTAGGCGCCCATGTTCTGGAACAATCGCTTTGTCCGAATTGCGGTAGGAGTCATGCTGCTGGCTGCCGCAGTGCTTGCTCTCTTGCCTGGACTTACGGGCTACACCAGCCTCGACGGCACCATCAATGCGCGTTTCGCCGAGATCTCGGCCCCGATCGAGGGCACCGTGCTGCAGACGCCGCCGAAAACCGGCACGCACCTGCCGGAAAATGCAGTACTGCTGACGATCCGGAATGAACGAGTGAATCGCGCCGTCGAGACATCGCTGGCCGCGGAACTGGAGACCACGCGGAACAGGGTGCAGGCGCTCGAAAATCAGCGCAGCGAGTTGGAGGCGCTGCGTGCCAGATTGGGCCGACGCTTCGATGCATATAGCAAGGCGATGATCAACAGCATCGAACAGCAGATTGCGATTTCACGTCAACGCATCACGATGCTAGCTGCCCGGCGATCGGCGAGTGCGGCGGAACTCAAGCGCAATTCCACGCTGATGGTGAGAGGTGTCGTTTCGCAGAGCAGTGTCGACGAGGCGCAAGCGACAGAGATCGCGGCCTCGGCAGAGGTCGAAGTCGAAAACCTGACCCTGAAACGGCTGGAGCGGCAGCTGGAGGCGATGCGGCAAGGCGTTTTTCTCGAGGACGGGCAAAACGACGTTCCTTACTCGCACCAGCGGCAGGACGAGTTGGCGATCCAGATCGCCGATCTCGATGCCCGTGCCGCAGAAAGCCGTACCCGTCTGGGAGAGATTTCCAAACAGCTGGCAGAGGAGGCGCGACGGGTCGACAGCCTCGAACGCGCGGTCACGACAATGCCCTTCAACGGCGTAATCTGGCGTAACAACGTCGTTGCGGGAGCCAATGTCGTCGCCGGAAACGAACTGCTGCGCGTGCTCGATTGCCGCGACCTCTTCGTGGATATTCTGGTTCCCGAGGTCGATTTCGACCAGATCTATCCGCGCCGCGCCGCAGACGTCCGCATCCTCGGGACTGATAATGTCATTGACGGTGAGGTCACTTCGGTTCGTGGCAATTCCGCAGTGGTGGAGGAGCCGACACTCGCGGCGATGCCTCCAAGCGGCAGAGGGCGCAACGCCCGGATCAGGGTGGCGCTCGCAAACTCGTCTCTCAACACCGACTACAGCAATTTCTGCCATGTCGGGCGGTCGGTCCAGGTCCGCTTCCACACGCGCAGCTTCACAATGGCCCAGTGGCTGACGAGGCTATGGTTCAGTATCTGGTAATGCTCGCCCCGACCTTTCTGGTCGCGGCTTTCTTCCTCGTTTTCGTCCAAGGCTGGTCGCGGTACCAGACCTGGACGCGCACCATCACCTGCGCAATCGTTTTCGGGGTCGCTGTCCGGTATCTGTGGTGGCGTCTCACCGAGACCGTGCTGCCCTATCCCGATGATGGCCTCGATTTCTACTGGGTGTGGTTTCTCTATGGCATCGAACTGCTGGCATTCTTCGACATAACGCTCTTCCTCATCATCATGAGCCGGTATGTCGACCGCAGCGCCCAAGCGGATGCGCTCGCAAGCGATTTCTTCCGCCGGCCTCGGCAAGAGCTTCCGACGGTCGACGTCTTCATCCCGACCTACAACGAACCGTTGGACGTGCTCGAGCGAACCATCATTGGTGCGCTCGGCCTCCACTATCCTGAGGAAAAGCTGAAAGTATACGTCCTAGACGACCAGCGCCGGGATTGGCTTCGGCGGTTCTGCGAAGAAAAGGGCGCAATCCACGTTATCCGACCGGATAATGCCCACGCCAAGGCCGGCAACATGAATAACGGCCTTACGGTGAGCGATGGCGAGTTCGTTGCAGTGTTCGACGCGGATTTCGTGGCACACCGGAACTTTCTTCGACGCACACTGCCTTTCTTTACCGATCCCAGCATCGGTATCGTGCAGACGCCGCAGCATTTCTTCAACAGGGATCCCGTCCAGATCAATCTCGGACTGGAGCGGTCCTGGCCTGACGAACAGCGCCTTTTTTTTGACGAGATGGCGGCCAGCAGGGATGCTTGGGACATAAGCTTCTGTTGTGGTTCGTGCTCGATCACGCGTCGCGCGGCACTGGAGGCAATCGGCGGCTTTCCGACGGAGTCGATCACGGAGGATCTGCTGACGACCCTGACGATGCTGAACAAGGGCTACAAGACGCGTTACCTCAACGAGCGGCTTTCAATCGGGCTCGCCGCGGAAAACCTGAAGGGCTATTTCGTGCAGCGGCAACGCTGGTGCCAAGGCGGGATCCAGACCCTTTTCGTGCACAACGGCCCCCTTCGCGGTCCGGGTCTCAGCCTGTTCCAGCGCATCATGTTCCTGCCTGTGAGCTGGCTCGTGCAGTATTTCGTGCGCGTGGCGATCCTCATCGTCCCTGCCATGTATTTCTGGACGGGGTATCCTCCGCTCTTTTTCACGGAAGCAGCCGATCTGGTCAGCCACCAGCTGCCTGTTCTCGTCGCCTATTTCCTCCTGATGCACTGGATCACGCCGACGCGCTATCTGCCGGTGGTTTCGAGCGCTGTCGGCGCCTTCTCCACCTTCCGGATGCTGCCGACTGTGATATCGAGCCTGATCCGGCCATTTGGGCGGCCGTTTCGGGTGACGCCCAAGGGAAGCTCGAATGTCGACAACAAATTCGACGGCTACACCTTTGCCTGCCTGGCAATATTGATTGCGGCCACTGCGCTCGGCCTTGTGATCAACATCATGCCGGAATGGGCGCGCATTCCTCCGGGGGAATTCTCGCCAGTCGCAATCTATTGGGCACTGGTGAACGTTGTGGTGCTCACGATTGCGGCGCTGGTCTGTTTTGAGAAGACGAATCCCGCCTCCGAGAGCCTCCGTGCGGACGAGCCGGCGCGGTTCGGCGGCATCGCCGGGCGCGCCGTCAGCCTCACGCTCGACAAAGCCGTGGTCGAAATCCCCATCGGAACCGACGTCGAGACCGGCAAGGTCGTCGAAGTAACGCTGCACGGCGTCGAGCCCTTCGAAGCGGAACTCAGGCGCGTCACCAGGCGCACACAGGGGAGGCGCCGGGATACCAGCCCGTTCAAATATGGCCATCTGCATTACGATCTGACCGGAGCGGCGCGCGACCAGATGATCATTAAGCTCTACACCGGCGACTACTCGCAGGATATCGAGGAGCTTCGACGGCGGACCGTGGCCGCCGGCCTGTTCTCACGGACGTTCGGGCCGGACTATCAACGCGTATAGCCAAAATCTCTCTGGCAATCAGGCACAGGGCCGCGGGCGAGGGAGGACCAGGCGAGAAAGCTGCGGGAGTGACAAAGCTGTCCGATCTAGGCCCACCGATCATTGGCAGATTGCAGGTTCGAAACCGCCGCCACGGAACGGGATTATTTCCACATCTGTCCAGGAATGCGGGCAGCCATCGATCTGCGCGATCTTCGGCAGGTCATCTGGCACGAGCAGCCGAACCATAAGCCGCCAGAGATGGACAGTTAATTCCAGATTCTTTTCAGGCATGCGGAACAAATTCAGCGCATCGAAGTTAGATAGTGCTGGTTATGGGGATTTGGCGATGTTGCTTGCCTTGGACGATGCGGTCTCGACGGCTGTTTTGGCCGGCAGAGGCGCAGACGCGGCAATCTTCGGAGTGATCGATCTCACCAGCAAAATCGAAACTCGGATAGGCGCCATCAGCTTAGGACGCGCCATCCAGTTCGTTGCCAACGCGTCAGTGCTTGGATACGACGTGCGCGGTGCAATGGTCTTGTATGGGGAACCAGGAACGCCAAGCTTGAGGGTTTGGGACTGCGAACGTCTTTGGGCGCAATACGGTGGCGCACTTCTCCAGTCATAGCGCGAGAGGCTAGCGACTGGCGATAGCTTTCCCAGTGCGTTTGCAGTGCAGCATAATATAGTTCCCCGAGAGAGCGCCGCTGGACTCAACCGTATTTAAGAACATCCTGCCGAGTCGGGGAATTGGGCTTGGATAGGTCTCGGCGCGGCAATCGATCTGAGCAATGACGCAAGCGCCACCAGCGCCAACTCGCTTGCTGGCGCGTCGCTGGGCAAGCGTGCCGAAGCGTCTGGTCTTCGTGACTGTTGTCGCCGCCGGCGCGGCAGCCGCCCAAACCGCCACGCAGCATCATGACAGCTTGCCGGACTTATTCGCACCGACGTGCGAGCCGATCGCTGGCGTCGCGTCTGTGATTGACGGCGACACGCGCATTCGCTTCAACGGGATCGACGCTTCCGAGAGCCAGCAATACTGCGATGACGCCAAGGCTTTCGGAGATGGTGCCAGCGTCGCCTCGCGAATGGTCGAGCACGGTCAGGCTCTCGACTGGCCCTGCTACAGCCCCGGCGCGGTTGCACAGCGGCAGGCGAAAGCCGAGGCGGCATAGCTGTGTGAGCTCGTGGCCTGAGGGCATGCTTATTGAGGGCAGCGACGAGATTTCCGCCAATTCAGTCCGACATCGACGATGCGTCGGCCCTCGCAGAGGGAATCGAAATCTGACCAGGGTGGCGGCTGCAAGCTCGGTCTAAAGCCGCCATGGAGCAGGGCGTGTACGGCGGCGCGAGGCGAGAGGAGTCATTGTCGAGTGCCTTGGCATCATGGAGACCGAACCGAGATTTCAAGCGGGAGCGATGCCCGAATGAGGGAGTGGAGATGCGTAGACATTCTGGCACGCAGTCGAGCAAATCTGGAAGCAATTTGGAATAACAAGCGGCTGAATTGCGTTTACGCAAAGAGCACGGCGCAAATCCGTCAGAGGGACGCCCTATGCATGCCGCCTTTCCGCGAAACACAGTCATAGTCGTATTGGGAGCCCTGATAGTGAGTTGCGCTGGGGTTCCGGCCCAGAAAACACCGGCAATAATCGGCTATGGTCCCAACCCCACCCTACCGAAACCGACACCTACGCTGATCCCGACCGTCAATATCGCCGAGGCGAAAGGCTGGCAGCAAGGAGTTATGCCGACCCCGGCGAAGGGACTGAGAGTGAGCGCCTTCGCAATTGGCCTCGACCATCCGCGTTGGCTGCATGTGCTTCCGAACGGCGACGTGCTTGTTGCCGAAACCAATGCTCCTGCCAAGCATGACGACGGCTTCAGCCTCAGAAAGCTCTTCATGAACCAGGCCATGAAGCGAGCGGGCGCCGCGACCGAAAGTGCCAATCGCATTACGCTCCTTCGCGACACCAATGGCGACGGCATCGCAGATGAGCGCAGGATTTTCGCAGAAGGCCTCAATTCACCCTTCGGCATGACGCTATCCAACGGCAAGCTCTATGTCGCCAATACCGACGCGCTCGTCGCTTTTCCCTATTCCAATGGCCAGACCCGAGTAGCTGCCCCGCCGGAGAAGATCGTCGACCTGCCGGCCGGAGACATCAACCATCATTGGACCAAGGACGTGATAGCAAGTCAGGACGGTCGCAAACTCTATGTCACCGTCGGCTCGAACAGCAACGCTGGAGAAAACGGCTTGGAGGCAGAGAAGAACCGCGCCGCCGTCCTTGAAGTAGATCGATCCACCCGTCGCACCCGGGTCTTCGCTTCGGGGCTGCGCAACCCGAACGGGCTCTCCTGGAATCCTGAAACCGGCGAGCTTTGGGTCGCAGTGAACGAGCGTGACGAGATCGGCGACGATCTCGTGCCGGATTACATAACATCGGTCAGGAACGGCTCTTTTTACGGCTGGCCCTATAGCTACTATGGACAGAACGTCGACGAACGCGTCAAGCCGCAGCGTCCCGATCTCGTGGCGGCGGCGGTCAAGCCCGACTATGCGCTGGGCTCCCATACCGCCTCGCTAGGATTGGCCTTCTCCACAGGCGCATCGCTCGGCCCGGCCTTCGGCAATGGCGCTTTCGTGGGCCAGCACGGCTCGTGGAACAGAAGCCTACATAGCGGTTATAAGGTGATCTTCGTGCCGTTCCGCGGTGGGAAACCAAGCGGTCCGCCCAAGGATGTACTCATCGGCTTCCTCGGACGTGATGGCAAAGCGATGGGCCGTCCGGTCGGTGTTGCTGTCGATCGGACCGGCGCACTACTCGTCGCAGACGATGTCGGTAACGTCATCTGGCGGGTTAGCCGAGCAAATGGGCATTAATCGCAGGTGTCTTTCTGGTCCCTTTTACCAGCTCCGTTGGAGCGCATCTTCCACTAATTGCGTCTTAAGGGTCCGCGCGCTGCCGCCATGCGCGAGTGCATCTCGTGAAAATTCGGCGTGCCATCCGGATCCGGCGCCGCGATCATCTCGCTGTCGATGATGAAGGACTTTGACGGCAGCTTTTCGGCGGCATCGATCACCGGCCAGTAGCGCTTTGACCAGTCGATGCCGGTGCGGGTGAAGGCGCGCGCGCCGGCCCAGTCGACGATCAGCTGGGTGCGGAAGCCGTCATATTTGATTTCGTGCAGCCAGTCGTCGCTAACCGGCGGCGTCTCGATCTGGACTGGCTCCAGCGGCCCTGATGAACTTCAGCCGCTCGCTGGCGTTGCGGCATGCACAAAACCCTACCGCGATTCAAGCCGTGGCAGTCGCCCGGTTCCAGGTCTTTTAGCAAACTCATGTAGGAGTATGGCAGTCGAACAGGAGCCAGATGGCCCGGCCTGTTGGGGGGTTAGGGACTTGCGCATACAGGCCGGGCTCTTACTCCGCGTGGCGGGGCAGACGCGCATTATGCGCCATCTTTGCAGCGACTGACATTAACATTTTCTAAGACTTAGCTAATAAAAGCCCGTCGCAGCTATTGGGCGTAAGCGACGGGCCTTCATGCTGCCACAAGACGGTACCCCCAATGGGATCGACCGCCTAGAAACAATTCACGGTCACGTGATCAGTTCCAATTTTGGCCAGCACTGGCGGCGCGGAACGACACGACTGCCGTGACGTTCCCGTCAATGGCGCTCGTCGACGAAATCGAAATGGCCAGGCGGCATGTTCACGAAGGCGAGCGGCACCTGCGCCGCCAACATCAGCTGATTGCGGGACTGGACGAGAAGGGGTTACCAACCGATGACGCCATGAACTTCCTCCACCTGCTTGAGGATATGCAGGCGATGCACCGCGAGCACCTGTCGCGGCTGCTACGAAAAGCAGGCGATTAATAGAATCCGCCAGCCATCTTCAGCGTCCTAGCGGTAACTTTGACACCGAAACCAGTTCGTCCTCGTCTC
This sequence comes from Mesorhizobium shonense, assembly GCF_040545255.1. Classification (NCBI taxonomy): domain Bacteria; kingdom Pseudomonadati; phylum Pseudomonadota; class Alphaproteobacteria; order Hyphomicrobiales; family Phyllobacteriaceae; genus Mesorhizobium; species Mesorhizobium shonense. The sequence continues at coordinate 98,103 of NZ_JBEPLM010000020.1, forward strand.
TAATCCCGGCCTGGTAGTTAGCTATGACCCGGGAGGCGAGCGCTTCACGTCGCTGCTGCGATTGATGTTCCTCTTTCAGTCTGTCGAAGACGCGGCCAAGCAAGGCTACTTCGGACGAATCGAAGATCCCGGCTTCCTTAGCTTTCCGGTAGATCGGCATTCCACCCCTCTTCACTGCACCGGCGCTATTTGCCGCGCCAAACTTTGCAACAGATTTGGACGCCAAGCCACACGATACTCAAAGGAGCACCAGCGGCGCCGCTGGACTTCGATTTATTTAAGCGCATCCTCCCGCGTGGGGGCGCCAGACGCTCACGCGCGTTGAGATGGGCGAGTGTGCCGCGCCGACTGATCTTGTTGGCCATCGCTACGGCCGGCGCGCTGGCCGCGCAAACAGCAATGTGGCACAGCCACAGTTTACCGGAGATCAACGTAGACCCTGATCGGGCCGTCGGAACCCTCTTGTCTGTGCAGGGTTTAAGCGAACGAAGGGACGCTGCACCGAGAGGACAATCGTGATGAAAAAGATCCTTTTTGCGACGGCCCTGCTGGCTTTGTCGGGCGGTCTTGCGGTCGCACAGTCAGGCAGTTCGTCGGGTTCATCATCGACAACAACAACGACGATGCCGAGCAGCCAAGGCACTGACTCGACTCAAACGAAATCGACCAATCCGAACTCGGCCAAGGATTGCGCGCCTGGACAGCAGACGGGTAGCGCAAAACAGGCTGCACCAGGACAGCAGGATACGAGCGCCAACTCGGCCGCCCCCGGTCAGGTGAAAAAGACAACCGAAGGCTGCTAACTGCGAAAAAATTTGCAAATAGCCAGGCTGTTGTCGATTGGCAGCGGCCTGTGTTTTTGACACGATTGAAAAACCTTTCCAATTAGAGCGCCTCACCGGTTAGCATGGCCCGAGCAATTGCCAGTTCGACCTCGACCCTGGCGTTCTCCTTCTGTGTCATGTTGTGTCGAGAGATCAGGCGCAGGCGCGCATGACTTCGCCCGCGCGACCACCCGAGTTCGAGTATGCAATCGCCGATCGCCTGAAAACCGGGTTCCATTGCTGCTGGCAGTCGACCTCGTGGTCCGCGTACTGGCCAACGTCCCTTGGTGGGTTGATGTCCGTGCCGGCCGCCGCGCTCTCTTGGTCCAATTGGCTTGGCAGGGGCAGATGGGCCTTAGCGAACCAGCCACTCGTCCGTTTCGACCAGATCCGGCTTGTCTTCCCCATTTCGGCCGCAAGGGCGCTCAGTGCCTCGTCGGTGTGCGGATCGAGATTGAGATGCCGACAATCAGGTAGCCGGGATTCCGCTTACAAGGCGTGCAGAGCAGACTTCGTCTAACAGCGGAACCTACTTCCTAAAAATTGGAACCAACCCAGGCTTCTGCCGATTATCACGTCAGCGGCCGGTAGGCGCCGTCGCCACGTTCTCCCGGCGACGGCCTTTCTTATCGGTAGGCTACTTGCGACGCTGCCGGTTGCTCGGCCCATGGTACATGCGCCAGGAGGCCCGCCGGAATTCTTAGCTGCGGCCCCTATCACATAGGAAGCGTCGGCGCTCTAGCGCATGGGCGGGAGGGCTTGGCGCACCCAATGCGATTTCCGCTGCGGGGCGAGATCGATTGGCGCGACGACAAGGACCGAGGCAGGTACTGCGCATTTATTTGACCGATCAGTACGGTTTGAGCAACGGCATTCATCAGAACGGAATAGTCGGAAAGCTCACAAGCACGTAGCGCACAGATGGAAAGAAAACGCAAAGCTGAGAACTCCGCCCGCGCCGCAATCGGCAGCACTTCGGTTCATCTTTTGGTCTGGATGAGAACTCAATGAACGTCACTAGCGAAGCGACCAAATCCTTTTGGACGATTGACACCAGCTTCCCCAAGGCTTCCCGCCTCGGGCAGGACGAGCATTGCGATGTGGCCGTCATCGGGGCCGGCATCGCAGGGGTTTCCATCGCCTACGAACTGGCCTTGGCAGGGCGCAAGGTGGTGCTGGTGGACCGCGGCCCCTTGCTCGGCGGCATGACGTCGCGCACGACCGCGCATCTGGCGCCTATTTGCGACGACGGCTTGAGCGCGCTCATTGATATGCGCGGCGAGGCTCTGGCGCGCGGATTTCAGGAGAGCCAGCAAGCCGCCGTCGACTGCATCGAACAGCATGTCGCCAGGCTAGAGATCGACTGCGATTTCCGGCGGCTGGACGGGTTTCTTTTCCCGGCCGCGTGGATGGATGAGAAGGAGGCCGCCAGAGAATGCAACAAGGAGTATGCGGCCGCTGCAAAGATCGGTGCCCAGGTAGAACATGGCAAGGGCGTACAGCTCAAGGGCCATGAATCGGCGCCCATCCTGCGCTATCCGAACCAGGCCACCTTCCACCCGCTGAAATATCTCCGCGCTGTGCTTGCCGATTTTGAGAAGCAAGGCGGCAAGGCGTTCGCCGACAGCGCGGTCGTCGAGACCGACGAGGGGAACGAGGTCCGCTTGAAATGCGACGGCGGCTCCACCGTCACGGCTTCCAACGCGGTCTTTGCCACGAATTCCCCCATCAACACCTGGGTGAAGATCCACAGCAAGATGGCGCCTTACCGCACCTACGCGATGGCTTTCGACATCCCCAGGGGAACCCTCCCAGATGCGCTCTACTGGGACATGGACGATCCTTATTATTATGTTCGCCTCAATCCCGGCCCCGGCAAGACTGACTATCTCATCGTCGGCGGTCGCGATCACAGATCGGGCGAAGCGAATGACGGCGAGGCGCGCTTTACCGCGCTCGAAGCCTGGATGAGGGCGTTAGTGCCGGGACTTGGTCGGGAAAGAGCGAGATGGTCCGGTCAGGTTCTCGAAACGATCGACTACTGCGGCTTTATCGGCCGAAGCCCCGGCAAAGGCAACATCTTCATCGCAACCGGCGACTCGGGCCAGGGCATGACGCATGGGGCATTAGCCGGACTGCTGATCCACGATCTGATCGTGAACGGATCGAACCCCTGGGAAGCCGTTTACGCCCCGGACCGGATGCCACCTGCCGCGTCTGCACGCTATCTCAGCGAGAACCTCACGACGGTAAAGAACTTTGCTGGCTACTTGCTGCCCGGTGAAATCAAGTCGGCCGAAGATGTCAAGCCCGGTGAAGGTGGCATCCTTCAGGACGGCTTGAGCAAGTTCGCCGTGTGCCGCGATCGCGAAGGCAAGCTGCATCGGCACTCTGCCAGTTGCACGCATCTCGGCTGCATCGTGCAGTGGAATTCCACCGAGCAGTGTTGGGATTGCCCCTGCCACGGCTCACAATTTGCGGCAGACGGAGCTGTCTTAAACGGACCAGCGGTCCGACGTTTAGTTTAGCCGATTCATGCCCGTACTTGGAGCGACGGCACGCCCCAGTCGGTGGTTGGGCCTTAAGCCGCCTTCGTCGACCTGAAGGTAAAGTCCAACGACGAAATGCGCGCGGTGGCCACCTGCGTCCGCGTTGCCGATCTTGATGCGGTCGACAAGGACTACACCACCAAGGATCTCGACTACGGCGGCGCGATCAACGCCTTCCTTGCCGGTGAAGGTGGCGTTCAGCTCAACGGCACGTGGGTTGACAACGCTCAGTCCGAAACCAAGGGCACGGCCCCCAACAAGGGTGGCTATGCGGTCTACCCGTACCCGCAGCTATTTGCCGGCGCCCATGCCCAATACGGCGACGGCCACACGTGGGCAGTCTCGCAGAAGGACCGTACACCCGAATAGACCGCGGCCATCGGCAAGTTCCTGAAATTCTTCGCGGACATGACTTCGATGGTCGCGCACCGGCCACCTGCCGGCCTACAAAGCCATCATTACCTCGGACGCCTTCAAGGCATTGCCGCACCGCAATACGAATCGCCGCGGTCGCCGATCTCGGCAGGCCGCTGCCGTCCCCGGTAAGGTGCCAGTTCGCGATCAAGGACATTGTCGGCGAAGAGATGAGCGCTGCAATTACCGGCCAGAAGCGCGTCGATGTCGCACTTGCCGACATGGAAAGCCGCGTGAGCGAATTGCTCGCCAACATTTGACCAAAGATCCCTCGGACCTCTTCCGACGCCCGGCGGCTGGAAACAGCTGTGGGGTGAAGCGAGCAGCCTTCTTTCTCCATGAAAGACCCATTCCAGCCGCGAAACAAACGCCGACACTAGGCTTCACTGCCCGCCGGGCATGAGCGCCGGCATGCGGCTCTGGCGGCCGACCGATGCCTGGGGCTTAGCGGATCGGCGTCTCGCCTTGAAAGAGCGGCTGGTGCGCCTGCATCAAAGCGGCAATCCGGTCTCTTCCGAGTTCAAGCGGCGGTTCTGCTGTTCTGCCAAATGACTTTGCCCGAGATCGCGCCTGTCGACGAGACGGCCGCGATGTCGGTGCCCGACGATGGGCGGCCGCAAAAGTTCCGAAAGCTTCGTCACCCGTGCAATTTCCTCGCCTCGCGTTCCAATATCTTGCGGTCGTTGCCATGTTCGCCGATCAGTTCCCGAACTTGGTCGGGCGTAATTCGATGCTGTTTGGCGAAGTAGCGGACCTCGTAGTCCTCGTCCGCAGATACGCGGTTGCGGTCCCGGAAATCACGCTTGGTTCTGTCGTCGGCCATGGCTGGATCCTCCTGGTCGAGAAACAACCGCGGCCGTGCAGGAATGTTCCCCTTTTGCTTATTAAGTGATGGCTAATGGAACGCTTACGGCTGTGCGAAATTGATTCAAGTTCGAATTTGTGTGGAATTTGGCATGCCTAAGCCTGCCGCCGGCGCGCAGCTGTCCTTCATCCAGAAAGGGCGATGGCTGGAGCCAAAATTCGACGCAATCATTCGTCCTGCCGACGTGCCCGGCGAATTCTGGTCAGGTCGGAACAATCCTTCGAACGAGCCGGTAGGGCAAAGTGGATATGTCCCAAATCACCTCATTTGAACCGCCAGACAGGCCGCAGCTTGCTCTGGCTCAACGCAAAGGAAACTAGAGATGAAAACGGCTGTTTCAATTCCGTTCACAAGACGAAACGTTGTCGCAGGGCTGGCCATCGCCGCCGCATCCACGGCTGTGTTGCCCGCCGACAACGCGCTCGCGCAGACCAAGCAAACCGCGCCTGAGAAGAGCCTGTACGAGCGGCTGGGCGGTGTCTTCGCAATCGCTGCGGTGGTGGACCACTTCAGCGACGCCGTCGTGAAGAATCCCGTCGTCGGCCAGAAGTCCAAGAACCCACGGCTGCGGGAATGGCACACCAAGAACCTTGAGCGGCTTCCCGGCCTCAAATTCATGCGCACGCTGTGGGTCTGCGATGTTTCCGGCGGCCCCTTCAAGTTCGTGGCCACAAGGCCAGGCGCGACGCCGCTCGGCCTCGAGGAAGCCCACCGCGATTTGCGGATCTCTCCGGCGGAATTCGATGAGGTAGCGGCGGAACTCGGGCGGACCCTGGACCACTTCAAGGTTCCGAAGGCTGAGAAGACGGAGGTCCTGGCAGCATTCGCCGCGCACAAGGGCGAGGTTACCGCCGGCTACGCAAAAAAGGGCTGACGTGCGGCCGGCCAATCGACGCTGCGGTGCCGGCACGCTGGCTGGGTGATGCGATGTATTTCCCGCAGAGCCGTCAGGCCTAGGCGTCAGTGCGGATCATTGCGCGTGGGTCGAGCGGGGCGACATCGTCTATGGCCGACGGGGACGAACTTACGGCCGAAGCATGTCATAGTAGCTGCCGGGCTAAACCGCATCAAGCTCGCGGAGCAGCAATTCAGGCTTGCGTGCACTGTGCAACTAGTCGTGAATGGCGTGCAGACCCTAGATGTTCCGGTGGAATGGAGCTTCGGCAAGCACCGGCCTCAATAAGTTGGCCCGTTGCGCGGACCGCAGGTGGCTGCGACGGACCAAGGTCGCTCACGTCGGCTTGTCCACCAGCGGCGTCTTCCTCGTGGGCGGCTTGTAGGCTGTCACTAGCCGAAGCGTGTCCATGGTCACCGTCACCGGCACGCCCAGATTCACCGTCACCCACTCGCCATCGATATGTGTGACATTGCCGATCAACTCGACAGGCTGGCCTTTCCTCACCTTAGACGTTCTGTCGACGATCGAATGAGGGAAGCCATAGGACGGGATCGAGACGCTGACGCGGTCCTGGGTGACGCGCCGGCGTACGGTCGCGGTGATGGCGACCTCGTCGCCGATATTCAGGCCCCGTGGCATGGCATGACTCTGGAGCGGGTGCGGGCTTCGTCAAGCGATTGCTAATATTTACGAACGGACGTGGAACAGATGTTTGCCGGACATGCACCGCTCCTGAGTCCGGAGATAGCCCGTCGCCATTCCTCCCGGCGGCGGGCTCTTCATTGGCTAAGTCTGTCGGCCGCTGCAAAGGCGGCGCACAATGTGCATCTGCCCTGCGCGAAACCGGGATAAGAGCCCGGCCTGTATGTCCAAAGTCGCGCCCGACTCCCCCGACAGCCCGGGCATCTTTACGGCGCGCGTTTTATGTGCCGACGCCGCCATGTTCTATTGTCGGCGTGGCGACCATTATTCTGATCCTCAGAGCGGGTAAGCGACGGGACCCCCTTCATCGGTAAAGGCGATTCCTGCGCCCTCCAAGGCCTGCCGCATTGCGGAGACATTACGGGAATTTGTTTTCCTAAAGCCGTTCTCAAATTCGCAGATCGTCGGTTCGCTAAGATTGGCCCTGGCAGCCAGTCGCACTCGCGACCAGTTCAAGAGAGCTCTTGCGGCTCTTAATTGTTCTGCTCAAAGTTGGTCTCGGCTGTCCATAGGTGTGGAACATTCAATGTCTCTAAAATGTTCCGGCTGCTACCCACCGACGGCGTCGTACGCTGGGACCTCGTCGCCAACGTTAATGCCTGCCCTTTGCCAAGTGGGGCGCACGCCGGCTTACTCAAGAAAACGCTAATAGACCATTGGCGGTGTGGTGCGGGCTCCAAAATGGCTGCAATCTAACCGTGCCTTGGGACCCAGCTTCCGGGACACGGCCCGGCCCGCGAAATGATAAGCGAGCTGGGCTGTGGGTGTTCCCATCAGCGGTCTTTGCCACTCAGATTTCTTTCGGAACTGAATGCTAGCTCAGCCATTATTCGGAGTGGCGGTCGTCGTCTCCCTTAAGCCGCCAGCTCTTAAGCCCAAGCACAAGCCCGTCGTTCTCTCCCTAAGGCGGCGGGCTTTTAACGAGCTTTGCGTTATTGCCGACGGTGCTTAGAGAGCGCGCGCAATAGATCAGCTTCGTCGTGGGTGCCGTCGTCGCAAACTTGGAACAATTCCATAGCCAGGAACTCCCGCTGCTCGCGGTCTTTCTTGGCCAGCCGGCGTTCTTCGCACAGCTGGCCAAACACCTGCTGGAGCAAGGCCAGATCAGCGGGTTCGTAAACACCACTGTAGCGGACAATGACATTTGTCGACGCCCTCAACGCCGCTCCGAATTATCTCACACGGCAAGCCTGACGCGAAGAAAATCAGGAGGTCTGGCGGCGGCGAGTCAGTCCCTTGCGTCTTCTGGCACGACCGCCGTCGGCCCGGGTCCGAAGATGATCCCAGGGGCTCAGCCGACGGCGAATTGTTTTTGCCTGACCTGAACAGTCCGCCTTCGAGATCATTCTAGAGATTAGGAGGCCATATTTTCATGAGTGACGATGACAACAGATCAGGTTCGCAAAGTGGGGCGACGAAGGTTCTGGCCGATCGCCTGGTCAGAGAGGCAGACATTACCGAAGAGCAAGCCCGCGAGCTGATCAAACTGATCGGGGTCGATTGGAATTCCCTGCTTCGAGAGGCTCACTTCCTGAAGGCGCGGCACCGCCTGTGAGCGAACGCGGGGCAGAATTTTTTGGAAAGTGGATCACCGATAACGTGATGCGCGGCAGCGTCGGCGCCGACATCATTTCTGTGGCGGATCTGACAACGAAGCTGTTCGCCGACGCAAAGGCCGCAGGCATTTCCGAGGATGAGATCGAAGAGGAGGTCGGGAGCGCCTACGACGCCATCCGGGCTGCGATTGTTGGCGAAGACGCAGGCAAATCCGATTGATGGCTTGAAGTCAAAGGCAGTCAGCAATAGATCCCTCACCGGTGCGGCGACCCTCATTCACGAGGATCGCATATGTCGAATAGCCAGCAGCAGCATGTTCATAGATGGACGTGGCAGCGCTTACGGCGATCGTGAGGCAGAGAACGAGCACGGCGGCCATATCAACGACGAGCCTCAGGCCGGCGGCAGTGGCGGCACGTGGGAAGGGGATGACGAGTACCCGCTCGGCAGGACCGAGGGCCACCGAGCCAAAACCGAAGTTCCATTACGGTTGAATGCCGATTTCCGCGGGGCCTTTCTCTGTCTAGTGGCAGAAAAGTCACGCAGCTCTAATATGCGGCGCTTCAACTAGAGCGCGCTTATTATCCGTCTTAGTGAGGCGTACCGTCTTCCTGGCGAGGGACAAAACGGGGGCCACTGGAGCGTCCGCTGCGGCAAACGTAGCGGACGCTTCGCATCATGCGATAGCGACCCTGAATCCTTCTTAATGTGGAAGGACTGGGCCTGGCTGCTCATGTGGCCGGGCTATTTCTTGTGAGGAACAATATACCTGACAGCCCTGCCGCCGTGTGTAACCGTAACCGTCGTGTAGCCGGCTGGCAGGGAGCCTGTGACAGTCGGATCGACCACCTTGCATCGGCCGATCATTCTTCCGCTAGGGTCGCCGGCGAGTTCAATTGCCAACGAGGTACGGCATTCGCCGAGCGATGCGAACACCCGTGTCGCCGTATTGACCGGCTTGCAGATGGCCGGGTCGCCTCCGCTGCACAGAAGCAAAACCATCACTGCCGCAGTGGCCGCGTCCATCGCCGAAGCTCCTGGAGCTTTCAACGCTGGCGAAATGGCTTTGTTTCAGATTTTGCTAAAATACGATGGAAGCCGGCGCCGGAAGAAGGTGCAGGGAACAATCACAGAAATTCCGTGTTCCATCCCTGTTCCGTGGAGTGAGCGGAAATGTTTTGTAATCCCGTGGAAAAATAACCACTTAGGCAAAAGCGTGTTTCAAAGGCGATGCAACACGATCCGCAGACCCATGTTTTCCGCTAAGACGTTGTTCATGCTTGGACGGCGTGGTAAGCATCAAGGGCTTCGGTTCTCAAGCAGATGCAAAAGCCTTCGCCAACAGCGAACGCGCGAGGCTCGGGCTTGATACTCCTCTCAAAAAGTAAACCCGGCCATCAAGGCCCGGCGAGAGATGTTGGGCTAGTGCGATCCCAACTATGGAACAATCTCTCTCCCTTCGGCGTAGCGGTCTGTCTGGTGATAGCAGGGCGATGTGCCTACGCGCTTATGATTTCCCAACCTGCGCCACCACTGGCGCAGACGCCGGTTGCTCGTTGCGAGTTCTTCCTTTTGATGTTGAAGTCGCACGAGCGCGCATCGGGTTACAAAGCCCTCAGCGCAATCGAACAGGCCGATCCTCCGAAGGTGACAATTGAGTTCGAGATGCGCAACAAGGCCCATGCTCCTAGCCGATCGACCGGGTCTTGCGAGTTCGATCGAGATCGGCGTCACATCACCTTCTTCACCTTGGAAGGACTGCGCAGCCAGATTGTCCAGTGACTTTCCCGCTCGTCCTTAAGAATAGGCAACAGACATATTAGGACGAGCTTACATTATCATCAGCCGGCGCCAGCATCGGGAGCTCCCGCCGATTAGGCTCGGTGGTTCGCGCCCCCGGCCACCGGCGCCGTCGGAGCGGTGATTAGCAGCAGGCGCAGGACCGCAATATTGGCCAGCAGAGGGGTCGCGGCGGCAACTTCCCCGTCTTAATCCTTGACATGAGCGCCAGACTGGCGGCCCGATTTTGCCGCTTTCGCGTCCTTCGAGCGTTCGGAGATTGCCGGCCCGGCCCCGGAACTCTTCTCGGTGGCGGGACTGGGCGTCGTCCGGCCGGGCGGGTTCTGTCCTTCGGACTGGCGTGTCTTGTCTTCCGTCTCGCCGGCCGACCGCGTCAGGCCCATGCCGCCCGGCGGGCGCTCATTGCCGGCTGCATCCTGCGAGAAATCGTCATTCGGATCCGGGCCGGTCCTTGCCGGATATTTTCGCGCGCCGGTTTCGTATTCGGTTCTTTCTCGTGCCATGGTTGGCCTCCTTGTTTGTACCCATCCGGTGAAGACCGCAGGAGTGCGTATCCGGCCGTGAGCACCTGAGCACCGCCGTGCTTGGGTCAAGCTTTCGATGGGGGGACGCGAT
>NZ_JBEPLM010000021.1:0-98287 GCF_040545255.1 Mesorhizobium shonense
TCGGCAAGATGCTCGCCCACCGCCAGCGCGTCGACCGCGCCGCTGTCGCTCACCGTGTAGTGCCAGGTGCCGTCGGGATCGACGCTGGCCGTGCCATAGGCGGCACCAACGCTCACCGACAAGGTGTGGCTGTCGCTGGCGTCGACGTCGGAGAAGGTGACCTGGCCGCTCGCCTGCTGCGCCGAGGCCGCGAGACCGTCGCCCTCCGAGACGTTACCGGACTGTGCAGCCGAGGTGATCACCGGCGCGTCGTTGGTGCCATGAATGGTGATCGTGACCGTCTGCGTGTCGGTGCCGCCGTGGCCGTCATTGGCCTTGATTGTGTAGGTCAGCGTCAACGTCTCGCCAGCGGCCAGGAAATCGAAGGCCTGCGGCGTCGAACTGAAAGTCCAGCCGAGATTGTGGGTGTCGCTCGGATCGGCCGCCAGCGAGGGCGAGGACAGCGACAGCATGGAGAGCACATCGTTGCTCGTAAGCCCGCCCGTGGTGCCGCCAAGCGACACCGAATCCACCGCAGTTGCCACCGTGTCCGACAGATCGGGATCGGTCACCGTCAGGGTCCCGCCGGCCGTCAGCGGCGCATTGGTCTCGTTCAGCGAAGCCGCCGCGCTGTCGCTCGTCACCAGGTGGATGTCGGGCGCATCGTTGGTGCCTGCTATACGAACGGTCGCGGTCGCCCAGCTCAGCGTCCCGTTACCGAGCTTGATGGCATAGGTGAACGTGTCGGTAAAATACTCCCCCGCACCGAGCGCCTGCAATTGGGCGGCGACCCCAGTTGTGTCGTAGTGGACGTATCCGTCACTTCCGATCCAGATTTTCGCACCCATGGAGCTGGTATCAGAGGTGCCAGCTAGTCCGGCGGTGTCGGTCGTGTAAGTGACATCCTTCGTCAGGAGATCCGTGGGATAGGTGTTGCCGTTTGTGCTGGTTCCTGTTGAGCCGGAAGCATCGTCGACCGACCACAGTGTCTTGGCGGCGCCGCCGCTGTCGTTGGCAAGCACGTTCAGCTTGAGTACACCTGTCAGGTCCTCCGTCAGCGGAATGCCCGAAGCGGTGACTGTCAGGAGATCATCCTGTGCCTGCGGCGTGTTGGAGAACGACGTCGTGGTGCCGCCTGCACCGGAGATTTGCGTAGCCATTGTTTTCTACCCCCTGGCGGACGCCCCAGCGCCGCTCATTGCCGTCCGACAGACGACAGACCACCCCATGCCGACGAATCGGCGCCCAATCTTCCGGGACAGGAAATGATCAAATTGCCATGCAACCAGGCGCAACCCGACGGCCCGATCCGTGAACGGCCGGCCCATTATGGCGGTTCACAGACAGGCGGTGGCTCGATGGTGATGGCTGCTACGGCTATCAATAGCCGCACTGCGTTTCCCCTGCCCCAGTAGCGCCGTAACTCGTTGTTGCCGGTCGGGAGATAATTCGCGCTACCCTATATATTAGGATATTATTAACTTTACCCAGGGAGCGTCAACAGCCAATTCGATGAAGAGTTAATGACAAAACGCGTACTTGTACGCATTTGTGGATAAACTGCATTGATAGCCATGGAAGTCCAAGTCATCGGAGATTGGCTATAGGTGGAGCGAATCGGCCGGAGCCGATCCGTCACACAACCATCTTGCCGGGCTTGCCGCCGCGCTCGGCAACCGCTTTCTCGACGGCGCGTTTCAGCTCGTCCTTGATCTCGACCGTGTCGGCCATCAGCGTCTCGATCTTGAGGAAGTCGAGCACGCGGTATTTCGAGACGGCCGGGCGGATGAGGATGTCCGGCGGGTGCTGCCGCAGCTTGTTGGCGATGATCGACTGCATCATCAGCTGCGTCGCGCCGTACATCAGGTCGACGGTGGTCGGGTGCTTGCGCTCGACGTCGCTCGGCGCGCCCACCACGTCGATGGCGATGATGATGTCGGCATCCTGCTCGACCAGATCGAACGGCACGGGATTGTAGATGCCGCCGTCGATCAGCACCCGGCCGTCGCGCGTCACCGGGCGAAACACCGCCGGAATGGCGGCCGACGCCGCCAATGCCGAATGCAGGTCGCCCTCGGCGAAAACGGCGAGCTTGTGGCCGAAATAGTCGGTCGCCGTCACCTTGAGCGGAATTTTCAGCTCCTCGAAGGTCGCGGGGATGGCCTCGGGCAGGAAGGCCTTCAGGATGCGCTCGACATTGAACTGGCCGACGCGGATGCCACCCTGCATGGCCTCGGCGATCGTGCCCGGCCGCGAGCGCCACATGCGCGCGGCCACCTCGGCGCGGCTGCCGAGGATCGCGAGGCTGTAGTCGTGGATTTCCGTCCCCCGCATGCCGGCGGCCATGCCGGCGCCCATGATGGCGCCGATCGAGGAGCCGGCGATCGCCACCGGCCTGATGCCGAGCTCGTCCAGCGCCTCGATGGCGTGGATATGCGCAAGTCCCCGCGCGCCGCCGCCGCCGAAGGCAACCGCGAAGGTCGGGCTCATCCCTTGCCGCCTCCCGCCACCTGCACCAGCGGCGGACCGACCACCATCACCGCCGGGTCGGCCGAAAGGAGCTTCCTCGCCGCCGCCTTGACGTCTGCAAGCGTCACCGCGTCGATCAGCGCGGCGCGGCGCTTGATATAGTCGATGCCGAGATTGTCGAGCTGGAGCTCGACCAGCGTCGAGGCAATAGAACTGGAAGAGTCCAGGTTGTTTATGGCGTAGGCGCCGATCATGTATTTCTTGGTCGCCGCGAGCTCTTCCGCGGTCGGTCCCTTCTCGGCCATCTCCTTCACCACCTGGCGCACGATCGACAGCGTCTCGGCGGCGCGGTCGGAGCGCGTCGCGGTGGTGACCAGCAGCGCGTTGGAATGCTCGTGATCGACGAGGTCGGAGCTGACGCCATAGGCAAGGCCGCGCTTTTCGCGCACCTCCTCGTAAAGGCGCGAGGTGAAGGTCGAGCCGCCGAGAATCTCGTTCATCAGCACGGCGGCGTAGAAATCGGGATCGCTCCGTTTCACGCCGGGCCAGGCAAGCTGCAGGGAGGTCTGCGGCAAGTCGTAATTCACTTCTAGCTGCTGGCCGAGCTTGGGTGCGATGTCGGCAACCGGGGCCAGCATCTGCTTGTCCGGCAGGTCACCGAACACCTCGTCCAGCTTGCCGCTGAGCGTGGCGGCATCGATATCGCCCACCACCGCCACATGCAGGCCGCCGCGGGCGAAATTAGCCTTGTGGAAGGCCTTGAGGTCGTCGGCAGTGATGGTGGCGAGGCTCTCCTTGGTGCCTTGATCCGGCCGCGCATAGGGATGCCCCCCATAGATCGCGCGTAGCCAGCGCTGCTGGGCGATCGTGTCGGGATCGCGCTCATTGGCAAGGATGCCGGAAAGCACCTGGGCGCGGATGCGGTCGATCGGCGCCCGGTCGAAGCGCGGGCTGTTCACCGCCAGCTTCAGCAGGCCGAAAGCCTCGTCCTTCTGGTCGGACAGCATGCGCATCGAGCCATAGATGCCGTCACGCGCCGCCTGAAAACTCATCTCGGCGCCGGCATCGTCGAGCTTCAGCTGGAAGGCTCCGCTGTCGAGGTCGCCGGCGCCTTCGTCGAACAGGCCGCTCATCAAATTGACCAGGCCTTCCTTGCCGGCGGGATCCTGCGCGGTGCCGCCGTCGAAGACGAAGCGGACGGCAACCAGCGGGATCGAATGGTCTTCCACCAGCCAGGCGGTGATGCCCTTCTTCGACTTCACCTCCTGGATGTTCATCTCCGCGTGGGCGGCTAGCGCCGGCAAGAGCAGGAAGAACAGGGCAAAGCAAAGGGTGGCGACGATGCGGTAGAGCCCCCCTTCTCCCCTTGTGGGAGAAGGAAAGGTGCTCATACGACCAAGAACCAGGCTCATCATCAATTCCCCGCCTGTTGCTGCGGCAAGAGATAGCCGGTCGTCGAACGGTCGAGCAGGAGATAGCGGGCGGCGACCGTCCTGATCTCTTCGGCGGTAACCTTGCGGATGCGGTCCGGCCATTCCAGCACATCCTTCACATTGCCGCCGGTGGCGAGCGTCGAGCCGTACATATTGGCCATGTCGTCCTGCTTGTCGCGGGCAAAGATCATCGAGCGGACATAGCGGGTCTTGGCTCGCTCCAATTCGTCGTCAGTGACACCATCCTTGACGATGCCGGCGATCTCGGCGTCGACCGCGGCCTCGACATCGGCAAGCTTGGCGTCGCCGCGCGGCGAGCCATAGACGGTGAAGTTGGTGGCATCGAGCATGGTGCCTTGGAAATAGGCGCTGGCCTCGGAGGCGATGCCCTGCTTCACCACCAGCTGCTGGTAGAGGCGGCTGTGGTTGTCGCCGCCCAGGATCTCGGCCAGGAGGTCGAGCGCCTCGGCCTCGCCGGGCTTGGCGGTATGATAGGACGGCACCACCCATTGCGTCGAAAAGCTCGGCACCGAGACGCGCGCATCTGTGAGCGTCACAGTGCGCCTGGTGTTCTGCTCGGGCTCGACGGGGCGGATGCGCGGCCGCAGATCCGGCCCGCGCGCGATCTTGCCGTAGGTCCGTTCGGCCATCGCTTTCACCGCGTCGGGATCGACGTCGCCGGCCACCACCAGCACGGCATTGTTCGGGCGGTAGAAACTGTCATAGAAGGCCTTGGCGTCGGTGCGGTTCAGCTGCTCCATCTCCTGCATCCAGCCGATCACCGGAATACGGTAGGGCTGGTTCTGCCAGAGCGTCGCGTCGACCTCCTCGTCGAGCACAGCCTGCGGATTGCTGTCGATGCGCGAGCGACGCTCCTCCAGGATCACGTCGCGCTCGGTCTTGATGACGTCGTCGGTGAGGATGAGGTTGCGCATGCGGTCGGCCTCGAAACCCATCATCTCTTCGAGCGCCGAGGGCGGCACCGTCTCGTGGAAAGCGGTGTAGTCGTAAGAGGTGAAGGCATTGTTCGAGCCGCCGATCTCGGCGACGGCCTGGTCGAACTCGCCGGCGGCGTGGTTGGCGGTCGCCTTGAACATCAGATGCTCGAAGAAATGGGCGATGCCGGATTTGCCGGGCGGCTCGTCTGCGCTGCCGATCTTGTACCACACCATATGGGTGACGATCGGCGCGCGATGGTCTGGAACGACGACCACTTCCATGCCGTTGTCGAGCAGGAAATCCTTGGCCTCGGCTTCGTCCCCGGCCCGCGCCGGGGCCTGCGTCGCGAATGCCAGCGTGCCGGCAAGGAGTGCTGCGCCCAGCCCTCTGGTGCTCAATGTCATCAAATGCTCCGGTTTCGGTCGCGACGATAGAAAAGGTTCGCTGACGAGGCAAAGTGATTTGTTCGTCATTTTCGAGGCGCTGTTACCCGACCGCGATAAACCTGATCACCGTATCGCCATAGCCTCGCTCGTCCACCACGGAAAAACCCGCGCCTGGCTCGAACGCCGCGGAGGCCGCCTCCTCGACCACGCAGAGCGCGCCGGGCAGAAGCCAGCCGCCGGCTTTTGCCGAGCGAAGCGCACGCTCGCCGAGACCCTTGCCATAGGGCGGGTCGGCGAAGACCAGGCCGAAAGGCGAAAGCGTGCCGGCCTCGCCGAGATGGGTGGCGTCGCGGCGGAAGATTTTCGTCCGGCCGGTGAGCCCGAAGGCCTCGACATTGTCGCGGATCAGCCCGCGGCCTTCCGCCGATTCCTCGATGAAGACGCAATAGGAGGCGCCGCGCGACAGCGCCTCCAGCCCGAGCGCGCCGGTGCCGGCAAAAAGATCGAGCACGCGGCCGCCTTCGAGCTTTTCGGCGTAGCGATGCGCCAGCACATTGAACACCGCCTCGCGGGTACGGTCTGTGGTCGGGCGGATGGCATTCGAACGGGGCGTCGCCAAAGGGCGCCCGCGAAACTCACCGCCGACGATCCGCATTGCCACCCCTCGGACCCTTCGGACCGCGTGGCCCTCTGCCTTCGTGCTTGTCGCCACCGCTTCCCTCGGGGCGGTCGCCTCTTGGCTTGCCGAACGGCTTGCCCTTGCCACCGGGCTTGAACGATGCCTTGCGCGCCTTCGCCTCCGCGGCCTTGGCAGCGTCGGCCTCCGCCCTGCCCTTACCGATCGGGCGCGCGCCCGGCGCCATCCAGACGTTGGCCTTGCGCTGGCCGGGCGGCTCTATCGGCTGCGGTTCGCGCTTGTTGCCGCCGAAGCTGCTGCGTTCGGACTTGCCGAAGCCGCGCTCGGATTTGTCGAAGCCAGACTTGTCGAAGCCAGACTTGTTGAAGCCAGACTTGGGGCCACGCTCGCCGAAGGCCCTGTCGGGCTTGGTCGACAGCTTGCCCAGCGCCTCGTCGCGGCTGCCTTCGCGGCGCTTGCGGGCCTTGATCAGCCCGCCCTCGCCGATGGGACGGCGGTCGCCCTCGCGCGTGAATTTCGGCCGCTCGCCTTCATCGCGGCGCGGTTCGCTCCGCCGCACCGGCTTGTTGGAAAACGGCTTGGCGATCTCGGCGTCGAAATTGGCGCCGGACTCCTCGATCAGCCGCTCGCCGAGTTGGTCGCGCAGCACGCGACCCTTGATCTCCAGAACATGGCCCTCGGGCAGATCCTCGAGCTGGAACGGCCCGTAGGAGATGCGGATCAGCCGCGTCACATCCAGCCCCAGCGCGCCGAGAATGTTCTTCACCTCGCGGTTCTTGCCTTCGCGCAAGCCGATCGTCAGCCAGGCGTTGCTGCCCTGCTCTCGATCGAGCGAGGCCTCGACCGAGCCGTAGAAGACGCCGTCGACGGCAATGCCGTCGCGCAAGGCGGTGAGCTTGCTCTCCTCGACCTTGCCGTGGACGCGCACACGATAGCGCCGCAGCCAGCCAGTGGCCGGCAATTCGAGCACTCGCGACAGCCCGCCGTCATTGGTCAGCAGCAGCAAGCCTTCCGTGTTGATGTCGAGGCGGCCGATGGTCATCAGCCGCGGCAAGTCGGCAGGCAGCACGTCGAAGACGGTCTTGCGGCCTTCCGGATCGCGGTTGGTGGTGACCACGCCCGGCGGCTTGTGGAACAGGAACAGCCGCGTGCGCTCGATCGGCGGGATTTCCGTGCCGTCGAGATGGATGACGTCGTCGGCCATGACGTTGAAGGCGGGCGAGGTCAGCACCTTCCCGTTGACCTTGATGCGGCCGGCGGCGATCAGCTCCTCGGCGTCGCGGCGCGAGGCGATGCCGGCGCGCGCCAGCCGCTTGGCGATGCGTTCGCCGGCCTCCGGCGCCGCTTCCGAGGGCCGCGGGCGCGGCTTGAAGCCGCCCTGTCCGGACGCGGCGTCGCGCGGCGGACGATCGCTGAAATCGCGCTTGGGCCGCTCGGCGAAATCACGTTTGGGACGATCCGCGAAGTTGCGCTTGGGGCGGTCGAAGCGCCTTTCGCTGCGCTCCCCTTCGGCGGCCATCGGCCGGTCGCCGCGCGGCGTGTAAGGTTTGCGCGCGCCGTCGCGCTTCTCGAACGACTTGCCCTCGGGGCGCGGTCCTTTGCGGAACGGTCTTTCGCCACGCTCCCCGCCCTCGCCCGCTTCACGCGGCTTATAGCTGCGCTTGAAATCGCGGCGCTCGCCTTCGGCCGCCATGGGGCGGTCGCCGCGCGGCGTGTATGGCTTACGACCTTCACGCTTCTCGAAAGGCTTGCCCTCGCGCGGCGGGCCTTTGCGAAACGGCCTGTCGCCGCGTTCCGCACCCTCGCCAGTTTCACGCGGCTTGTAGCTGCGTTTGAAATCGCGCTGAGGTCGCTCGCCGTCCGCGGCCATCGGCCGGTCGCGCTTGGCGAACGGCTTCTTGCCGCCGAAGGATGGCTTGCCCTTCTTGCCTGCGGCTCCGCTGCGGTCGCGCGGGCCTGCCGGCCTCGATCCGCCTTTGCCCGCACCTTTGCGCGGAACTTTCTTGTCGTTGTCGTCCATTACCTTGGCTCTTCTTAAAGCTGCTACGATGCCGCCCGCCCTTTCGGACGCCCAACGCAGGCAGTGTCATCTTGATTTTTGCGCATATGTCAGCGCGGCAAAAACCGATTCCGGTTTTCAGGGTCACGCGCTAGATAACAGGATCACCGTCGGGTGGCGAGGAGTAATCGGAATGGAAAGCGCGTGAAGCGGCCGGATTTCATGGCTTTGGCGCTCAAGGAAGCCGAGGCGGCTGCAAGCCGCGGCGAAGTGCCGGTCGGCGCGGTGATCGCCAATGGCAACATCGTCGTGGCGAAAGCCGGCAACCGCACGCGCGAACTCGCCGACCCCACCGCCCATGCCGAGATGCTGGCGATCCGCGACGCCTGCCGCAAACTCGCCAGCGAGCGGCTTACCGGCCACGACCTCTATGTGACGCTGGAACCCTGCGCCATGTGCGCCGGCGCCATCTCCTTCGCGAGGCTGCGGCGGCTTTATTTCGGCGCCGCCGACGAGAAAGGCGGTGCGGTGGTCAACGGCGTGCGCTTCTTCGCCTCGCCCACCTGCCACCACACGCCAGACATCTATCCTGGGCTGGGCGAAAGCGAAGCCGCTCTCATCCTCAAGGAGTTCTTTCGCGAGAGACGGAATGGCGGTGAATGGTGAAGAAATTAGTGAGTAGTGGGTAGTGAGTAGTGACCTATTCACTATTCACTATTCACTATTCACTATTCACTACTTACAGGCCCAGCCAGTCGAACCAGCCGCCGCTCTTCTTGCCTTCCGCCTGCGCCTTGAGGCGGCGCTCCTTCTTGTACTCGTCCTCGCCGAGCTCGTTCTGCGGCGCGGCGTCGGAGGGCTGGCGATAGGCGAGCGGCGGCTCGCTCAGATATTTGCGCACATTGGGATTGCCCTGCTTGCCTTCGGCCAGACGACGCTGGATCTCGGCAGAGCGGGCAGCACTGGAATCGTCCGGCGACCAGCGCGGCGGATGGCTGGACGCCGAATCGGCCATCGCCTTCTTCACCGCCACCGGATCGGTCTGCACATCCTCGACCGCTTCCGGCTGATAATTCGGATCGTTCTGGTGGGCGGTCGCGTCGGCACGGATGCGGGCGCGGCGGGCCTCGGGCGATTCGGGCCATTCGGCGCTCGCCGTCTGGATGCTCTCCTGCGGCTGCGGCAGGTTTTCCTTCTGCCCCGGCGCCGGCTTCACCAGATCCGGACGCGGCTTGTAGTCGATCGGGTCGCGATGCTTCGGTGTGATCGCGGCAGCGCCTGAAACGTCGTCGAAGAGCTGCGCGGCAGCAGTCTTGTCGGTTCCGTAGGTGGGCGAGCTGACGCAGCCGGACATGGCGATGGCCGACACCACGAGCGGCGCCAGCAGCGCGGCGCGCGCAAAAGTCTTTTCGGTCATGCCATAAAGTCCCACTCTAGCTGCCTCTGATCGCCATCGGCCGATGGCGCGGTCCCCGATATTCCCGCATTTGCGATGGAAATCCGGCGACAATTTGTCTGCCGAAGTGTCGCGTGTTTACCTCAACCACTTATTAAGGGCAACGCGCGAGCGGATTTGCGCCGCCCGCGTGGTATTTCTGCATCGGCTTATAATCCCGGTGCTACAGTCGGCCGAGCGCCTTCAGCTCATGCAGCACCGCGGCGTCGCGGGCCGAGACGTCCGGGAATTCCGGATCCTGTCCGACATCGGCCGTATAGCGCCAGGAACGCGCGCATTTGACCAGACCGCGATCCTCGGCCTTTTCCACAACCACGGCGACGCCCTTGACGTCGTCGAGGGTGAAAGCGCCTTGCGGAGCCTTGCCGTGTTGTATGACCAGGTCGCTGGTGATCGCCATCTCGGCCATGTCGACATCGGCGATCGCCGCTTCCAGCGCGGCATCGTCGATGGTGACCACCGGAACGGCCTCCAGCGAGGAACCGATCAGCTTCTCGGCGCGCGCGATCTCGAGAGCGCCGGTAACGACGCGGCGCACCTGCCGGACCTTGCGCCACTTCTCGGCCAGCGCCTCGTTCCTCCAGTTTTCCGGGATCGCCGGGAACTGGTCGAGATGCACGGAGACGGCGTCCGGGTGACGGTCGAGCCAGGCCTCTTCCATGGTGAAGGGCAGCATCGGCGACAGCCACTTCACCAGGCATTCGAACAGGTGGCGCACGACCTGCACCGCCGCTTTGCGGCGCAAACTGGACGGCGCGTCGCAGTAGAGCGCGTCCTTGCGGATGTCGAAGTAGAAGGCCGAAAGCTCGACCACCATGAAGTCGAGCAGCGCGCGGGTGATGCGCTTGAACTCGAAGGCGTCATAACCCTGGCGCACCACCTCGTCGAGTTCGGACAACCGGTGCAGCATCAGCCGCTCCAGTTCCGGCATCTTGTCCAGAGGAACGTCCTCGCCATCGTCATGGGCAAGCGTGCCAAGCATCCAGCGGATGGTGTTTCTGAGCTTGCGGTAGGCGTCGATATTGGTCTGCAGCACGTTCTTGCCGAGCCGCTGGTCTTCCCAATAATCGGTCGTCACCACCCAGAGCCTGAGGATATCGGCGCCGGACTGTTTGATCACGTCCTGCGGCACGACGGTGTTGCCGAGCGACTTCGACATCTTGCGACCCTCCTCATCCATGGTGAAGCCATGGGTGATGACCGTGTCGTAAGGCGCCCTGCCCCTGGTGCCGCAGCTTTCGAGCAGCGAGGAATGGAACCAGCCGCGGTGTTGGTCGGAACCTTCGAGATAGACGTCGGCCGGCCATTTGAGATCGGGACGGTCCTCCAGCGTGAAGACATGCGTCGAGCCGGAATCGAACCAGACGTCGAGGATGTCCATCACCTGGTGCCATTTCGTAGCGTCGTGGTTGCCGAGGAAGCGCTCCTTGGCGCCCGGCGCGAACCAGGCGTCGGCGCCCTCCTTCTCGAAGGCGTCCATGATGCGCTGGTTGACTGCCTCGTCCCTCAGCACATTGCCGTCGACATCGGCGAATACGGCGATCGGCACGCCCCAGGCGCGCTGGCGCGACAGCACCCAGTCCGGCCTTTCCTCGATCATGGCGCGGATGCGATTCTGGCCGGCCGCAGGCACGAAGCGGGTGTCGTCGATCGCCTTCAGCGCGCGGCTGCGCAGCGTCGTGCCGTCGCCGAAGTCCTTGTCCATGTAGACGAACCATTGCGGCGTGTTGCGGAAGATGACCGGCTTCTTCGAGCGCCAGGAATGCGGATAGCTGTGCTTCAGCCGGCCGCGCGCGAAGAGCGCGTTGCGCTTGATCAGTTCCTCGATCACCGCCTGGTTGGCGTTGCCCTTCTTGCCGTTGTCGTCGATGACGCGCGCGGCGCCGCCTTCGCGGTCCTGGCCGAAGCCGGGCGCATCCTTGGTAAAGTAGCCGGCATCGTCGACCGGGAACGGGATCGCGGTGTCGACGCCGCGCTTGAGCAATTCGGCCACCGCGTCCGTCCAGGCGTCGAAGTCCTCGCGGCCGTGGCTGGGTGCGGTGTGCACGAAGCCGGTGCCGGCATCGTCGGTGACATGCTCACCCGCGATCATCGGCACGGGGAATTGATAGCCATCGGCCAACCCCCTGAACGGATGCGAAAGCGTAAGGCTTGCGAGCTGTTCTGCCGAAACGCTGTGAAGGCGGTTCAAGGTGACCTTTGCCTTGGCCGCGGCGTCCTCGGCCAGCGCGTCGGCGAAGATCAGCTTCTCGCCGGGCTGCGGACCGAAAGCGTTCTCGGCCGCGGTCACCTCGTAGAGGCCGTAGGCGATGCGCGGCGAATAGCTGACGGCGCGGTTGCCGGGCAGCGTCCAAGGCGTCGTCGTCCAGATGACGACATGGGCTTCGAGCAGGTCGAGCGAGGCCTCGGACAACGCCGCAGCCTGCCCGCTCTCGCCGCCGTCCACGGAGCGCGCAAGGCTCGCGACCGGGAACTTTACCCAGATCGTGTCGCTCTCATAGTCCTGGTACTCGACCTCGGCCTCGGCGAGCGCAGTGCGCTCGACCACACTCCACATCACCGGCTTCGAGCCGCGATAGAGCTGGCCCGACATGGCGAATTTCAACAGCTCGCCGGCGATGCGCGCCTCGGCATGGTAGGCCATGGTCGTATAGGGATTGTCGAAATCGCCGATGACGCCGAGGCGCTGGAACTCGCCGCCCTGGACCTTGATCCAATGAGCGGCGAAGTCGCGGCATTCCCTGCGGAACTCGTTGACCGGCACCTCGTCCTTGTTCTTGCCCTTGGCGCGATACTGCTCCTCGATCTTCCATTCGATCGGCAGGCCGTGGCAGTCCCAGCCCGGCACGTAATTGGCGTCGTAGCCGCGCATCTGGAAGGAGCGGTTGATGACGTCCTTGAGGATCTTGTTCAGCGCATGGCCGATATGGATGTTGCCGTTGGCGTAGGGCGGGCCATCATGCAACACGAATTTCTCGCGCCCGGCGGCCTCTTCGCGCAGCTTGCGGTAAAGGTCCATGTCCTGCCAGCGCTTGACCA
The DNA here is from genome assembly GCF_040545255.1 of Mesorhizobium shonense. NCBI lineage: Bacteria > Pseudomonadati > Pseudomonadota > Alphaproteobacteria > Hyphomicrobiales > Phyllobacteriaceae > Mesorhizobium > Mesorhizobium shonense. Next base: position 12,338 of record NZ_JBEPLM010000021.1, read on the forward strand.
GCACCGGTTCCTTCTCGGGCAAGCCCGCGCGCATCGGAAAATCCGTCCGCGGCAGGTAAAGCGTTTTGGAATAGTCGATCGTTTCAACGGTGTCGGTCATTGATCTGCCATCTGCATTGCCCGGCGGCGGAAGCCCCAGGCGTTGAACTAGCATTTTCTTGAAAAAGTGCGAGGGGCGCGCGCAAAAGTCCCGGCGGCTCCGGCGGCGTTCAGACCGCCCGGAACACCGGGCCCGTAATTCGTATCGCGATCGCGAAAAGGCGCGAAAAGCTCGTCATGGCGTGGCTTTTAGCGGATGGCGCGGCAGGAATAAAGCGCGGATTTCAAGGCAGAGCGCTGGTTTGTTGGCCTACATCGAGAAATTGAAGCGATAGGTGGTCGACACGCCGACGGTCCACTGGTTGCGGTCGCCGCGCTCCTTGACCAGGCTGGAATCGGCCGCCGGTCCCATCAGGCGCGAATATTCGGTGAAGACGCTCGCCGTCATCGGCTCGGTCACCTTCCAGGTGATCGCGCCGCCGAGACCGGTCGACTTAACCCCGCCGCCCGGATGGTATTCGCTGAGACCGGACGCGGCGGCCTCCGTGGCGTTGACGCCATAATAGGCGTCGAAATAATCGGACGAGGCGAAGGACACGCGCGGGCCGCCTGAGATGCGGACGGTCGGCGTGACGTCGTAGAAGGCGTCGGCGGCGATGTCGGCGACGAAGCCATTGTGGGCGCGGATGCCGTGCCTGAGCTCCGCACGCGCCCGCACCCAATCCAGCGGATAGAATTCGAAGAAGCCGCCAACCTCGCCGCCCCAGCGCACCGGGTCGAGGCCCTCCAGCTCGTCCTTGCTGTCGCGCGAGAACAGGAACTTGCCGGTGAGGCCGGCGCGCACGCTGCCGTCGTCGATCAGCGCCAGCGAGATGTTGTCGTTGCGCGAGGTGAAGCGCGCCTCCGGTCCCACCTTGCCAAGCGAGATGATGGGCTGGGCGCTCAGCATGTACTTCTTGCCGCCCTCGAAATTCGGGGCGACCAGGCCGGTGGCGCCGAGCGTCAGATACCAGTCGCCCGAAATCCAGCTCCCCTCGCCCGCCCGGGCTGAGGAGACGGCCATCAGGCCAGAGGCGAGAAGCAGCGGAATCGTCCCGACAATACGCATCGTCACCCCTTACGCGAAACAGGCCGGCAGGAACATCCGCCAGTGCCCAAGCCATGGCGCCAGTGCGGTAAATTTTGACTTAAAATCCGTAACATCGGTGACGCCGGTTGGACTGTTTGAGTCCCAGCTAATTCAATCTCTCGCCATCATCGCAAAACTCGAGACATCCGGAATGCACCACCAGCGGACGGACGTTCAGCCCCGCCTGGGACTTCGATGTCGCGCGCAAATCCATGTCGGTTACATAAATCCGTTGCGACGATTTCGTAAATTAAGGTGGCGGCTCTGTTTTGTGACCGCCCCTGCAAAAAAAGGATGGAAAAATGGCCAAGATCCCGGACAAGACCGAAACGATTGAAAACGTCGAATCCCCTGTCTTCGACCCGTCCAAGGCTACCGAGCAAGTTCGCGCTGTTGTCGACCAGGGCGTTGAGCAGTCGAAGCAGGCATTTTCCAAATTGAGTTCGGACGCCGAAACGACACAAAAGGCTCTTGAGTCGACCTTGGAAATGGCCAAGACCACCGGCAACGAGGTGTCCCTGAAGATGATTGCGGCTCTGAGAGACAATGCCGAAGCCGGCTTCACGCACCTTGAGGCACTGGTTGCCGCGAAGTCGCTGTCCGAGTGCATCGAACTTCAGACCGCTTTCCTTCGCAAGCAGATCGAAAAATCCGCCGAGCAGGCGAGAAGCCTCCAGGCTGCGATGATGAGAGCTAGCGAGGACATGTCCAAGCCGATCAAGGATATCTTTGAGAAGGCTTTGAAGGAACGTAAGGCTGCCTGATTGCCTAAGACCGAAGGGTCGTGCCTGCTCCCTGGGCGCGTTGCGCCGGGCTACTTGGTCGGGCGGCTTTTGTCCGCCCGACTGCATCGGAGTGATATCGCTGGTTTCGAGGTTTCTCAGCCCGTCCGCAATAAAGTTGCAGAGTGCTCGGCAATCCTTAGACGCAAGGCTCATCTCACTAGGCGTCACCGCTCACTCGGCCTGCGATGGCGAATGCCTGTAGGTTTTTGACCTTTCCGTGGTCCTGGTCGGCATTGGCGATAATCGAAAAGAACGCCGCACGGGCGATGTCTTTCTTTGACGCGTCGGGGTGTTCCTTCCTTGCCGCCTTCAGTAGTTTTTTCGGCGTCATATCTGGCGTCACAATCCGCATCAGGGTGTCGCTGATCGCCTGCAATTCGGTTGCATCCATTGGGAAACTCCGTCCCTGGCCCCGATGGTAAGTTTAGCAGAGCGCCTCTGTTAGCTGAAACTGAATTCACGTTACAATCGGAGACCAGCCGGCGCGTTCCGGGGCTGGGTCAGCTGTCTCATAAGGGCGAAGGCGCTTTGCCGCCATAGCGTCAACCAGCCCGCCGGCCGGTGCCGCTCGGAAGATGGCGAAGCCGTGCCGACAGTTCATTCCTTCTTCAAATCTTCGGCTTCGTCTTTGAGCTTGGTCCAGTCGGCACCGTGCTTCCGCAGCAAGGCGCGCGCCTGTTTCGGCGTGACGTCGGCAATTTCCCTCAGGTGCTCTACCTCCAGCTCTTGCCCCTTCACAACGCGGCTCGCCTTCTTCTTTTTTTCTTTGATAGCCATTATGTGTCCTTCTCTTGCATCATCGGATGAACGAGGACCGGGAAGTGCGGTTCCGCTCGTGCATTGTCGTGTGCCGGCTTGAGGTCCGGCCACAGTTGGTCAAGGCGCGGGCGGTTGTTTGTGACAGCTTTATGACGCACCATGCAGGTGGGCCCCTTCGATTGCCGTGAGGCGAGGCGGCGCCGAGGACATCATGCGGGAAACGGAACTGAAGCTCGAGCTTTCGCAATCGGGTGCGCGGTCGCTCCTAAAGAAAAATCCGTTCGGATCCCCGCCCACCATTCTTCAGCAGAGATCCATCTATTTCGATACCACCGGATGGGATCTGTCCAAGCGCGGCCTATCGCTTCGCATTCGGCAATCGGGAAATGAAAGGATACAAACCCTCAAAGCGGGCGATGGCGCCGCGGCCGGATCGTTCACACGCGAGGAATTGGAGCGACCGGTCGCCGGCGACACACCGATACTTGACGATCCACGGATCCGAGACCTGCTTGCGGGGGATGGCCGAAAGCTCACGCCCTTGTTCGAGGTTCATGTCAAACGGCATCGTTGGAATGTGATCGATGGCGACGCGACGGTCGAAGTCGCTCTGGACGCTGGCAAGGTCGTTGCAGCCGACCGCGAGGCTTCGCTCTGCGAGATCGAGTTGGAAAAGAAGGCGGGTTCACCGAGAGCGCTGTTTGCGCTCGCCCGCAAAGTCGACCTGATCACGCCGGCGCATCTCGGCGTGCTGAGCAAAGCGGAACGCGGCTATCGTCTGCTTAGTTCGGCGCCCGGTGCTGTGAAATCCGCCGCGACCCCGCTCACTTCCGAGATGAGCGCGGCAACAGCTTTCGCGCGCATCGCGGCGGCCTGTCTCAAACAGTTTCGGCTCAATGAAACGGCGCTCGGCTGGTCTCGCGATGCCGACGCCCTGCACCAGGCTCGCGTGTCGCTGCGACGGCTGCGCTCACTATGCTCGATCTGCAAGTCGCTATTCGACGACAGCCGTTTCGACCACTTACGAGAAGAATTGAAATGGCTCGCCTCGGAGCTTGGCGAGGCACGCAATATCGACGTGATGATCGGTCGAGCTTCGAGCGAGGCCCTTTCAAGCCGTCTTCAAGACGCGCGCGACGACGCCTACGCTGCGGTCGAAGCATCGCTCTCCTCGGTGCGCGCTCGCTCCTTGATGATCGATGCCACCGAGTGGATTTCCATCGGGGACTGGCGAACCCAATCGGACGAAAAGTTGCACGAGCAGTCGTCGAGGAATTTGGCCTCAGGTGTATTCGACAAATTTTGGAAAAAGGTGGCGAAGGGCGGCAACGATCTCATCGATGCCGATGACGAGACCCGCCATAAAGTGCGAATCGCCGCAAAGAAACTGCGCTACGCGGCCGAGTTCTTCGAGCCGCTTTACAACAGCAAGGCGGAAGCCAAACGCCACCGACGGTTCATCGAGGCGATGAAGGGCCTCCAGGATCATCTCGGCAGCCTCAACGATATCGCCACCGCGCCCGATATGTTGGCAGCGCTGGAGCTATCGGACGTGGCGGGTGCGAAAGATCTTTTCAGCGCCGAGGACAAGTCCAAGCTTCTCAAGGACGCCGCGGAAGCACACGACGCCTTTGTCAGTACCAGGCGCTTCTGGCGTTGAGCGGGGCGACGAAGGTCCGGCATCGGAAGATGGACGTCAGTTCCGGGTCAAGAGCGGTCGTCTCGTAGGCTAATCGCTCGCGCGGATCGGCTGCCGCGCGGCGCTGTCGGCAGGTCCAGAAGCTTCGCCACAGCCTTGGCGCCCTTGCCCGTAACACGGACCGATCCGTCGTCGCCCACCTCCACCGTCGCACCGTTGGCGAAGCTGAGCGACCAACCGTCGCCTTTGGCGCTACGGCGGCGATCGGTGAGCTCGATGCCGGCAGCGGTGACCAGGGCGACGATCCTGTCGACGTCCATCTTCGTCTTACGCGCCCTCAATTGAGGTCGAGCCCGCCGGTAAGATCGCCGAGCGGCGGCTCGCCATGCGCGGCCACGGCCTTGTCGCGGACCACGATGCCATGCAGCACCGGCAGTTCGAAGCGCTCGGTGATGAAGCGCAGGATCGACGTCGTGTCGTAGGGCGCATGGTCGACATAGCCGCGCTTGGCAAAAGGCGAAACGATGATCGCGGGGATGCGCGTGCCCGGCCCCCAGCGGTCGCCCTTGGGCGGAGCGACGTGATCCCAGATGCCGCCATTCTCGTCATAGGTGACGACGACCAGCATATGCGGCCATTGCGGGCTCTTCTCCAGATGGGCGATGACATCCGCGATATGGCGGTCGCCGGCCTGGATGTCGGCATAGCCGGAATGCTCGTTGAGATTGCCCTGCGGCTTGTAGAAGGAGACCTGCGGCAGGCCGCCATCGTCGATGGCCTGGATGAAGCTCACGCCGCCGAGCCCGGCGTCGCGCAGATGCTCGCGCCTGGCTTCGGTGCCCGGCGCATAGTTGGCGTAGTAGTTGAACGGCTGGTGATGGTACTGGAAATTCGGTGTCGGTGTGTGGTTGCCGTGATCGAGCGTGTATTGCCAGGCGCCCGAATACCACGCCCAACTGACGTGCTTGAGACTGAGCATGTCGCCGATGGTCGGCTCCGTCTGCGGCGGCAGCGTCGTCGGCTTGGCCGCATCCGCCATGCGCGGATCGCCGCCGGGCGCCGGATTGTTGCCGCTCGGCTGGTAAGGCGGCTGCATCGTGTTCACCACGTAGAAGTCGGGCGTCAGATTGCCGTCGGAGACGAATTTCGGGATGCCGTCGCGCGCCGATTTCGGCGAGTTGTCGGCGACCTTCAGCGCAGTGCCGCTATCGTCCGTCACCGAGATCGAAGGCTTGGCCGGGTTCTTGTCGGCATCAGCATAATAAGGCGCGCAGGCGCAGATCAGCCACTGGTGGTTGAAGAAAGAGCCGCCGAAGGCGCCCATGAAGAAATGGTCGGCCAGCACATATTTCTGAGCGACCGCCCACATGTCGGTCTTGGAGGCGTCCCAATTGCTCATCGGCATGGCGCCTGAATCGGCCCAGGCGACGAACATGTCGTTCTTGCCGCCGTTGATCTGCATCTGGTTCTGGTAATAGCGGTGCCACAGATCGTGCGTTACGACGGTGAGCGGAACATTGAACCCCTTCGCGTCATTCACGGTGAACGGCTCGTTCGGAAGGTGCTCGGTCATCGCTTGCGTCACCGGCGGCGTCACGCCCTTGCCCGTAAGCCCGTCCCAGACCGGCGGCAGTTCGGACAGCACCGAACCGTCACGGTCACGCTGCTCAAGGCTTTCCTGGCTCGCCTTGTCGATGCCCTCGGCGCCGGGAAAATGGCCATAGAGATTGTCGAAGGCGCGGTTCTCCGCGAAGATGACGACCACCGTTTCTATCTTGGCGATGCCGTCCGGCTGATCGCCGGGCTGCGCCGCAAGCGCCGGAGCCGAAGCGGCAGCGCACAGAGCGAGAGCAGAGGAAAACAGGGCGAGCCCAGAGGATCGCTTCATCGCCATACCTCCCTAGCGCAAAATGGGATGACACCAGCTTCGGCATGTCTTTGCAATAGCCACCGCGCTGGACGGGCTATGCCATTGGGATTACCCTCCTTCAACCGCAGGATGCGCGGCCAAATCCGGAGGGAGATGGATCATGAGCTTGCAAGGCGATGCCCTGAAAGACGCGATCGGACGAACGCGCGACAAATGGGGATGGTTCGTGGCGCTCGGCGTGCTGCTGTTGATTTTCGGCGGCATCGCTTTCGGCAATCTGTTCATCGCCACCGTCGCCTCGGTCTATGTCGTCGGCTGGCTGATGCTGATGGCCGGCGTCATCGAGATCATCCATGCTTTCGGCGTGAAAACCTGGGGACGCTTCTTCTACTGGCTGCTTAGCGGCCTGCTCTACGCCGTGGCCGGCTTCTTCGCCTTCGACAATCCGCTGCTTGCCTCGGCGGTGCTCACCCTGCTGCTGGCGATCGCGCTTGTCGCTTCCGGGCTGCTGAGGGCCTGGGTCGCCTACAATCACCGCCCTGAGCAAGGCTGGGGATGGCTGCTCGCGGCCGCCGTCATCACCATCCTGCTTGGCCTGATCATCGCCATGGGCTGGCCGGTCAACAGCCTGTGGGTGCTCGGCATGTTCCTGGCCATCGACCTGATCTTCCAGGGCTGGAGCTTTATCGCCATCGGGTTGGCGTTGAAGCGGTAGCCGGGGTCCCCAGCCGATCAAAAACAGATCGCGGCGTCCAGCTCCGAGAGCGGGCGCACACCGGCGAGCAGCGCCCTCGCCTCGGCCTCGTCGCGCTTCATCTGCACCACCAGCGCGTCGAGCCCGTCGAACTTCAGCTCGGGGCGCAGATAGCCGAAGAACGACACCTCGCAGGTCTCGCCGTAGAGATCGCCGGAGAAGTCGAAGACATAGGTTTCGAGCAGCGGCGCGCCATTGTCGTCGATGGTCGGGCGGCGGCCGAAGCTGGCGACGCCGTCATGCAGCGTGCCGTCGGCGCGGCGGAAGCGGACGGCGTAAATGCCTTCCTTCAGAGTGGCTTCCGGCGAAAGCCTCATATTGGCGGTCGGGAAGCCGAGCGTGCGGCCGAGCTGCTGCCCCCCGATCACCTCGCTCTCGACGGTGAAGCGATAGCCGAGCAGGCCGGCGGCCTCCGCCACCTCGCCTTCGCAAAGCAAAGCGCGGATGCGGCTCGACGAAACCACCTCGGCGCCCTCGTCGCGGAAGGCGTCGACCAGGGTGACGCCAAAACCGTGGCGCTCGCCGGCCGCCATCAGGAAGGCCGGGCCGCCCTGGCGGTCCTTGCCGAAATGGAAGTCGAAGCCGGTGACGGCGTGGGAGATGCCGAGCTTGTGCTCCAGCACGTCAGTCACGAACGCATCGGCCGAGAGCGCGGCGAAGTCGCGCGTGAACGGCTGCTCGACCAGGGCGGCGAAGCCGAGCCTGGCCAGGAGCCGCGCCTTCATCGGCGGCGGCGTCAGCACGAAAAGCGGTACCTCCGGCCTGAACACCTTGCGCGGGTGCGGCTCGAAGGTGAGCACCAGGGCCGGCACGCCGCGGCGGGCGGCCTCGGCCAGCGCCCGCTCCAGCACCGAGAGGTGACCGCGGTGGACGCCGTCGAAATTGCCGATCGCCACGACGCCGCCGCGCAGATGCGCCGGCAACGGCGCGACCGCCGAAATGCGTTCGAAAGCTTGCGTCATGTCAGAGGCACCCGTCATGGCCCGGCTTCCCGCCTATTGCAGCCGCGGAATGACGGCGACCGGCCGATAGCCGTGCGTTGCGAGGAAGCCTGCCAGCCTTTCGGGATCGGGCCGCAGCGGGTCGCCATAGTCGCGCGCATGGATACCGCCCGAAACGTAGAGCACGTCGAAGCCGTTGTCGGCGGCGCCCTTGACGTCGGTCATCATGCCGTCGCCGATGGCGAGCACAGCCGGGCGCTCGACAGCGTGGCCGAGCAGGCCTGCGACCTCCTTCATGGCGAGGTTGTAGATCGGCGCGAAAGGCTTGCCGGCGACCAGCGTGCGGCCGCCGAGCTGCGCATAGTCGCGCGCCAGCGCACCGGCGCACCAGATGGTCCGCTCGCCGCGCTCGACCAGGATATCTGGATTGGCGCAGATGAAAGGCAGGTTGCGGGCGCGCAGGCGCTGCAGCAGTTCCGCATAGTCGGCCGGCTTCTCCACCTCGTCGTCATAAAGTCCGGTGCAGACGACGCCTGAAGCTTCGAACTCCTCGACGAGCTCGACGTCGAGGCCGTCATAAAGGGTGAAGTCGCGCTCCGGGCCGATGTGGAAAATCTTCCTCGGACCCTCGGCGATCAGGTCGCGGGTGACGTCGCCGGAAGTGACGACACGGTCATAGGCATCGGCCGGAACGCCGATCGCGTTCATCTGCGCAACGACGTCGGCGCTGCGGCGCGGCGAGTTGGTGATCAGCACCACCGGCACTTTTGCCGCGCGCGCCCGGGCCAGCGCCTCCGCGGCGACGGAAAAGTGCCATTCGCCATTGTGCACCACGCCCCATACGTCGCACAGGATGGCCGTGTAGTTTCCTGATAGATCGGCGAGCGAAGCTATGATGTCCGGCGAATCCGCCATGCCGTTTTCCTGATCTGATCCCTGGCAAGGCCGCGACAGCCATCCTTTCAGTTCGGAGGCCGCCACGGCCGGTCCCGCATAACCGAAGCGCTCCATCCTGTCATCAGCTTTCGCCATCGCCCGCGGGGCGAGCCCCGATATCGCCCGCCCGAAAGCAAAGGGTTAACGCGCGGTCAAAAAGGCTGCGCGTTGTTGATCGTTTCGCTCAAGCTGAAATTTAAGGATTTATGACCATGGTTGCAGATCAAATACGACCATGGTCGTACATCAATTGGGTCTTTGGCGGGGGCTAAGCGCAATGATCCGCGGATTTCTTCGCGAAAGGCGGGACAATTATGTCCCGGCGGCCGCCATTGACACGATCGGTCGATTCCTTCGCTGCAGCGACGGCTCCTTCATGCCTGTCGTTGTCATGGTGATGCTGTCGCTGCTGGTCGCGGTCGGCTTTTCCGTCGACTACACCTCGGCGGTGACGACCAGGAGCAACATGCAGAACGCGCTGGACGCCGCGGTGCTGTCGATCACCACCATGCCGACGACGACCACGAAGGCCGACCGCGAGGTAGCGCTGCAGCAGGCCTATGTCGCCAATAGCGGACAGGGCACGGCGACGCTCACCGCAGTCGACGTCGCCGCCGACGGCACGGCGAGCTTCAAAGCCACGGCGGCCTATCCGATGCCGACCGATTTCATGGGGATCGCCAGGATCAACACGGTCAATGTCGGCGTGGCCTCGGCGGTGAACAAAACGCCGGCGCTGGTGCAGGCCGATTTCAAGGTGTCGAAAGTGTCGGGCTACTGGAACAAGACGATGACGCTCTACGGCACCAAGTTCGCCCAAACCAACGGCCAGAGCCTCATGAAGATCGATTACAACTACATCCCCTATAAATACACCTATACGGACCACAATAAGAACTACACCGTGACCGAGCCGAAGGGCTACGGAACCAGCACTGTCTACACGGTGAATGGAACCACGCAGACGCAGGTCCAGCAGCAGACCTGCACGACGACGGGCTCAACCGGCCCCTTCAGCAATCCGCCGGCCGACGCGATCCTCGGCACCACCAAGGATAAAAACAACGGCAACAAGACGATCTACTTCCTCACGACCTGCGCGACCACCACCTACCCGGCCAACGGCGCCGGCGCCTCCATCGACGTCAGCCAGATGGACCAGCTCTATCTGCAGATGGATGTACCCTCCGGCAATCCGAAGGTGCTGGTGTCGAACGATCCCACAACCTCGAACCGGCTCTATATCGGCGCCAGCCAGACCGATATGCCCGAGGTCGAGACCGGAGAGAAGGTCGACATCTTCACCGCCGTGCCTTGCGGCGAGACCAGCTATCAGGCCTGGGAAGACGGCGGCAATGCGGTGCCGGCGCCGGTTTCCAATGCCGACTTCTTCTACACCGTGACCGGCAAGTGCGCCTTCAACCAGAGGCCGTCCGAGACGGTGATGACGCAGTAGTCGCATGCAGGGCCGCTTACCACAGATGCGCGAATTCTGGCGTCGATTTCGCCGCGACCGGCGCGGCAATTATGCCCTCGTGACGGCGATTGCCATGGTGCCGCTGATGGGCGCCCTGGCGATCGCCGTCGATTTCACCGAGCTCAACCGGCAAAAGCAGATGGTGCTGAATGCGCTCGACGCGGCCAACTTCGCCGCCGCGAGGCGCTTGGCGGAAGGCGCGACCGACGACCAGATCAGGGCCTATGCGGTCGGCTTCTTCAACGCCAACCTCAACAACATCGACCCGACGACGATCTCGCTCGACGTCACGCTGCCCAGCAGCCAGGCCGGCGGCGGCCTGGTGAGCATGTGCGCGACGCTCAACTACCACCCCTATTTCTACCCGGCGGCGGCTCTGCTCAACGGCGCGTCCGAAGGTGACGCGAACAAGCCGATCACGCTCGGGCCGTGCTCGCAGGTGCGGCTGAAGAACACGCTGGAAGTGGCGATGGTGCTCGACAATTCGGGCTCGATGTCGACGAAGGGGTCCGGCACAGGGCAGAAGCGCATCGACCTGCTCAAGCAGGCCGCCAAGCAGCTCGTCGACACGCTGGCCCAGCAGGCGGCGCAGATCAAGCAGATCGACAAGCCGGTCCAGTTCAGCCTCGTGCCCTTCGCCGCCTCGGTCAATGTCGGGCCGGACAACGACAACGCCTCCTGGATGGACGTCTACGGGCTGTCGCCGATCGCCAACGAGAATTTCGACTGGTCGACGCTCCACGCCGCTGACAAATACGCCGAGAAGATCAACGGCATCTGGTACAAGAAAGGCACCGGCTGGGGCACGGAGGAAGGCCAGGCGCTGAGCCGCCTCTCGCTCTACCGGGACATGAAGGTCGTCACCAGCCATGAGCGCATCGTCGGCAGCAAGCGTGTCGTCTGCGACGAATACCGTTCCAACAACACCTGCGAGCGCAGCCACAACGAATACGACTACAACGACACCTACGGCCCGTTCGCAAGCTGGCAGGGTTGCGTCGAGGTGCGGCCTTATCCCTACAATGTCGACGACACGCCGGCATCGGGCGGCCCCAACAACACCGGCATCGGCGTCGGCGACCCCGCCACCATGTTCGTGCCGATGTTTGCGCCAGACGAGCCCGGCGATCATTGGAAAGTGACGCAGGATCCGGACGAGCCGAAGCCGGCGACCTACGGCGCCGCCAACAGTTGGTGGAACGACGACCCGTCGAGCCCTGACGGGCCGACGCGGCAGTCCAATATGGCCAAGTATTTCCAGCCGCGGCCGATGAATGCCCCGGTGCTGGGCGCGGGCGCCGGCCCGAACTACAGCTGCACCACCACGCCGATCACGCCGCTCACCGACGTCGCCAATGCCGACGGGCTCGCAGCCGTCAAGGCTGCGATCGACCTGATGGTTCCCAACGGCAACACCAATGTGCCGGAAGGCATGGCCTGGGGCTGGCGCACCGTCTCCAGCGCGGCACCGTTCACCGAAGGACGGCCGGAGACCGAGCGCGGCAACGACAAGGTCGTCATCGTGCTTACCGACGGCGAGAACACCTATTCGACGGTCAATCCGGACCCTGCCGGCAACAAGTCGACCTATGCCGCCTACGGCTATACCGGCGTCGGCTATAACCGCACTTCGGTTACCCGCCTGTTCGGCGGCACATCGAGCGATATCGGCCAGTTCAATTATACCTCGAGCAACTACACCAGCGCCCTCAACGAGCAGATGGCCAAGCTCTGCGACAACGCCAAGGCGGCCAACATCATGGTGATGACGGTTGCGCTCGACATGTCTTCGACCGACGCCGGCGACAAGAAGGCGATGGAGGCGCTGAAGACCTGCTCGTCGGACTCCCGCTTCCGCAAGGACCCGGCCGACCCCAGCAAGCCCGCCAAGCTATTCTGGAACGCGACCGGCGCGACGCTCTCGGACAACTTTAAAGAGATTGCGAACGAGCTGTCGAATTTGCGGGTGGTGGGGTAGCACGGATGTAACGCCGGCGCGGAAGCTGCCAATCTCCCCCCTTGAGGGGGAGATGGCCGGCAGGCCAGAGGGGGGTGCGAAGGAACGCGGCCTGTCGCATTCGTCATCCTAGGGCGGAGCAAGGAGCGAAGCGACGCGCGTAGACCCTAGGATCCATGCCGTGACATTGACCAGGGGGCAGCTGTGCAGAATTCTGCAACGTTTTCAAGGCTTTAACGTCACGGCATGGATCCTCGGGTCAAGCCCGAGGATGACGAAGCGTTGGCGGAATCGGAGAATTAAGTGCTGAGAGGCTGGCGGGACAGCCCCCTCTGCCCTGCCGGGCATCTCCCCCCGCAAGGGGGGAGATCGGCAACTCTGCCACTTTCGCCAATTTTCAACGCTGGCGCAAAAGCTCTCGCAATCATGCTCTTGCGGTCGGCGAACGCACGTGATGAGTGTACCGCGAACGGAGAACCCCGATGCCCGACGCCGCCAATCATCTGACCTTCGCGCTGATCTGCCTCGGCATGGTGCTGACGCCTGGGCCGAACATGATCTACCTGATCTCGCGCTCGCTGTCGCAAGGGCCGAAGGCCGGGCTGATCTCGCTGGGCGGCGTGGCGCTGGGCTTCCTGTTCTATGTGCTGTCGGCGGCGTTCGGCATCACCGCGCTCATCTTCGCCGTGCCTTACGCCTACGACGCGCTGCGCATCGTCGGCGCGCTTTACCTGCTGTGGCTTGCCTGGCAGGCGCTGAGGCCAGGCGGCCGCTCGCCGTTCCAGGTCCGCGAGCTGCCGAAGGACAGGCCGCGCAAGCTGTTCGTCATGGGCCTGATGACCAACCTGCTCAACCCGAAAGTGGCGGTGCTCTATCTCTCGCTGCTGCCACAGTTCATCAACCCGGCCAAGGGTCACGTGCTATCGCAGCTTCTGGTGCTGGGCGTGACGCAGATCTCGATCAGCCTCACCGTCAACGCCATCATCGCGGTGACGGCAGGCTCGATCGCCACCTTCCTTGCCGGACGGCCGTTCTGGCTGGTCGTCCAGCGCTGGATGATGGGCACCGTGCTGACCGCGCTCGCCCTGAAGATGGCGACCGAGGCGCAAAGGTAGCTGGCGAGGCCCCTACATCGGCCGACGTACCGGCCGGATCTGCTCCGGCTCGACCACCTTGCGATAGAGATGCCAGGTCGCGTGGCCGAGGATCGGCATGACGACGGCAAGGCCGGCAAACAGCGGGATCGAGCCGATCACCAGAAGCACGGCGACCGTCAGGCCCCAGAGCGCCATTTGCAGCGGATTTGCCATCACCGCGCGCGCCGAGGTCTCGATCGCCGAGACGGCGCCGACGTCGCGGTCGAGCAGCAGCGGGAAGGCAATCACGGTCGTGGCAAGCACAATGACCGCGAAGACGAAGCCGGCAGCATTGCCAAGCAGGATCAGCGTCCAGCCCCTGCCGGTCGTCAGCACGTCGCGCAGGAAGGTGCCGACGGAAGCGGGCGGCCCGGCGCCGAACAGGCCGGTGTAGATCGATTGCGCGGTGAACAGCCACAGAAGGAACAGGGCGAAAAGCAGGACGCCGATCACCGCGATCGAGGGCAGCGCGGGCGAATGGCGCACGTCGAGCGCATGGTGCCAGCGGCTGCTCATGCCGAGCTCGCGCCGGCGGCTGATCTCATAGAGGCCGATCGCCGCGAAGGGTCCGATCAGCGCGAAGCCCGACATCAGCGGATAGACGAGCTGGATGGCGTTGGAGCCCGACGACCACTGCGTCAGGATCAGGCCGACGATCGGATAGATCAGGCACAGGAACACGTAGTGCGAAGGCTTGGCCCAGAAATCCTCGGCGCCGAGCCGCAACGCATCCCACAGATCAGACGTGGTGATGTGGCGCACCGTGGGCTGCACATGCATCCCTCGCGCGTCCGCCATGACATGAAAACCGGCCATAACCGTCCTCCGTATTGCTCGGGGGCGGTCACCGCCTGGGTGGCCGCTCCGTGGCTGCCACTTTCAAGAAACGCTGCGATCATAGCCGATCTTCCGGGCAATGTCGCCGCTTTACGCGATTTTCACCGCCTGCCCGGCAAAAGCCATGATCGCCGGTATCAGAGGCCGAATGACCAGCCTGACCACCGAATCCCTCAATCCAGACAGACGCACATTGCTCAAGGCCATTGGGCTCAAGGCCATCGGCCTTGCGGCGCTTGGCGGCATTGCCGCCTGCGGCAGCGTCTCGCTGCCGACCGGTGGACGGGCCGGCGTATCGTCCTCCGCCACCACCACGTTGAGCACGATCCGCACATCGGCCGGGCTGCCGGCACTGGTTCCGGATACACAGCTCGAACAGGCAGCGCTCCAGCAGGCCGGCTACATGGCCTCGCGCGCCCGCATGAGCCACACGACCGGCTGGGGCAAGGATTTCGCCTCGCGCATGAAGGGCAACGGGGTGCGCGGCGCCGCAGGCGAGAACATCGCCGAGGGCCGCTTCGACCAGCGAAAGCTGTTCGACATCTGGATGCATTCGGACGGCCACCGGCGCAACATGCTCGATCCGGACTTCAGCCGATTCGGGTTGGCCTATGTGCGCGACGGCCGCGATCCCAGCCTGCGCTACTGGGCGCTGGTGCTGGGCAGGTAACGCCGCGCCAAATCTCCCCCCTTGCGGGGGAGATGTCGCCGAAGGCGACAGAGGGGTCGCCGCGCATAGAACGCCAACCTCCATCTGCACAAGCAAGCCGAGCCCAGTCGGACCGACCCCCTCTGGCCTGCCGGCCATCTCCCCCTCAAGGGGGGAGATTACGCGTCGCAGATGCGTCGCGATGAAAATCAATCCATATGCGCTGCCGGCGCACCGCCGGCCGGCGCCGCCTTGGGTTTGCGCAGCAGGACCACGAACGGAACGGCAATCAGCGTCATCACCATCAGGATTTTGAAGTCGTTGATGTAGGAGATCATCATCGACTGGACGTTCACCAGCCTGTCGACCTGCGAAAGCGCGGCGGGGTCGCCGCCTGCGGCCGCCGGCGAGGCAGCCCACAGATTGGGGTTGTACGGGTTGATGAAGGCTCCGAGCTCGCTGTGGTTGATCTGCGTGTTCTGCACCATGAGGGCCGCAACCACCGACACGCCGATCGAGGAACCCAGATTGCGCACCAGGCTGAACAGCGAGGTGGCGTCGGTGCGGTAGCGCGCGTCGAGCGTGGCGAAGGCGACCGTCGACAGCGGCACGAACACCATGCCCATGCCCAGACCCTGGATGACGCCCGAAGAGATGATCAGCCAGTTGTCCATCTGCGGCGTGAAGCTCGCCATGGTGTAGAGCGACTGCGCGGTGAGCAGGAAGCCGATGGCGACCAGGATACGCGCGTCGATCCGGTGCATGATGCGGCCGACGAACAGCATCGAGATCATCGTGCCGACGCCGCGCGGCCCCAGCACGACACCGATGGTCACGGTCGGGTAGCCGAAGATGTTGGCGAGCATGGGCGGCAGCAGCGACATCGAGGCCAGGATCAGCACGCCCATGACGAAGATGAAGCCCAGCCCGGTCACGAAATTGCGGTCGAGGAAGATCTTTGGATCGATGAAGGGATGTTCGGACGTCACCGTATGGATGATGAACACCCAGAAACCGGTGATCGACAGGCCGAGCTCGATCCAGATCTCGCTCGAGGAGAACCAGTCGACTTCACCGCCGCGATCGAGCAGAAGCTGCAGCGCGCCGACGCCGAGCGAGAGCATGGCGAAGCCGAAGAAATCGAAGCTGCGTGTGCGTTTTGCGATGCTCGGCAGGTAGGCGGCCATGCCGATGAAGGCGAGGATGCCGACCGGCAGGTTGATGAAGAACACCCAGCGCCAATTGAAGTTCTCGGTCAGCCAGCCGCCGAGCGTCGGGCCCAGGATCGGCCCCAGCATGATGCCGGCGCCCCAGATGGCCATCGCCTGGCCGTGGCGTTCCCTGGGATTGATGTCCAGCAGGAAGGTCTGCGACAGCGGCACGATCGCGGCGCCGAACACACCTTGCAGCAGGCGGAAGAGCACCATCGTCTCGAGGCTCCAGGCGAGGCCGCAAAGCATGGAGAAAATGGTGAAGCCGACGACGGAGGCTAGGAACAGTTCCTTGCGGCCGAGGCGATCGGCAAGCCAGCCGGTGACCGGCGTCATGATCGCCGCGGCCACGATATAGGAGGTCAGCACCCAGTTGATGTTGTCGGGCGAGGCGCCGAGGTCGCCGGTCATGGTCGGCAGCGCAACATTGGCGATCGTGGTGTCGAGCGCCTGCATGATCGTCGCCAGCATCAGCGCGACCGTGATCAGGCCGCGATGCGGCACTTCCTTGAAGGGTTCGGGCGTGCTCATGGTGACGAAATTCCAGCAGGTAACAAAAACGTGTACATTGGGTTTCCGGGCGGCAAGGCCTTCCGTTGAGAGACCCTCATCGCGGTGGGACGCGACTATCGATGTGGGGGTTACATCGACCGAAAGTCTCTACTTGAGCGGATGCCTGCCGCCCGGAAACCTGAGAACCGATGGGTCCGTGCCGAAAGCTTCAGCTTGGATCGAGCCGCGACGCGACCGCCTTCAAACGCTCAGCTTTCCCACTCCTCCCATCAGACCAATCCCCTGCTCCAACTCTGTTTTTCCCCGCAATTCCGGACGGAAAACCGCTTCACGCTTTTCCTGGAATTGCTTCGACTACTCAGCGTTCTCGCCGGCCGTCGCGTGACCGAAGATCGACGGCAGGCCGCGCGCCACGCCGGTGTCGACGGTGACCGTCGCGCTCATGCCGGTACGAAGCGCCATCTTGGCGTCAGGATCGGTCAGCTCAAGGCGCACGGGGATGCGCTGGGTGACCTTGACCCAGTTGCCAGTGGCGTTCTGGGCGGGCAGCAGCGAGAACTCGGCCCCGGTGCCTGCGCCGATCGCCTTGACCGTCGCCTCGAAGGTCTTGCCCGGATAGGTGTCGACAACGATCTCGGCCTTCTGGCCCGGCTTCATGTTGGTGAGCTGGGTCTCCTTGAAGTTGGCGTCGATCCAGATGTCGCCGGTCTCGACCAGCGCGAAGAGCGGCGTGCCGACGGAGACATACTGGCCGACCTTGAAGGACGAGGCCTGGTAGACGACGCCGTTGGCCGGCGCCTTCACCGTGGTCTGCGCGAGGTCGTAAGCGGCCTTGTCGCGCGCGGCTAAAGCCGACATCACCGTCGGATGCTTGTCGGTCTCGATGTCCGGGTTGCCGCCAAGCGCCGCCTTGGCGCTGACGATGCCTTGCTGCGCCACGGCAAGCTGCTGCTTGGCCTTGTCGAGGTCGTTGCGGGCCTGATCCAGCGACGACTTGGCGTTGATGCCTTTCTGGGCGAGATCGGCGGCGCGGTCATATTGCGACTGCGCGTAGTCGACCTCGCTGCTGGCCGACCTTTCCTGCGCCATGGCCTGGCTGTAGGCGGCGCGCAGCTGCTCGACATTGAGACGCGCGGCGGCAACCGCTGCGTCGGCCTGGGCCAGCGAAATTCTGTAAGGCTCGGGGTCGATGACGAAGAGAAAATCCCCCGCCTTGACCATCTGATTGTCGGCAATGCCGACCTGGACGATGCGGCCGGCCGTATCCGAGGCGATCGAAATCCTCGCCTGCTGCAAATTGGCGTTCTCGGTCTCCTGGTAGCGCCCGCCCGTCACCCAGACATAAGCGCCACCGGCGAGCAGGGCCAGCGGCAGGGCGACCATCAAAAGGAAGCGGCCGGTACGGCGCTTCTTCTTCGGCGCGGGTGCCGGCTGGGGCACAGGCGCCACAGCGACTGGAGTTGCCGCCGGCTGCGCCGGCGCTTCCATTTCAAGCTCGGTGACGTTGTCGTCTATTTTCTTGGCCTGCGCGTTCATGCCGTTGCGCCTTCCGTATTCTTGATCTTTTCCAGGGACGACGTCTCGCCGTCCGTCAGATTCTGCACGATGGTGTCGAGCACCCGGATCAGGACGCGGCGTTCTTCCGCCGATACGCCGGTCAACGATTCCTCGTAGACTTCGCCGGCAAGGCTCTTGACGTCGGCATAGGCCGCGTTTGCCTTCTCGGTCGGGAAGATCATGCGCACGCGCCGGTCGGTCGCATCCTGCCGGCGTTCGATCCAGCCGCCCTCTTCCATGCGGTCGACCAGGCGCGAGACGCTGATCGGCTCGATTTCGAGCAGCTCGGCGAGCCGCGCCTGGGCCACGCCCGCCTCCTTGGCGACGCGGACGAGAAGCCGCCACTGTGCCGACGACAGGCCGAGCCCGCTGGCGCGCGCCTCGAAGCGCTTGCGCATGAGCCGCTGCACGTCGTGGATCAAAAATCCCAGTCTGTCGATGCCGTCTGAAACCATGAGCGGCATATATAATAAGCGTGCTCACTATTCAAGCGGAATGCGTTGTTCCAGGAGCCGGCAAATCGCATGGCAGCCATGCGACGGGCTCATGGTTGTCGGCCGCTAAAAACGAGCCTCAGGCAAGCATGCTGAAATCCGGGTCCGGCCCAGCCTTGAGCTCAAGGAGCCTGCCGACCACCATTTTGCCGATTGGCTGCCGCAGCCTCAGGCGCTTCGCTTCCGCCATCTGCACGTCGAAGGGGGCAGCATGATTGCGCTGGAAGAACTCGAACATCCTGCGGCGTGCAAAGGCCTTTGTCCTGGAGGTCGAGAAGATGCTGAAGCTGCCAAACGAGGGCACCACCTGATGATTTCTGGCCAGCGCCACACCAAGGGCAAACTGTTCCAGCGTATGCGAGTCGATCTTCCCCAACAGTCCGCGGATGACGCGGTCGGCACAATCGACGCTCGCCCGCATGTCCCGATGCAGGCCCATCACGGCCGAACTCCAAAGCGGCGCGCTTGGCGACAAGACGAGACCGTCGTCCGCAAATAGATTCTTCGGTAAGCCGGCAAGGCCCCGATAGTGCGACTTCGGTGACCTGTTCACCGCCCCTTCGTTGCGGAACAGAACCGCCCTCCCCGGCGTGACGCGGCCGATGTCGATATTGGGATTGCCGGTGAAAGCGATATCGCTGTCGATGTAGAGCACGCGCTCGAAGCCACGGCCCAGCACGTCATGCATGACGCGGTTCTTGATGCGGAACCAGTAGCGGCCTTCGAGTGACCAATCGCTGATCTGCTGCAGCGTGATCGGCACGATCTGGAACGGATAGTTTCGGAACAGCTCAGGACGATCGGTGTAGATCACGATCGGACTGGCATCACCTTTGTAGGCGCTGATCAGCAGAGCTGCGAAAATCGCGCTATAGTGATAGCCAAGTCTGTCCCCATAAGCAATTATGACATAGGCTTCTGGCGCATCCGTCACGGCAGAATCGCCGCCGACGGCGCTAACAACGTTAACCCCGGAACGCATTACAAATTACCCCTCGACTGCTTCCATCAAGCAGTCTTCCCAACCCGCGCTCTCTATACTGAAAGAGCCGCAACAGCGCTAGCCCCCAGCGGCGACCGATGCTTGGTGCAGATTTCGTCACCCGCGCACGGCAAATAGCCCGTCGGCATTACACCAACATTGCGCTCACGGGGCCTGCCGGCGCGTCCCGTTGTTTTCGCCAAGCGCGTTTTGCTGCATAGATGCGCCGGCGCGGGAGGGCGAATCCATGATCGATATCTGGCAGGTGGGCATTGTGCCGGAACCGATCGGCAATGCGCTTGCCGCGCAAGGCCTGGACAAGAGCCGCGCCGTCTGGCTGCCGCCGCAGGGGTCGTTCCGCTTCATCGCCGATCCGTTCGGCCTCTTCCACGGCGACCGCTTCACGGTGCTTGTCGAGGCCTATGACTACCGGGTGAAGCGCGGCGAGATCCATTACTACAGCTACGACAGGGACTGGACGTTGCTTTCGCGCGGCGTGGCCCTGAAGGAGCCGTTCCACCTCTCCTACCCGTTCCTGATCCGGCAGGGCGCGGACATCTTCATGCTGCCGGAGGCCTACCAGAGCGGGCGGCTCACGCTCTACAAGGCGATCGATTTTCCGAAGGCGTGGCAGCCGGTTGCCGTGCTGCTCGACGAGCCGGCAGTCGATGCGACCATCTTCCACCACCAGCAGCGCTGGTGGATATTCTATGCCCTGCATGGCCCTGACGGCAGGGACACGCGAGAGCTGCACGTCGCCTTCGCCGACAGCCTGGCCGGCCCGTGGCGCAAGCACTCGCAAAATCCGGTGCGCACGGGTCGCGCGTCATCGCGGCCGGCCGGCTCGCCCTTCGAGCAGGACGGCCAGCTCCATTTCCCGACGCAGGACTGCACCACAAGCTATGGCGGCGCCATCAACCTGTTGCGCGTCGAGCGCCTGACGCCGGAGGAGTTTTCGGCCGGCATCGTCAAGCGGCTGTCGCCGGAGGGCTGGCTCGCCGGCTTCGACACTGGCCTGCACACGCTGTCGGACGGCGGCGGCGTCACGCTGATCGATGTCCGGCGTATCGAGCGAACGCCGATCAGGCACCTGATCAAGCTGCAATACTGGCTGCGGCGGCGGCTTGAGGCGATGCGTTCATAACCAGGCGTCAACCGTCTGAAAATTCACCGTGTTTTTTGCCGCATGCTGGTGCCGTCCGGCCTCTTCGTGATACAGGTAGAAGCGTGGATCGGGGGATCAACGCAATGCCGACGCTCTATGTGCTCAAGCCGGCTTTCCAGGACAGGCTGCGGCCGCTGGTCAGGAGGCTGGCGGCAATGGGCATCACGGCCAACGGCATAACGATACTTGCCGCTTTGCTGTCAATTGCTGCCGGAACGGCGATCGCGCTTCTGCCGGGTTGGCGCATAGTTCTTCTTCTCATCCCCATCGTGCTATTCGTTCGCATGGCGCTCAACGCCATGGACGGCATGCTGGCGCGGGAGCATGGCCAGGCCTCGACGCTCGGCATGTATCTCAATGAAATCTGCGACGTCGTCTCCGACCTCGCGCTGATCCTGCCATTTGCCGCCTTTGGGCAGCTTGGCGCCTGGGGTGTCGTCGCCTTCGCCATCGCCGCCATGCTCACCGAATTCGCCGGCGTGCTCGGCATCGCCGCAGGCATCGGACGCAACTATGCCGGGCCGTTCGGCAAGAGCGACAGGGCGCTGGCGCTCGGCGTGGTCGCGGTGCTTTGCGCCGCCGGACTCTGGCCGGCATCGATCGCGCCGTTTGTGTTTCCAGTCATGGCAACGCTTTCGCTGCTGACCGCCATAAACCGGATACGCGCCGGTCTTATTGGCAGCGCCGGCTGAGCATCGAGGCTCGCCATGCCGCCCGGGGGAAACACTATGCTTCACGAACCGATCGCCACCGCGCCGGCGCAACGCCTTGCGCGGCAAGCGGAGGAACGCACGTTCCGCAGCCATGACGGCACGCAGATATTCTATCGCTTCTGGCCGGCCGCTTCGGCAAAAGCGAAAGGCGCGGTCGTGCTCTTCCATCGCGGCCACGAGCATGGCGGCCGCATGGCGCATCTCGTGGACGAATTGCGCATGCCCGACCATGCCTTCTATGCGTGGGACGCTCGCGGCAACGGCCGCTCCGAAGGTGAGCGCGGCTATGCTCCTTGCTTCGCGGCGCTGGTACGCGACATCGACTGCTTCATGCGCGAGATCGCCGCCAGGGACGGTTTTGCCGCGCAGGACATCGCGCTGATCGCGCAGTCCTTCGGCGCGGTGCTCGCCGCCGCGTGGGTGCACGACTATGCGCCGAAATTGCGCGCCATGGTGCTTGCCTCGCCCGCCTTCTCGGTCAAGCTCTACGTGCCCTTCGCCAAGGAAGGCATCGCGCTGTGGCAGAAGATCAAGGGACGCTTCTTCGTCAATTCCTACGTCAAGGCGAACCTGCTCACCCATGATCCGGTGCGCATCGCCTCCTTCGAGAACGATCCGCTGATCACAAGGCCGATCGCCTCGAACATCCTCGTCGAGCTCTACCAGCACGCGGCGCGCATCGTCGCCGATGCCCGCGCCATCACCGTGCCGACGCAGCTTCTCCTGTCGGGCAGCGACTGGGTGGTGCGGCATGGCCCTCAGCACAAGTTCTTCGTCAATCTCGGCAGCCGCGTGAAGGAGCGCCATGTTCTGCCGGGCTTCTTCCACGACACGCTGGGCGAGCGCGACCGCGCCAAGGCGCTCGACCTGATCCGGCCCTTCCTCGAAGGGCAGTTCGTTTCGCCGGCCGAAGCCGTCGACCTGAAGCAGGCGGACATCGCCGGCTACACGCGCGACGAGGCCGACCGGCTCGCTTCGCCGCTCGACCTTCTGTCCCCAAAGGGTCTGTACTGGGCGCTCAGCCGGGCGTTCATCCGCATCGGCAGCTGGTTCTCTCGCGGCTTGAAGGTCGGCGTCGGCACCGGCTTCGATTCCGGCTCGACGCTGGACTATGTCTATGAGGACGAGGCGCGCGGCCTCGGGCCGATCGGCCGCATGGTCGACCGGACGTTTCTCGACGCCATCGGCTGGCGCGGCATCCGCCAGCGTAAGCTCAATCTCGAAGAGCTGATCGGCACGTCACTCGCGATGCTCAAGGCCGGCGGACGGCCCGGCCATATCCTCGACATCGCCGCCGGCCACGGCCGCTACGTGCTCGACGCTATCGGCAAAAGCCCTGAGCCGCCGGCCAGCGTGCGCCTGCGGGACTATTCCGACCTCAATGTCGAGCTTGGCCGCAAGCTTATCGCCGAGCGGCAATTGCCGGCAAGCGTCTCGTTCCAGCGCGCCGACGCCTTCGACGGCGACGGGCTGGCCGCCCTCGATCCGGCGCCGGACCTCGCCATCGTCTCCGGCCTCTACGAGCTCTTTTCAGACAATGCGCTGATCGTCCGCTCGCTCGGCGGTCTCGCCCGCGCCATGCAGCCGGGCAGCCTGCTGATCTACACCAACCAGCCCTGGCACCCGCAGATCGAGATGATCGCGCGCAGCCTAACCTCGCATCGCGGCGGCCAGGCCTGGGTGATGCGGCGGCGCACCCAGGGCGAGATGGATCAGCTGGTCGAGGCGGCCGGTTTCGAGAAGCTCGACCAGCGCATCGACCAATGGGGCATCTTCACCGCGTCGCTCGCAAGGCGTGTTTAAATCAAGAGACGGAGCATGATGTCATCCGAAAACCGCTTCACATTTTTCGGCATCATGCTCTAGGACCGTCCGCGCATGCCAACCAGTGCCGAGCCCCCGCAACTTTCAGACAGCGCAGCCGCCGAGCCCTATGGCCGTGTCGTGGTCAGGGCAGCGCTGTGGCTCGCCTTCCTGGCGCCGTTCTTCTACTCGACCTACGGCTTCGCCAACTGGCTCGCTTCGACGCGCGATCATGTCGGCAGCATCGTTTTTTCCTGGGAGCACCATGTGCCGTTCGTCGCCTGGACGATCGTGCCCTACTGGTCGATCAATCTGTTCTACGGCCTGTCGCTGCTGCTCAATGGCAGCCGGCAGGGCGTCGACCGGCTGGTCGGCCGCTATCTCACCGCGCAGATCGTCGCCGTCACCTGCTTCATCCTGTTTCCACTGACCGCCACCTTCGTTCGGCCGGCAACGACAGGGCTGCCGGGTTTCCTGTTTGCCGTGCTCGGCGGCTTCGACAAGCCGTTCAACCAGGCGCCGTCGCTGCATATCGCGCTTTTGGTGATCATCTGGGACCACTGGCGCCAGCGCCTCGCCAGCGCTGTCCTGCCGCTCTGGCACGGCTGGTGTTTTCTGATCGGCGCCTCAGTGCTGACGACCTGGCAGCACCACTTCATCGACATCCCGACCGGCGCGCTGCTCGGGATCTTCGCGCTGTGGCTATTTCCGAGCAAGGGCGAGCTGCCCTTCGCCGGTTTTCGCCTGAGCGCCAGCTCGATGGCGAGGCGCCTTCTACTGTGCTATGGGCTGGGCGCCATCGCAGCACTTGGTGCCGCCGCCATCGGCGTCTTCTTTTCCGCAACCGCGCTTGTGCTTTTGTGGCCGGCACTGGGGCTCGCAATCGTCGCCTTCGGCTATGCCGGGGCCGGTGCCAAGGTGTTCCAGAAGACGCAGGACGGTCGCGTGTCGCTGGCAAGCCGCATCCTGCTCTGGCCCCATCGGCTTGGCGCGACGATCAATCTGCTTGCCTGGACGCGGAAGCTGCCGCCGGTGGTGGCGATAGCCGACGGCGTCTTCCTCGGCCGCTTCCCCGCTGCCGCCGAGGCCCATGGCTTCGACACGGTGATCGATCTTGCCGCCGAGTTGGAACGGCCGCGCGCCAGCACCGGCCGCTGGATCAGCTTTCCCATGCTCGACCTGTTGCCGCCGCCAGCGGACGTGCTCGACCGGGCGGTGGCCGCGATCGAACCGGCGCGCAGGCAAGGCAAGGTGCTGGTCTGCTGCGCGCTCGGCTTCCAGCGCAGCGCCACCGTCGTCGCCGCATGGCTGGTCGCGACCGGCCGATCGCATACGCCGGCACAGGCGCAAAAGACGCTCGCCGCATCGGGCCGGCCGGTGCTTTTCCAGGACGAGCCGGCATGACCGACGACACTTATCAGGAACGGACTGGCCGGTTTGCCGCCATACTCATCAAACAGGCGGCATGGCCGGCCGCGGTCGTGATCGCCGGCGACAGCGTCGCGCCGCTGGTCGCTTCGGCGCGCGGCGGGTTCCAGTCGCCGCTCGCAGTTTTAGCGCTCCTGGTCGCGGCGGCGAGCGCCGTCATGGTGCTTGGGCTTTCAGCACTTCTCATCTTCGACGCGCTGCTGTTCCGGCTGATGGCGAGCCATGACGACGAGGCGTCGGGCGGCGCGGCGGTCGACGATCTGCTGGCGCGCATGCGGTTGAAGCCTGCCCCCTCCTCTTCGCGCCTGCTCGACGACCGCATCGCCGGAACGCGTCGCCTGCTTGCCCGCCAGCGCATCGCCTTCGCGATCTTCGTCATCGCGTTCCTGACCGCCGGATTCTGGATGCCGCGATGAGCAAGCTTGCGCTCCGGACCTTCACACTGCTGCAGACGGCGACGTCCGTCGGCCTGTCGGCGCTGGCCTGGGCGGTGACCGGCGTACGGCCGATCTGGAGCGGCAGCCAGCCGTCGGACCGGCAGCGCATCTACTTCGCCAACCACACCAGCCACGGCGATTTCATCCTGTTGTCGGCATGCCTCAGCGAGAAGGAGCGCGCCATCACGCACGCGATCGCCGCCGCCGAATATTGGGGGAAATCGCGGCTGCGCCGCTTCATCGCCGAGGACATGCTGTCCTCCGTGCTGATCAGCCGGCAATGGACGAGCCCGGAGGAGAACCCGATCTCCGTCATGCTCTCGGTGCTCGACCAGGGCCATTCGCTGATCATCTTCCCGGAAGGCACGCGCAACATGAGCGACGAGCTGCTGCCCTTTCGCTCCGGGCTCTACAATCTGTCGATGGCGCGGCCGGATGTGGAGCTCATCCCGTGCTGGATTGAGAACATGTCGCGCGTGCTGCCCAAGGGCCAGTTCCTGCCGGTGCCGCTGCTTTGCCGCGTCGTCTTCGGCGCGCCGGTGGCGGTGGGACCGGGCGAGGAACGCCGCGCCTTCCTCACGCGCGCCCGCGCGGCGCTCAAGGCGCTCAACCCGCGCCCCGACCGAGACGATTGATGCGCCACGAAATCAGCATTCTCATCATCGGCCTTTTCGTGGTGCTGAGCACCGCCAGCATCACCGCCGCCACCCTGTCGGCGCGCGCGCCGAAGCCGTTGAGCGCGACGCTCGTCAATCTTACCCAGCGCATCAACGCCTGGTGGGTGATGGTGGCGCTGATGACCGTCGCCTTCTTCTTCGGCCGCTATGGCATGACGATCCTGTTCGCGCTGATCTCCTTTGCGGCGCTGCGCGAGTTCGTGACGCTGACGCACAGCCGCCGCAGCGACCATTGGGTGCTGCTCGGCATGTTCGGCATCGTCATTCCGTTCCAGTATTGGCTGGTGTGGACGGCCTGGTACGGGCTGTTCGTCATCTTCATCCCGGTCTACTGCTTCCTGCTGATGCCGGCGATCACGGCGCTGCATGGCGACACCGAGCGCTTCCTGGAACGCATCGCCGCGCAGCAATGGGCGATCATGATCTCGGTCTACTGCGTCAGCCATGTCCCTGCCCTGCTGACCTTCAACGTGCCGGGCTTCGAAGGCCGCAACCTCTTGCTCATCGCCTTCCTGATCATCGTCGTGCAGGGCAGCGACGTGCTGCAGTACATCTTCGGCAAGCTGTTCGGAAAGCACCGCTTCTCGCCGACCGTCTCGCCGTCGAAGACCTGGGAAGGGCTGATCGGCGGGCTGGTCGCATCGAGCCTGCTCGGCGCGCTCTTGTCCTTCATCACGCCCTTCTCGCCTTTGCAGGCCTCGGCGGTGGCCTTCGTCGCCTGCGCGATGGGGTTCCTCGGCGGGCTCGTCGCCTCGGCGATCAAGCGCGACCAGGGCGTCAAGGACTGGGGCCATCTGATCGAAGGCCATGGCGGCATGCTCGACCGCACCGACAGCCTGGTCTTCGCCGCGCCGATCTTCTTCCACATCGTGCGCTATTTCTGGACGGTCTGACCGCCGGCTAAATGCGCTTGCGCATCAGCAATGTGACAACGAAGAAGGCGCCGAGCGAGCTGGTGATGATGCCGATCGGCAATTCCTGCGGCGGCAGCAGCGTGCGGGCGAGCAGATCGCTGGCCAACAAAAGGATCGCGCCGAACAGCGCGCAGATCGCTATCAGGGGCCGGTGCAGCGGACCCGCCAGCGGCCGGCCGAGATGCGGGATCATCAGGCCGACGAAGCCGATGACACCGGCGACCGCGACGAGAATCGCGGTGGCCAGAGCGGCGATGAGGAATGTCGCGCGGCGCATGCGCGCCACCGGCACGCCGAGGCTCTCGGCAGCGCTTTCGCCGGCGAGGAAGGCATCGAAACGGCGGTGGTTCCACAGGCCGTAGGCGAGGATGATGCCGGCGCCCAGCGCCGCCAGGCCGATATTGTCCCAGCGGGCGAGACCGAGCCCGCCCATGGTCCAGAACAGCACCGAGTGGGCGGCGCGCTGGTCGCCGGCGAAGACGAGGTAGTTGGTTAAAGCGGTGAACATGAAGGAGACAGCGAGCCCGGCAAGGATCAGCCGCTCGGGCCCCTGTCCCCTCACCCGGGAGACCAGCAGAAGCACAATTGCCGCCGCCAATATGCCGCCGGTGAAGGCCGCCACCGGCAAGGTCCAGATGCCGAAGGAGTCGCCGAAGACGGTGATGACCGAGACGGCGCCGGCGGCGGCGCCCGAGGAAAGGCCGAACAGGAACGGGTCGGCAAGATCGTTGCGGGTGACGGTCTGCAGCAGCGCGCCGACGACGCCGAGGCCGGCGCCGACGGCGATCGCCAGCAGCGTCCGCGGCAGCCTGAGGTCGACGACGATGCTGCCGACGGGTCCGGGCACGGCCTGACCACCCAGTCCAGCCGCACGCGCCAGCGCGCCGACGACCTCGCGCGGCGGTATCAGCGTCGAGCCATAGGCGATCGAAAGCAGCATGAGCGCTGCGAGTAGCAGCGCGCCCAGCGTCATCGACAGGACGAATGGCTTATGGCGCGAGCTCACGTCTTCAGGCCTGTCATCGGCCCGCCAGCGTTCGAGATTAGCCGAGATCTCCGCGAATTCGTCATCCACGGGCGAAGCAGGAGCGCAGCTCCGTCGCGGAGACCCGAGGATGACGAAGTGATGGGCGTTTTCGCCATTCTCCAAAGCAGGCTATCCATCAATGGAAACACTCCCGGCTCAACCGTGCTCCAGAGCTCAAAACGCGTCCGGATGTATGGCCCTGGCGATCTTGCCGATCGCCTCGATGTTGGCGGGTCCGGGCGTCAGCTCGGCATAGCGCAAGGCCACGAAGCGCTCGTTCTTCACCGCGTCGGTCTCCTTCATCGCCGGATGGACTTTAAGGAAATCGAGCAGTTTTCGGTAACCGCCGCCATCCTGGTAATCGAGCAGGATGAGGAACTGCGGATTGCGCGACGCCACCGTCTCCCAGTCGGTGTTGCCCCAGCTCGTCTCCATGTCGGCCATGATGTTTTCCCCGCCCGCGGCGGCGATCATGGCGTTGGGGATGGCGAACTTGCCGGCGGTGAAGGGTTTGTCCTCGCCTGAATCATAGAGAAACACCCTTGTGCCCTTGTGGTCGCCCACCTTGGCCGTGATGCCGGCGAGCTCAGCCCTCCAGCCGGCGACCAGTTTCTCGGCCTCGGCCTCCTTGCCGAAGATCTTGCCCAGCTTCTCGACGTCGCCATAGAGCAGGTCCATCGAGGCGGCGGGCCGGTTCTTGTCGAGATGGACGCAGCTTTCGGTCAGCACCAGCGTCTTGATGTCGTGCGGGGCAAGCGTGTCGGGCGTGACATCGCCGCCCGGCTTCATGCCGTAATACCAGCCAGCGAAGAAGAAATCGGGCTGCACGGCGACGAGGTTTTCCAGCGTCGGATATTTCGGCGCCAGCTCCGGGATAGAGCCCTGCTCGGTCTTGAATTCGGGGCCGACCTTGTACCAGCCGGTGATGCCGGTGAGCCCGACGATCGACGGCTGCAGCTTCAGCGCGAAAGCCATCTCGGCCATGTTGAGGTCCTGGATGACGGCGCGCTTCGGCGGCGCGTCGAAGGTGAGCGGCTTGCCACAGCTGTCGACGGTAACCGGGAAGGCGAAGGCGGCTGAGGCGACAAGCGAGAGGGCAAGCGACAAAGCGAGGCGTTTCACGGGATGGTGCTCCTGTTTGCTTGGGTTGTTCGGGTTGGGTTGGGCAGGCTCAGGATGGCGAGGAAGCACGCATGGGAAGCTCGAAGACGGTGAGCTCGCGATCCTCGGTCGGGTGCCGGAGGCGCAGCACATCGATGCCGAACACCTCGCGAATGAGCGGTTGCGCCAGCGCCTCACGCGGCGCCGCCAGCACGTGCAGCCGGGCGTTGCTCATCACCGCGACGCTGGTGGCGAAAGGCGCCACCAGCGCGAGATCGTGCAGCACGGCGACGACGGTCATGCCGAGGCCGGCGACAAGGTCGAGCAATTCGCCGCGGGCGCGCGGGTCGAGATGGTTGGTCGGCTCGTCGAGGAACAGAATTTTCGGTTCCTGCGCGATGGCGCGGGCAAGCTGCGCGCGCTGGCGCTCGCCGCCCGAGAGCGAGCCGATGGTGCGTGCGAGCAGCGGCAAGAGCCCAGTTCGGCGCAGCGCCTCGACGACGATGTCGCGGTCGTCGTGCCGGCGCCTGAGGCCGGCATGCGGAACGCGGCCAAGCTCGACATAGTCAATGAGCGCCAGCCGTGGGTCCGGCTGATCAGTCTGGCCGACAACGGCGATGCTGAGCGCCCGCTCGGCGGCGGTTATCCTGTCCAGGCGGCGCCCGGCAAGACGCACCTCGCCGCGGCTCGGCGGCAGCGCGCCGCACAGCATGCGAAGCAGCGTCGTCTTGCCGGCGCCGTTGGGGCCGATGATGGCCAGCCGCCCGCCCGCCGCCATCGACAGGCTGACATTGTCGACCAGCGCGCGGCCATTCGCCGTCACGCCGAGGCCACAGGCTTCGAGAAGCGGCGCGGTCATGGGCGGATGCCCGCCCGGTTGCCCGGATGGTATTTCCGGGCCGCATGTCCGATGGCGTGGTGGATACGATCGATGGAGCCGTCCAGCATTCCGTCACTTTCCAAAATGGCGACGGAAGGATGCTGGACGAGCCGGCCGACAAGACCGGTGCCCGCGTCTCCTCCCGGCACACCCCGTCCGGTCAACTCGTGTCGATGGCAGGTCTCCTGGCTCGCGGGTCGTTGCGCCATCCGCCTTCCCAGCCTTGCCGGCCAGTGGCGTTTCGGATGGAGCTCGCCGCTCACAGTTGCGGGGGCAGCCACGGGCTCGACCCGACCAGGGTCTCACCGTGTTCCCTTTTCACCCCTCGTCTTGCGGCTCGGGGACCATGACGCCGCCATCGTAGGTTGTTCGCGCGCGAGTCGCAACGGGCTGCTGCGAGAGGTCGCTGTCCCATGAATCGTCCGAACGATCTGTCTGAAGGATGCATTCCTGGTTCGCCATTTTGATATGTAATAACATTACATACGTTTGGCATGCCGATGTCAATCCCTCCGGCGTCGCCTCACCCAAACATCGGAAAATTTTCAGAAACCGTTCGGGATTTCTCGTGCCCGAAACAGCAAGAAGATCGGGCTGGCGAAAGACAGGCCGCAACGCCCGATCCCTCCCAGCCAACACAGTTCCCGGTCGCCGCATCCTCCCGCGCGACCGAAATCTTGGTCATGGAGACAACATGATTGCCGCACTTTTTAAAGCCAGCCTTTCGGGGCATAACAAGCCGCTGAGGCGCCGCCTTGTCGCCGGCTCGATCGCAGCTCTTGCCTGCGGCGCAGCCGTGGTCTGGCACGACGCCAGAAGTGAGGCCTCGAACGCAGAACCCGCCGCGCCGGAGACCAAGCTCGTCAAGGCCATCGCGGTTGCCCCGACGCGCAACGCCGACACCCGCATCGCCATCGGCGAGATAAGGCCAAGGCTCGAAAGCGACCTCGGCTTCCGCGTGTCCGGCAAGCTGGTCGAGCGGATCGCCGAGATCGGCTCCAAGGTGAAGAAGGGCGAGGTGCTCGCCCGCATCGACGACCAGGACTATCGCAACCGGCTCGCCAGCGCCGAGGCCGACGTGGCGGCCGCGCAGGCCGTGCTGGTGGAGGCGCGCGCCGCGGAGGCCCGCATCGGCGCGCTGCTCGCCAAGGGTTTCACGACACGCGCCAACTACGACGCCACGCTGAAGAACCTGCGCTCGGCGCAGGCCAAGCTCAAATCGGCGAACATCGCCTTCGAGATGGCCAAGGACCAGCTGAGCTATACCGAGCTGCGTGCGGAATTCGACGGCATCGTCACCGCCACCGGCGCCGAAGCCGGCCAGTCCGTCAATGTCGGGCAGATGGTGGTTCGCGTTGCCGATCCGGAGAGCCGCGACGCGGTGTTCTCGATTGCGGAAGCCGCCTTCGCCAACGCGCCTGGTACCAGGCGGCCGCCGCAGGTCACGGTCTCGCTGCTCAGCAATCCGGCGATCACGGCGCTCGGCACCATTCGCGAGATTGCACCGATGGCCGACGCCGCGACGCGCACCTTCCAGGTGAAGGTCTCGCTCGAAAATGCGCCGGACGAAATGCGCTTTGGCGCGAGCGTCGCCGGTCGCGCCGAGATGGCCAGCGCGCCGGTGACGGTGCTGCCGGGCAGCGCGCTGTTCGACCAGAACGGCAAGCCGGCCGTCTGGGTGGTCACATCGTCATCGGCCGTCGAACTGAGGCCCGTCTCCGTCGCCCGCTACGAGACCGACCGCGTCGTCGTCAGTGACGGGCTTGCCCAGGGCGACCTCGTCGTCACCGCCGGCGTCAACCGGCTGCGGGAACACGAAAAAGTTCGTATCGTTGAAGGAGAAGGAAAATGACCGTGTCCAAGACAAAGGTCCTGATTGCCGGCGCCGGTCCGACCGGGCTGACGCTCGCGCTCTGGCTGACCAGGCTCGGCGTCCCGGTGCGCATCTTCGACAAGGCCGCCGCTCCCGGCGAGACCTCGCGGGCGCTTGCCGTCCAGGCGCGCACGCTGGAGTTCCACCGCCAGATCGGCATCGTCGACCACGTGCTTGCGGAGGGCGTTCGCATCGAGCGGCTCACCGTGCACACGCCGGCCGGCATAGCGGCGCGGCTGCCGCTCTCCGATTTCGGCCGCGGCATCAGCCCCTATTCCTTCGCCTTCGCCCTGCCGCAAGACATCCATGAACGTCTGTTGATCGCGCATTTGAAGCGCGCCGGCGTCGAAGTCGAGCGCAGCACGGAACTCGTCGCCTTCCAGGACAGAGGCGACGCGATCGTCGCCACGCTGAGCAAGGGAGGCCGGACCGAAACCGTCGGCGCCGCCTATCTCGCCGGTTGCGACGGC
This sequence comes from Mesorhizobium shonense, assembly GCF_040545255.1. NCBI lineage: Bacteria > Pseudomonadati > Pseudomonadota > Alphaproteobacteria > Hyphomicrobiales > Phyllobacteriaceae > Mesorhizobium > Mesorhizobium shonense. Next base: position 44,491 of record NZ_JBEPLM010000021.1, read on the forward strand.
GCCCACAGCACGGTTCGACATGGGCTGAACATCGGCTTCCCTGGCGGCGCTTACGAGCAGTCCTTCTATGTCGCCGACGTGAAGGGCCGTGGCGAGATCACCCGCAACGGCATGATCGTCATGCCGGTCCGGCAGTCCGGTTCGGTCAGGCTGATCGGCATCGTGCCGAAGGCGCATGAAGCCGACGAGAAGATCACCTTCGAGGCGATCCGCGCCGATGTCGAGCGCGACACCGGCGTCACGGTCGACGAGGTCAACTGGTTCTCGACCTATCGCGTCCATCATCGCGTCGCCGAGCGCTTCCGCGGCGGCCGCGTGTTCCTCTGCGGCGATGCCGGCCACATCCACAGCCCCGCCGGCGGCCAGGGCATGAACACCGGCATGGGCGATGCGGTGAACCTCGCCTGGAAGCTCGCCGCCGTGGTGCAGGGCCGGGCCGATATGCGGCTGCTCGACAGCTACGAGCCGGAGCGCATCGCCTTCGCGCAGAAGCTGATCGAGAGCACCGATACCGCTTTCCGTTTCATCACCAGCCGCTCGCGGCTGATCGGCCTGTTCCGCCGCTATCTGATGCCGAAGATCCTGAACGTGCTGCTCCACACCTCGTTCGGCTCGCGCTTCTTCTTCGGCGTGATCTCGCAGGCGGCGATCGAGTATCGCGCCAGCCCGATCAGCTCGGGCACGGCGGGCAAGGTGAGCGGCGGCGACCGCCTGCCTTATGTCGCCGGCGCGAACGGCGACAATTTCGAGCCGCTGCAGTCGCTGGACTGGCAGGTCCATGTCTATGGAGAGGTGAATTGCGATTTCCGGGCGATGCTCGCGCCGAGCGGAATCCCGGTCCACGCCTTCGCCTGGTCGGACGTGGCCGAGAAGGCCGGACTGCAGCGCGACGCAGCCTATCTGGTGAGGCCGGACGGCCATGTCGCGCTCGCCTCCCCCGTCCAGGAGGCGGCCGCCTTCCAGCGCTATCTCGCCGGCCTCGCGATCCGGCCGAGAACCGCCGAGCGCGCGCCATATCGTGTGCCTGGCACCATGCACAGCCTGGCCTGAATTGCCACGGCGCCCGCCGCGCGGCGGGCGCTGCTGACTGAACCCCAACCGTCGTTTGTTTTTTCGCCAGCCGGCAGGCGCCGGCGGAGCGCGCTTTCGCGCGCCCTGAAAAGGAGCCGCATCATGACCAGCTTCAATCTTTCCGAATGGGCGCTGCGCCACCGCAGCTTCATCGTCTACCTGATGATCGCGGCCGCGCTCGCCGGCCTCTATGCCTATCGCGGCCTCGGCCGCGAGGAGGACCCGCCCTTCACCATCAAGACCATGGTGGTGAAGACGCTATGGCCCGGCGCCGGCACCAGCGACACGGTGGAGCAGATCACCGACCGCATCGAAAAGAAGCTCGAAGAGCTGCCGGACCTCGACTACGTCAAGAGCTACACCAAGCCCGGCGAGTCCGTCGTCTTCGTCAACCTCAAGGACACGGTCGCCGGCGACCAGGTGCAGCCGCTCTGGTACCAGGTGCGCAAAAAGCTCGACGACATCAAGCCGACCTTGCCGTCCGGCGTCCAGGGCCCGTTCTACAACGACGAGTTCGGCGACACCTATTCGCTGATCTATGCGCTCACCTCCGACAGCCTCAGCCATCGTGAGCTGAAGGACCTGGCCAGCAGCCTGCGCGCCGGGCTGCTCACCGTGAAGGACGTCGCCAAGGTCGATCTGATCGGCCAGCAGGACGAGAAGATCTATCTTGAATTCTCGACCCAGAAGGTCGCCGCGCTCGGCCTCGATGTCGGCACGCTGTCGCAGGCGCTGCAGGCGCAGAACGCGCTGACGCCCAGCGGTACGGTCGATGCCGGCCCCGAGCGCATCGCCGTCCGTGTCTCCGGCAGCTTCACCTCCGAGGAGAGCCTGAAGGCCATCAACTTCTACGCCAACGGGCATTATTTCCGGCTGGGCGACGTAGCCGAGGTCAAGCGCGCCTATTCCGACCCGCCGCAGCCGATGTTCCGCTTCAGCGGCAAGCCTGCCGTCGGCATCGCCATCTCGATGACCGCGGGCGGCGACGCGCTGGCGCTCGGCGAGAACGTCAAGGACAAGATGCATGAGATGGAGGCCGAGCTGCCGCTCGGCGCCGAGGTTGGCCTGGTCGCCGACCAGTCGCATGTCGTGGAAGAATCTGTCGGCGAGTTCACCAAGAGCCTCGGCGAGGCGATCGCCATCGTGCTTGCCGTCTCCTTGCTGGCACTCGGCTGGCGCCCTGGTGTCGTGGTGGCCATCGCCATCCCGCTGGTGCTGGCCATTACCTTCGTCACCATGGAGTATTTCGGCATCTCGCTGCAGCGCATCTCGCTCGGCGCGCTGATTATCGCGCTCGGCCTCCTGGTCGACGATGCGATGATCGCGGTCGAGATGATGATCTCGCGCATGGAGGAAGGCTACGACAAGATCTCGGCCGCCACCTATGCCTATACCTCCACCGCCTTCCCGATGCTCACCGGCACACTGGTGACGATCGCCGGCTTCGTGCCGGTCGGCTTCGCCAAGAGCGGCGCCGGCGAATACTGCTTCTCGCTGTTCGCGGTCGTGGCAATAGCGCTGCTCGTCTCCTGGGTGGTGGCGGTGCTGTTCACGCCACTGACTGGCGTGGCATTGCTGCCCGATCGCATCAAGGGCCATGGCAGCTACCAGCCGTCGCGCATCGCGCGCGGCTTCCAGACGCTGCTCGAGATGGCGATGCGGGCGAAATGGCTGGTGCTGTCGGCGACGGCGGGGCTGTTCGCGCTCTCGGTCGTGGCCATGGGCTTCGTCGGCCAGGAATTCTTCCCGAAGTCCGACCGGCCGGAGGTGATGCTCGACCTCACCTTGCCGCGCACCGCCTCGATCAAGTCGACAGATGCCGTCGTCGAGCGCGTCGAGAAGCTGCTTGCCGCCGATCCTAACATCGACCACTGGAGCTTCTATGTCGGCCAGGGTGCGGTGCGCTTCTACCTGCCGCTCGACGCACAGCTCGCCAACGACTTCTTCGCCCAGGCCGTCGTGGTGACCAAGGGGCACGCAGTGCGCCAGGCCGTCATCGACCGGCTGGAGAAGGAGCTGTCGACCGGCTTCGACGATGTCATGGCCCGCGTCACGCCGCTGGAGCTCGGTCCACCGGTCGGCTGGCCGCTGAAGTTCCGCGTCAGCGGTCCGGATCCGGACAAGACGCGCAGCCTGGCGCAGCAGTTCGCGCAGGTGCTGGGCAGCGATGCGGCGGTGCGCAACATCAACTACGACTGGAACGAGCCGGCCAAGGTCATCAAGGTCGAGGTCGACCAGGACCGGGCGCGAGCGCTGGGCATCTCATCGCAGCAGCTGTCGGAGACGATCAACGCGGTGCTGTCGGGCTCGAAGATCACGCAGATGCGCGACGACACCTACCTCGTCGACATCGTCGCCCGGGCGGTGGAGACCGAACGTGCCAGCATTGACACGCTGCGCGGCCTGACGATCAGCGCGTCGGGCGGACGCCGCGTGCCGCTCGAGCAGGTGGCCAAGCTCAGCTACCAGACCGAGCCGCCACTGATCTGGCGCCGCGGCCGGTTGCCGACCGTGACCGTGCAGGCCGACGTCGCGCCTGGCAACAACGCTGCCTCGGTGACCCGGAGACTGGACAAGGCGATCGCCGCCTTCAAAGCGGAGCTGCCGGCCCGCTACAGCGTCGAGCAGGGCGGCGTGATCGAGGACAGCGCCAAGGCGCAGGCCAGCATCTTCGTGGTCTTCCCGCTGATGCTGTTCGTCATGGCAACGGTGCTGATGATCCAGCTGATGAGCTTCCAGCGCCTGGTGCTGGTGCTGCTCACCGCGCCGCTGGCCCTCATCGGCGTTGCCGGCGCCCTGCTCTTGTCGGGCGCGCCGATGGGCTTCGTCGCTATCCTCGGCGTGATGTCGCTGATCGGCATGGTGATCCGCAACTCGGTCATCCTGATCGCGCAGATCGACCAGCACATCGCCGCCGGCGAGGAGCCCTGGGCAGCCGTGATCAGCGCCACCACGCATCGACTGCGGCCGATCCTGCTCACGGCGGCCGCCGCGATCCTCGGCATGATCCCGATCGCGCCGACGGTGTTCTGGGGACCGATGGCCTATGCGGTGATGGGCGGCCTGATGGTGGCGACCGTGCTGACGCTGGTCTTCCTGCCGACGCTCTACGTCGCCTGGTTCGGCATCAAGGCGCCGGCCGGACAGCCGGCGGCGACCTCTGCCAATGCATCGCCGGCGCTGTCCGGCGGCGATGCGGTTCCAGATCTCGTGGGCGCGCCGGCCTGACCGGCGTGCCCACCGAGGATCCCGCGCCCGGCCGGGAGCGCGTTCGCGCGGTGCTGGGCAAACCTACCAATCAACCCGAAATGCAAAGGAGCAATGGAAATGACGCATCCGCATGAAACTTCCAGTCTCGCGCGTGCCGCGGCCCCTTCCCGCCGCAAGGCGAGCCAGAAGATCGGCCTGGCCGCTCTCGGCCTCGTCATGGCTGCCACCGACCTCGGCGGTCTCGCGCCGTTCTCCCTCGTGAATGAAGCCCAGGCCCGCATCGGTGCGCCCTGGACGCCGCGCAGCGCCGCCGGCGTCGCGCGCCGCACCACGACGTGGCGCGTGCTGAGGCACACCACCGCCTGGGTTGCCACGCTGCCGGCAGGCTGCGTCCGCACCAAGGTCAACGGCTTCGACGTCTGGCGATGCGGCGGCACCTACTACCGGCTCTATCAGGGCCGCTATATCGTGGTCGTCGTCGATTGACCGGCGGACGTTCCAACGCCGAGGGCAAGCCTGACGCCCTCGGCGAGATGCTCGGCATCGGCCGGATTTTCAAACGGCACGCCGCGCAACGCGTAATCGAGCGGAGAGAACGGTTCGCCTTCCTCGATGAGGGCGATCTGCCGGCGCGCCCGCTCCATATCGCCCATCTGGGCATAGCAGGCCGCGAGCCTTGTCCTGATCCAGGGCGCCGGGCGCGTCGCCAGTTCCAGCGCTTCCGCCGCCTGGCGGTATTCGCCCATCATGTAGAGCGCCAGCGCACGGTCGAACTGATACCAGTGCGGATGCAAGGGATCGATGCGGATGCCGCGCGCCAGCCAGGTCAGCGCTTCTAGCGGCCGGCCGCGCATGGTGAGCAGCATGCCCATCTGCTCGATGCTGTCGGCGTCGTAGGGGTTGAGTTGCAGCGCGATACGCATGTGATGCTCGGCCGCCACGTGGTCGCGCATATAGAGGCGGATCAGCGACTGGACGCGATGCCCGGTTGGCTGGTCCGGCGACAAGGCCAGTCCCTTGTCGGCGAGGTCGCGGGCGTTTTCCAGCACGGCATCGCTGGCGCGGCCAAACTCCCCGTCCAGTGCCCGCGCCAAAGCCAGATAGGTGTAGGCCAATCCGTAATTCGGGTCCTTGGCGATGGCCGCCTCGAACAAGGCCTCCGCGCCGCGCTGGTCGGTCTGGGCCGGGTCGCGCAACAGCGCAAAACCGCGCAGCAGAAGCTCATAGGCGGCAAGGCTGGTCACCGGCTTGCGCGAGGCCTGCTCCAGGCCGGCATTGGTGACGCGGGTGACCAGGCGGCTGACGATCTGCTCGACGATCTCGCGCTCGACCGCGAACAGGCCGGCGCCCTGAGACTGGTAGCGGTCGCCCCAGAGCTGGCTGGCGGTGGCGATGTCGACGAGGCTGACGGCCACCACGATATGCTCGCCCTGCCGGCGCAGCGACCCCTCGACCAGATAGTCGGCGCCGATGCGGGCGCGGATCTGGGACCACTCGGCGCGTCCGAAGGAGGCGAAGGAAAAACTCGAATTGCGTGCCAGCACAGTGACGGTGCCGAAGCGCGCCACGCCGTTGATGATGTCCTCGGCAAAGCCGTCGACCATCGCCTCGTCGGCCGGATCGCCGCTGTCGTTGCGGAAGCGCACCACGGCCACGATCGGCTGCGTGCTGATCTCGGGCGCTGCCTGCGCCTCGGCGGCAAGCATGTAGCCGCGTTTCGAGACCGTGCGCACCATATCGTCGCCCAGCACCTTGCGGATCTCGCGGATCGATTGGGTGAGCGAATCCTCGGTGACATAGACGCCCGGCCAGACGACATCCATCAGCTCCGATTTCGGAACGACGCGGCCCATATTGCGGGCGAGGTGCGAAAGCAGCGCGTAGGCTTTCGGCCGGAGGTAGAGCGGCTCGTTGACGCCGCACAGCGTCCCCCTGGCAAGGTCGAGTGTGAACCCGCCAAAGCGGAAGACCTGATCGGCCGTCGCCGTCGTCATCGGGACACCCTTCTCGGGCTCGCGCACGATGCCCGGTCGATCCCACTCGACCGGGCATGCGCGTTGCCATTATTGCCCACTGCGCAATTTCGATCAAACTGGCTGTCGATGCGGTGGCTAGTGTCGCCCCGCCAAATGCGAGGCCCAATGAACCCGACCGAGAAAGCGCTGTGGTTTGTCGAAAGCCATCTGCCGGATGCGATTTCGCTGGACGATGTCGCGGCAAGCAGCGGCGTGTCGCGCTTCCACGTGACGCGCGCCTTCGGCGCCGCCACCGGACGGTCGGTCATGGGCTATATGCGGGCGCGCCGGCTCAGCGAAGCGGCGCGCAAGCTCGCCGGTGGGGCGCCCGATATTCTGAGCGTCGCGCTCGATGCCGGCTACGGATCGCATGAGGCTTTCACGCGGGCCTTCCGCGACCAGTTCGGCACCACGCCGGAACTGGTGCGCGCCGAGAGCTCGACCAAAAACCTCGACCTCGTGGAGCCCATCCTCATGGACAGTTCGCTTCTAGCCACGCTCGAGCCGCCGCGCTTCGAGACCAGCCGGCCGTTCCTCATCGCCGGGCTCGGCGAGCGCTACAGTTGCGAATCCAGCGCCGGCATCCCGACGCAGTGGCAGCGCTTCGGCCCCTATATCGGCAACATCCCCGGCCAGATCGGCAACGTCGCGTACGGCGCCTGCGTCAACGGCGACGACGTCGGCAATTTCGACTACGTCGCCGGCGTAGAGGTCGCCGATTTCTCGGATCTGCCAAAGGACTTCTGCCGGGTCAGAGTGCCGGCGCAGAAGTACGCGGTGTTCGCGCATCGCGAGCACATCTCGACCATCCGCCACACCGTCAACACGATCTGGAACAAATGGCTGCCGGCCTCCGGCCATGAGATCGCCGACGCGCCGGAGTTCGAGCGCTACGGGCCAGAGTTCGATCCGCACAGCGGCAATGGCGGACTGGAAATCTGAGTGCCGGTAAAGGGCTGATCAGCGCTACAGTTCTAGATTCCAAGTCTGGCCGACCAAGTCCTTGCCAAAGGAATGGTGGCGCTCTTCCTCAACCAGCTTGAAGCCTGCCGCCTGGTAGATGCGGCGGGCCGAACCAAGAATGTCATTGGTCCACAGCGTCAGCGTCTTGTAGCCCTTGGCGCGCGAAAAGGCGATGCATTCGTCGACCAGCCGCCCGCCGATGCCCAAGCCGCGCGCCGACGGCTCGACGTAGAGCAACCTGAGCTTCGCCACCTTGGGCGACTTGCGCACGACGAAGACGGAGCCGACCACCTCGCCCTCCCTCTCGGCGACCCAGCTGCGCTCCCATTGCGGGACGAAATTCTTGACGAACTCGCCGAGGATTTCGGCGACCAGCGCCTCATAGGTTTCGTCCCAGCCATAGTCCTGCGCGTAGAGCAGGCCCTGGCGGTGCGTGATCCAGCCGATATCGCCGACCTGCAGCGGACGCAGGATATAGGGCACCTTGGGTTCGGGTTTGTCGCCAAGCAGGTCCTGCACCGTGCGCATCGCTTTGACCAGCCGTTCCTGATCGACGGGCGCCAGACGATCGAGCAGCGCGCGCACCTGGTCGTGCGAATCCTGGTTGAGCGGCGCGAAAGCCTCCCTGCCCGCGGACGTGATCGTGATCGAGGCGCGGCGCGCATCGGCCTCGGTGGCGGCGCGCTCGACCAGGCCGCGGTCCTCGAATTTCTTCAGCAGCCGGCTGACATAGCCGGGATCGAGGCCCAGATCGCGCACCAGATCGCTGGCAACGAGCCCATCGCGATGGGCAAGCTCATAAAGCACCCGGGCCTCAGTCAGCGAAAAGGCGCTTTTGAGCCAGCCTTCATCGAGCACGCCGATCTGGCGGGTGTAGAAGCGGTTGAAAGCGCGCACCGCGTCTATGCGCTCCTTGCCGGGATGATCGTGGATCGTCATGGGAGTTCCTCCTGTCCTGGACAGGATCAACCATTTAGTTGACGGAGTCAATTAAATGATGCGGCGAGGCACCTCGCAACTTCGTCATTCTAGGGCGGAGCAAGGAGCGAAGCGACGCGGCGTAGACCCTAGAATCCATGCCGTAACCTACAAGCGCCGCAGCGGTGCAGACCTTGGCACGGACACGGTGGCATGGGGACCTACTTTCTGCACCGTATCGTTCTTCGGCGGACGTAACGGCCTGGATTCTAGGGTCTGCGCTCCGCTTCGCTTCGCTCCGCCCTAGAATGACGACCTCAAGGTCCCCGGCGCTAGTCGCGAGTGCCTGAAGCGCTCCCTCACCCCATCGGCAGCGCCGGCCAGAACTCCACGATCCGTCCCGCTGAAAACACCGCAATCGAGCCAAAATGCTGCAGCACCGCCTCGCTCTGCGTCGGCCGCAGGAAAGCATAGTCGCCGGGCTTCACGTCCGCCCCGGCAGGCAGCCCCATGAACTGCTGGTTGGACGACAGCCCGATCAACCCGTTCGGCTTCATGCCTTCGGGGAACACCGGCTCGGCCATCCATTTGCCGCCATAGAGATAGCAGCCCTTGCGCGGGAAAAGGCCGAGCGCCCGTAGCGTCCCGGAGATCGTCGCCGGGCCGGGCAACACCGGATCGACCGCCTTCAGAATCGGCGTCGCGATGAAGGCCGCCGGTTGGAAGCCGTCGAGGCCGGGCGTGTCGAAATCTTTGGGCAGCACGAACGCCGAACCGATCGACACTTCGTTGGCCATGCCGCCGCCATGCAGCAGCGCCGTCTTCGAGCCGCCGATATTGCGGATGCGGCGCTGGTCCGGATCGAGGGCGGCGACGAATTCGGCCGCCTTGGCCGACGCCTTCTTCAGTGCTTTTTCGGCGCCGCCGAGCAGTCCGGGGATTTCCGGCGCATGCGCCTCATAGGCCATGACGCCTTCGCAGCGCAGGCCCTTGGGGATCGAGAGCGCCCTGATTCCGGCGGGATTGGAAAAACCGCCGCGATGCAGGCCGACATCGATCTCGAAGGCGAAACGCAGTTCGGTGTCGAGCGCGGCGGCGAGCGCACCATACTCCGCCAGACGCTCCGGCGTATCGATCAGCCAGCAGACCCGCGACCACCAGCCGGCGCCGCCCCGCGTTAGCGCGGCCCTGGCCGCGCCGGCCGGCATCGGCTTGCCGTAGAGCAGGTCGCCCTCGGGGAAAGCGTCGAGCACGGCCTGCATCACCGGCGGATGGAAGGTCATGAATCGGTCGGTGCCGAGCGCTCTCGCAATGTGCGAAAGCAGCGACACGCAAGGCAGAGACTTGTCGACCAGGCGCACGGCAAGGCCGGGCGCCAATCTCCCCTTCGCCAGCGCGATGTTGCCATCCAGCCGATCGCGGTCGAGCACCAGGCAGGGCCGAAAAATCTCCGCCGCCTTCAGCGCCTTCGACAGCTCGGCGAAATACGCGCTCATTGTCGGATGCCAAAAGGACCGGGCTCGATGCCGAACAGGCCGGCCATATAGGGCGACACGAAACGGTTTTCCGGATCGATCTCGCGGCGCACCGCCATCGCCTCATCCCAGCGCGGATAGAGTTTTTTGAAATCCGCCGCCTTCAGGCTATGCATCTTTCCCCAATGCGGCCTGCCGCCGTACTTGCGGAAGATCGGCTCAGCCGCGCGCATGAAGGGCAGCGGGTCGTTCGCAGCATCGTGGTGGATGGCGATCGAGCAGGTCAGTCTTTTGTGGAAGGGCGAAAGCCAGAAATCGTCGGGCGCCACCGAACGCACCTCCATCGGGAAATAGACTTCCGGAAAGTGCTTCTCCGTCAGCTCGATGATCTCGGCCAACGCCTTCGGGCCTTCCTCGAAAGGCAGGTGATATTCCATCTCGTTGAACTTTGTCCGGCGGTCGCTGGCATAGACGTTGAGCCAGTCCTGCACATAATCCTCGGCGGGCACCTTTTTCACCGCGCCCTTGATCAGCGCGCGGCGCAGCCACGGCAGCCAGCGCAGCGCCGTGCGCAGCTTGCGCAACGTCGCCAGCCCCTCCTCGTCGTCCTCCGTCGGCCGCGGCGTGGGCGCGGCGTCGCTCAGGTCGCTGGCGATGAACTGCGCGTAGCCGGAGAACGGGATGTAGTAGAACTCCGCCGAGCGATGCGCGGCCATCATCGTCTGAAAATCGCGCAGCATGTCGCCGATCGGCAGCGCCCATTTGCGGCGGCGCAGCCGGTAGGTCGGGATGTTGTTCATCGTCACTTCGGTGAGCACGCCGAAGGCGCCGAGCGCGACGCCGGTGGCGTGGGTCATGTCCTGATCCCCTGCCCGGCTATATTCGCGCAACTTACCCTGCCCGTCGACGAACTGCACCGTTTCCAGTTGCGTATGATAGGCGCCGAGCGTCGGGCCGGAGCCATGCGTGGCGGTGCCCAGCGCGCCGCCGATCGCCTGGCGGTCGATATCGCCCATATTGGGCAAGCCCTGGCCGATGTCCTGCAGGATGTGCATCAGGGCGCCGAGCTGCGTGCCTGCCCCCACCCTTGCTCGATTGGTTGCGGGGTCATGAGAGACGAGCCCCTCGATCTTCTCCAGCGAGACGATGGTGCCGTCCGACTGCACCAGCGGCGTGAAGGAATGGCCGGCGCCGGCGACCCGCAGCGGACCGGGCGCCGAGCGCACCAGCTCTGCCAGCTCACCGGCGTCGGTGGGTGTGGCGATCAGCTTCGGCGCGGCCTTCACGAAGCCCGACCAGTTGCTCCAGGCGTTTGCCACCGTCACCTCCCGCTCAGACTGGAATGCGGCGCCGCGCGACCAGCACGAAAACGCCGAGCAGCGCGACGCTGGCCAGCGCGCTTGCCGCGGCGAATTCCGGCACCGGACGGAAGTTTTCGCCCTCGATCAGCAGCGAAGCGGCGATCGGGCCGATGGCGAGGCCGAAGAGCTGCGCGGCCGGTACGAGGAGTACAGCCGTTCGCGTCTCGTCGGCGGTGATTGCCAGACGGATCTGGTAAGGCACGATGAAGAGCAGGATGAAGCCCATCACCAATGCCGTCGCCCAGAACACGGAAAGCCCCGGGCCGGAGGCAAGCAGCGCGGAGCTGATCGCCGCCACGACACCGATGATGGTTATGGCGAAGCGATAGTCGATGCGCGCTTCAAAGACGGTCGCCGTCATGGCACCCACCACCTGCGTGGCGAGGCTTGCCGAAACCATCAGGCCGACAGTGCGGCCATCGATGCCGAACTCAGCGCCGAGCGGCTCGAGAAAAGCCCAGACGGCGCCGAAGAACATGAAGTAGCAGAAGATCGACAACAGCGCCGTGATCGCCGGCACGGTGAGCACATTGGCAAAATGCTCTTCCTTCGGCAGGTCGGCATAATCGTCCGGCACCATCGAGGCGAAGGCGAGCGACAAAAGGCAGACAATGCCGAGCGCAATGAACCCGCCGGCCGAGCCGGCGGCCGGCACCGCATAGAGCGCGAGCAGCAGCGCCAACGCGCATTGCGCCAGCGTCTGCAGCGTGACGAAATAGCCGCCGATGCGCTCGGCCCGGCGCGAGCGGGCGATCAGCTCGGTGGCGACGGCGACCAGTCCGCCCTCCGCCAAGCCTGCGAGAGTACGGGCGCCGATCAGCGCGTTGGGACTCCCGGCATAGGCCGCCCAGAAATTGGCGAGCGCCAGCAGGACCAGAAGTAAAGCGCTCTTCCAGCGCATGTTGCGCGCCGGCAAGAGCATCGCCACTACGCCCGAGCCGATCGCTATGGCAATCATCTCGGCGGTGGCGACCAGCGCCAGCTCGTCGCCGGTGACATGCCCTTCCGTGTAAAGCGCGCCGAGCAGCACTGGCTGCAGCCCGAGAATGAGCAGCCCGACCGAACCGATCCAGAGCGCCGAGGCGAGTTGCAGGCCGGTCGGATTGCCGACAAGCCAGTCGCCCTCTTCCACATGCCTGGCATCGGTGACAGTCACGAGGCGCCCCCTTGCAGCTCGCCAAAAGCTGACAGATTGTCAGCATTTCGTGAAACTGATACTTGATCATGTTTCATGTCAACCTGAAATTGGACGTTCCGTGTGAGATTTGGCCGTGTGAGATTTGGCGCATGACGGAAGCAAGGCGAACGGCGACGGAACCCAGGCGCAGGCCCAAGCAGGAGCGCAGCCGCGAGCGTATCGACGCGATCCTCGCCACGACGATGCGGCTGATCGGCGAGAAGGGCATCGACGCGGTGACGATGAAGGAGGTTGGCGCGCTGGCCGGCGGTCCGATCGCTACCGTCTATCATTACTTTCCCAGCAAATCGGCGATCCTGGCGATGCTCTACGAGCGCTTCTCGGAAGAGAGCCGGGCGCGGCTCTCCGAAATCATCGCCAACGTGCGGCACCGCGACGACGTGATGCCGGCGGCCGACCGGCTGCTCGACGACTATCGCGGCCGCGTCGCCGGCGATCCGGCGATCCAGGACCTGCAGAACGCGATCCAAGCCGACAAGGCGCTCAAGAATCTTGACATCGCCGAAACGAGGCGGCAGGCGGAGATGTTCTGCGCGCATGTCGGCCCGCTAATCGAGCCGGAGCGGCGCGAGGCTTTCGGTCGCATCGTGTTCCTCATCTTCCAGCTCGCAGGCGGCGTCGTGCGGCTGGCGCTGACGCAGGACGAGGAAGAAGGCCGGCGCACGATCGAGGATTATAGGTCGATCATCCATGCGCAGTTGCGGTTGTTTTTGTAGTCCTTAGTGGTCGTCGTGAAGCTGCGCCGAATGAGAAATGTCGCGTTCCTTCACACCTCCCTCTGCCCTGGCGGGCATCTCCCCCGCAAGGGGGGGAAATCGGATGTCAACACGGCTTCGCCAATCTCCGACGCCGCAGAATTAGGCGGAGCGCCGGATCTGCCAATCTCCCCCCTTTTGGGGGAGATGTCCGGCAGGACAGTGGGGGGCGCTGTCCCGCCAGCTTTGCCAAAATCGCTCACCCCGCATCCAGCTTCGGCCCTAGAATCTCCACCAGCCAATCCACGAACACCCTCACCCTTGGCGACAGCTGCCGGCTGCGCGGATAGTGCACCGAGATCGGCGTCGGCGGGAAATCGGGAAGTACCTCGACAAGCCGACCGGCCTTGAGATCGTCGACGCCCCTGCGGGCGAGGTTGAGCCCGGTGTTGCAGCCGAGGCCGCGGCTGCGCTCGGCCGCGCCGGTGTCGCCGACGACATCGGCCCGATGATCGCCTCGCTGCTCTCGGAGGACAATCGCTGGGTCAATGCGCAGCGCATCGAGGTGTCGGGCGGCATGAATATCTGAGCGGCAAAGCCCGAAAGCATTCGCTCCGATCCGCTTGCCTTTCGCATCGCGCCGTGCTTCGCCGCGGTTTGCCGGCGAAGCACGGCGCTTCCATATCGGTACGCCCCCGCGATCCGCCTTTTTCAGCATCGCGTCATGGGCAGAAAAATTTCGCGTGATCACCCCTTCCCGCGCGCCTTGACTCTGGCACGCCGCCAGCCTATTTCAGCGCCACGTTAGCACTCGCCTTTGGTGAGTGCTAACTCGTATCCGGCCTCGCCGGATGGAGGAACAGTTCTCACCGTTCTCATTCGAGGAAGACAACATGGCAAAGTCCAAATTCCGCCCGCTTCATGACCGCGTGGTCGTTCGCCGGGTCGAATCCGAATCCAAGACCGCCGGCGGGATCATCATCCCGGATACGGCGAAGGAGAAGCCGCAGGAAGGCGAGATCATCGCCGTTGGCTCCGGCGCCCGCGACGAAAGCGGCAAGCTCGTGCCGCTCGACGTCAAGGCCGGCGATCGCGTCCTGTTCGGCAAGTGGTCGGGCACTGAAGTCAAGCTCAATGGCGAGGACCTTCTGATCATGAAGGAATCCGACATCATGGGCATCATCGGCTGAATATCGGCCTCTCTCCATCAACTGAATTTTCGGGCTCTCACCGAGCCCCTGTCAGGAGCTAAAACATGGCTGCAAAAGACGTAAAATTCTCCCGTGACGCCCGTGAGCGCATGCTGCGCGGTGTCAATATCCTCGCCGATGCGGTGAAGGTCACCCTCGGTCCGAAGGGCCGCAACGTCGTCATCGACAAGTCGTTCGGCGCTCCGCGCATCACCAAGGACGGCGTCACCGTCGCCAAGGAGATCGAGCTCGAGGACAAGTTCGAGAACATGGGCGCGCAGATGGTGCGCGAGGTCGCTTCGAAGACCAACGACATCGCCGGCGACGGCACCACGACCGCGACGGTTCTGGCGCAGTCGATCGTCCAGGAAGGCCACAAGGCGGTTGCCGCCGGCATGAACCCGATGGACCTGAAGCGCGGCATCGACCTCGCCGTCACCGAAGTCGTCGGCGCGCTCGGCAAGGCCGCCAAGAAGATCAAGACCTCCGAGGAAGTCGCCCAGGTCGGCACGATCTCGGCCAATGGCGACGAGTCGGTCGGCAAGATGATCGCGGAAGCGATGCAGAAGGTCGGCAACGAAGGCGTCATCACCGTCGAGGAAGCCAAGACCGCCGACACCGAGCTGGAAGTCGTCGAAGGCATGCAGTTCGACCGCGGCTACCTGTCGCCCTACTTCGTCACCAACGCCGACAAGATGGTCGCCGATCTGGAAGACGCCTACATCCTGCTGCACGAGAAGAAGCTCTCCAACCTGCAGGCCATGCTGCCGGTCCTGGAAGCCGTCGTTCAGACCTCGAAGCCGCTGCTCATCATCTCGGAAGACGTCGAAGGCGAGGCTCTGGCCACGCTGGTCGTCAATAAGCTGCGTGGCGGCCTGAAGATCGCCGCCGTCAAGGCTCCGGGCTTCGGCGACCGCCGCAAGGCCATGCTGGAAGACATCGCCATCCTCACCGGTGGCCAGGTCATTTCCGAAGACCTCGGCATCAAGCTCGAGAATGTCGGCCTTAACATGCTCGGCCGCGCCAAGAAGGTGTCGATCTCCAAGGAGAACACCACCATCGTCGACGGCGCCGGCAAGAAGGCCGAGATCCAGGGCCGCGTCGCCCAGATCAAGCAGCAGATCGAGGAGACCACCTCGGACTACGACAAGGAGAAGCTGCAGGAGCGTCTGGCCAAGCTCGCCGGCGGCGTCGCGGTGATCCGCGTCGGCGGCGCGACCGAGGTCGAGGTCAAGGAAAAGAAGGACCGCGTTGACGACGCGCTGAACGCGACCCGCGCGGCCGTGGAAGAAGGCATCGTCGCCGGCGGCGGCGTCGCCCTGCTGCGCGCCTCGGGCGCCCTCAAGGCCACCGGCGCCAATGCCGACCAGGCCGCGGGCATCGCCATCGTCCGTCGCGCTCTGCAGGCTCCGGCCCGCCAGATCGCGGCCAACGCCGGTGCCGAAGCCTCGATCGTCGCTGGCAAGATCCTCGAGAACAAGGGCGCGACCTTCGGCTTCAACGCCCAGACCGGCGAGTATGGCGACATGATCGCCATGGGCATCGTCGACCCGGTCAAGGTCGTGCGCACCGCTCTCCAGGACGCGGCCTCGGTCGCCGGCCTGCTGGTCACCACCGAAGCCATGATCGCCGAAGCTCCGAAGAAGGAAGCCGCCGGCGGTATGCCGGGCGGCATGCCTGGCGGCGGCATGGGTGGCATGGGCGGTATGGACTTCTAAGAAGTCCGGTCCCATAGTGAGTACGGAAAGGGCGGCAGAAATGCCGCCCTTTTTGTTTGCAGCTGCAGCCGCCAGTCTCTTGAGGCGGTCAAGGCCGTCGTGCTGCTTGCGGTTGGCGAAAGCCTGCGCGACAGCCAATCTCCCCCCTTGAGGGGGAGATGCCCGGCAGGGCAGAAGGGGTCGTCTCGCGTAGATCGCCAGCGTCGCCTCTCGTCGCGGAAGGCGCCGGCGCTCCACGCGCGGCGACCCCCTCTGTCGCCTTTGGCGACATCTCCCCCCTCAAGGGGGGAGATCAGCAGCCGCCGCGCGCTGTGCGGTCTTGCCGGAACGCACCGCTGTCTCAACCAGCGCCACCACTTCATCGGCCACGGCAGCGAGCGGCGCGCGGTCGCGGGTGGCGCGGGCGATCACCATCAGGCCCTCGAGCGAGGATTCGACCAGCAGTGCCAGCGCCTGCGCGCGCTGCTCGACCACCCCTGCCCGCATGAAGGCCTGGCGCAGCAGGCCGATCCATTGCTCGAAGGCCACGCGGCAGATCTCGGCCAGGTCCGGCACGTCGTTCGGCGCGTCCAGCACGACCGGCGCAATCGGACAGCCGAGCGAGAATTCGTTCTCCTCAAGCATGCGCGCCACCGACTGGTAGATGCGGCGGACGGCGACGGCCGGGTCGCTTTCGGAGGCCAGCTCGGCGCCCAACCGTTCAGTCACGTCGGCCACGCTGGCGCGCGTCACCTCGACGACCAATTGATCCTTGCCGCCCGGGAAATGGAAGTACAGCGAGCCGCGGGGCGCGCCGCTGGCGCTTAAAATGTCATTGAGCGAGGTGCCGTGATAGCCGCGCTGCCTGATGAGCAGCGCCGTTGCCTCGATCATGCGGGTGCGTGTGTCCGTCGCCACGTCAACCTCTCACCATGTCAACTTCTGTCAGGAATGCGCATTATAGGTCTTGCCCAGAATATGACAATCGGTCTACATAATATGTAAATCGGTCTACATATTCGAGAGGTAAGAATGCAAATCTATCGGCTTGAGGAACAAGGCGGCATCGACAGACTGGCGCTGCGCGAGGAAGCAATGCCACGGCCCGGCCCGCATCAGATCGTGGTGAAGGTGCGCGCCGCCTCGATCAACCGCCGCGACACCATGATCCTCAACGGCACCTATCCGCTGATGCCGCGCCCCAGCATCGTTCCGCTGAGCGACGGCGCCGGCGAAGTGATGGCGATCGGCGATGGCGTCACGCGCTTTGCCGTTGGCGACCGCGTCACCGGCAGCTATTTCGCGCGCTGGATCGACGGCCGGATGCATCCCGGCTTGGTCGACCAGCTTGGCTGCACGCTGGACGGCATGCTCTCGGAATACGCCTTGCTCGACGAGCAATGGGCGGTGCGGCTGCCCGACCATCTCGACTGGCATGGGGCGGCAACGCTGAGCTGCGCCGGGCTGACCGCCTGGAGCGCGCTGACGGGCGCCGAGAATCCGAAGCCCGGGCAATGGGTTCTGGTCATCGGCTCAGGCGGCGTCGCATTGTTTGCGCTGCAATTCGCCAAGCTCGCCGGCTGCCGCGTCGCGGCCGTCACTTCGCGCGCCGAAAAGGCCGACAGGCTGCGGACGCTCGGCGCCGATCTCGTCATCGCAACGGCCGAGACGCCGGAATGGGGCATGAAACTGCGCGAGGCGACCGGCGGCATCGACATCGTCGTCGAGACCGGCGGCCCGGCAACATTCGCGCAATCGCTGATCGCCAGCTCGCTTTACGGCCGCATCGTGCTGCTCACCGTGCAGGACCAGAAGGGCCAATCGGTCGAGATTCCGGGCTCCGTCTATCAGCGAAGTCTCGCCACCATCAGCCGCGTGTTCGTCGGCAGCCGCAGCGCATTGGAGGCGATGCTCACCGCCGTCGCGACGCATCGGCTGAAGCCAGTCATCGACAGGGTCTTTCCCTTCGCCGAGGCGCGCGAGGCCTACCGTCATTTCCAGCAGGGCGACGTCTTCGGCAAGGTCGTCGTCGACGGCGCCTGACCAACCAGACAGGAGAGACAGCAATGACAATCCGCGACGCTTCGGCCGAATGGCAGGGCACACTCAAGGAAGGATCCGGCCGGCTGCGGCTGGGCAGCGGCGTATTCGAGGGCGCCTATTCCTTTCCATCACGCTTCGAGAACGGCCCGGGCACCAATCCGGAGGAACTGATCGCGGCGGCGCATGCCGGCTGCTTCTCGATGGCGCTGAGCGCCATTCTCGGCCGCGAAGGTTTTACTCCCGCGCGCATCAGCACCGTCGCGAAAGTGCATCTCGGCGCCACCACGGCCGGGCCGACCATCACCCGCATCGAGCTGGAGACGGAAGCGAGCGTCGCCGGGCTCGCCGCGGACGATTTCGAGCGGCTGGCGCAATCCGCAAAGGCGACCTGCCTCGTCTCGCGGGCGCTCACCGGCGTCGCCGCGATCACGCTCAAGGCGAACCTCATCGACCACTGAAGCGGAAGGAGAAACCAATGACCCAGGAATTGATCATCGACATCGCCACGGCCAAACGCTCGGCCGAAACGGCCGAAATCATGCGGCGCTACAACGACGTCTTCCAAAAGCACGATCCGTCGGCGCTGGACGAGCTGGTGGCGGATCACTGCGTGATCGAGAACACCACGCCGGCGCCGGACGGCGCCCGCCGCGCCGGCAAGGCCGCCTGCGTCGAGCTATGGTCGGCGATCGCCACCGCACCCGGCACGCGCTTCGACATCGAGGAGACGTTTGTGGCCGGTGACCGGGCGACGATCCGCTGGCGCTTCTGGATGTCTGACGACAATTCTTTGCGCGGCGTCAACCTGATGCGCGTCGCGGACGGACAGATCGTCGAGGCGATGGGCTATGTGAAGGGATAGGGCCTGGCCGGAAAAGCCGCGCTCAACCCGGAATCCCCGCCAAGGTTTGGCTCCCGGGCAAAAGTCGTCCATTGTCAGACCAGTGCATGTCGCCCAGCAGTGCAGCGGCTTCTGGGGCAACGACATGCATCAAAACAAAGACTTAAAGCGCGTCGCCTGAATCCGTTCCAACACGACGCGCTTTAGACGACACGTTGGAGATTGGACACATGGCGCTCAAACGGATGGACAATGTAGGAATCGTCGTCGACGACCTCGGAGCGACGATTGATTTCTTTCGCGACCTCGGCCTTGAGCTCGAAGGGCGCGCCACCATCGAAGGAGAATGGGCCGGACGTGTCACTGGGCTGGGCGATCAGCACGTCGAGATTGCCATGATGCGCACGCCAGACGGCCACGGCCGGCTCGAGCTCTCCCGTTTCCTCAAGCCGCCTACCGTCGCGGATCACCGCAACGCCCCGGTGAATGCTCTGGGCTACCTCCGCATCATGTTCGCCGTGGACGACATCGACGAGACGCTTGAAAGGCTCCGCGATCGCGGCGCGCAGCTCGTAGGCGAAGTAGTCCGGTATAAAGACGTGTATCGGCTCTGCTACATCCGCGGGCCTGAAGGGCTTCTCATCGGACTCGCGCAAGAACTCAGCTGAGCGCGATACGACGACAATGACGAAGCAAGCGCGTCTCGCAAAGGGTGGTTAGCGCGCGACCCTGTTGAGCTTCACGAAGGTCTTGGGACTGCGCTGAATCGTCTGGAAGATCACGCAGTAGCGATCGGTGAGCTCCAGCAGTTCCGTCAGTCGTTTTTGCGGAGCGTCCGTCTCGATGTCGAACCGCAAGCGGATCTCCTTGAAGCCGACCGGCACGCCTTCGGTGACGCCCAGCGTGCCGCGAAGGTCGACATCGCCTTCGGCGGAGATTTCCGCCGACTTGATCGGGATCTCGAGGACGGCGGCAGCCGCCCGCATCGAGACGCCGGCGCAGGCGATCAACGCTTCCAGCAGCATGTCGCCGGAACAAAGCTCCTGCCCGCTGCCGCCGGCCTTCGGGTGGATGCCGGCCAGTGCCAGGCCGCGTCCGGTCTCGACCTTGCAGGTCACCCTGGCGTCGTCGGCGCTGCCCTTTGCCTTCAGCGTGAGAAGCGCCGCCCGGGCATCGTTGCGATAAAGATCCTTGATCGGCTCCTGCGTGGCGCGAAATGTCGCGATATCCATGCATATTCTCCTGTCGTGTAGTGTGGTTCTCGGGAGTCCTTTGTCATCGCCGGGGATTACTCCGGCAGGCTCACGCCGGAGCCGCCGAGCTCGGCCGGAAAATCCTTCAGCTTGGGCAAGCCGTCCTTCATCGGCAGGACCGTCTCGGCGTAGTTGACATGGACCCCCGGCGTGAATTCCACCGTCGGTATCGTCGCCGCATAGACGTCGACCAGGCCAAGCTGCGGATGATCCGTCATCAGATGCCCGCCGCATTCGGTGCAGTACCGGCGGTCGCTCATCTTCGACTTCCTGAAGCCGGACAGGAATTCCGCGCCCTTGGTGACCTTGACGTTTTCGGGCTTCCATAGCGTGAAGGCGTTCACGGGAGACGCCGACCACGACCGGCAGGAACCGCAATGGCAATAGCCCATTGCCTCGGCGGTTCCATGAACTTCGATCTGCACGGCGCCGCAAAAACATCCGCCCTTATGTACCGTCATGACTTACATCCTTTTTCGTTTGGTTCGACTGCGCCTGGCGCCTACCTGAGGCACCACACAAGCACCGGTGGGGGTTTAAAGCTTCCGGCCATGAACGGAATGACGGCGCGTCCGCCTTACTTGACAGCGCGTCCGGAACTCGGAAGGGATGTCGCGCCGGGTTGCCGCGCAACTTACGGGACTTGGGTGGAATGGCCGGGGACGCTCTGTCTGACCTGTTGAAAACGGTGCGCCTCACCGGCGCGACGTTTTTCGACATCGAGGCCCAGGATCCCTGGGCGGTCTGCTCGCCCTCGCCCGCTTCGATACTGCCCAGGATACTGCCGGGCGCGGATCACCTGATTTCCTACCACGTGCTCACAGCCGGCCGTTGCTTCGCGCGCATCATCGGCAAGGAAGCGATACTCGTGGAGGCCGGCGAGGTCGTCGTCTTCACCAAGAGCGACCCGCATATCATGTCGAGCACGCCCGACTTGAGGGCCGATCCGCCGACCGCGGATGTCCTGGAGATCGCGGCCGCCAGCCAGACGCCGTTCCCCATTAACTACGTCAAGGACGGATCGCTGTCGGCCCGGCTGGTGTGCGGCTATCTCGCTTGCGATGCCCTGCCCTTCAATCCGCTGCTGGAAGCGCTGCCTCCGGTCATCAAGGCTGGAGACGTGAAAGGCGACGGCGGCTGGCTCGGCCTGTTCATCAAGCTGGCCGTATCGGAGGTGGCTGAGAAGCGGGCGGGCAGCGAGACGGTGCTGACCAAGCTCAGCGAATTGATGTTCGTCGATGTCCTGCGCCGCTATGTGGAATCGCTGCCGCCGCAACAGACCGGCTGGCTGGCGGGCCTGCGCGATCCGCATCTGGGCAGGGCGCTGGCGCTGATCCATGATCGGCCGGCGCATAGTTGGACCTTGGAGGCGCTGGCGAAAGAGTCCGCGCTATCGCGCACTGTGCTTGCCGAGCGCTTCACCAGGCTCGTCGGCATGCCGCCGATGCACTATCTCGCCAAATGGCGCATGCAGATCGCCTCGGAATTGCTCAGCGCCGGCAACAGCAACGTCGCGAACATCGCGGCGGAGATCGGCTACGAGTCCGAGGCGGCGTTCAGCCGCGCCTTCAAGAAGATGACCGGCGTGCCGCCTTCGGCCTGGCGGCTCGGCATTCGGGCTGCGTCCGGTTCCGCAAGCGAGGCTTCCGAAACCGGAGGCGAGTTGGCCGACAAGCAGCGGTGAGCTAGCGATCCGCCAGCGCCAGCTTGGCGCCGAGCATGACAAAGGCGCCGGCGAAGGTGCGGCGCATCCAGGTCAACACCATCGGCCGCGACACGATGTGGCTGCGCACCGACGCCGCGAACACGCCGTAGACCGCAAAGACGACGAAGGTCATCAGCATGAAGACACTGGAGAGCTCCAGCATCTTGCCAAACGCGTGCGGCTCGCCGGTGCTGACGAATTGCGGCAGGAAGGCAAAGAAGAAGATCGACAGTTTTGGGTTGAGGATGTTGATCAGGATGCCGGAAGCGACGATCCTGGCGGCGGAGCGCGGGGCGACATTCTCGTCGACACTCAACCCGCCTTTCTCCTTCAACGTGTTCCAGGCCATATAGAGCAGGTAGGCGACGCCGAGATATTTCAGCGTCTCGAAGGCGACGGCACTGGTGTGCAGCACCGCGGCAAGGCCGGTGACGGCAGCCGCCATATGCGGGATGATGCCCAAGGTGCAGGCGAAGGCTGCAATGATCGAAGCGCGCGCGCCACGCGAGAGGCCGGCACTCAGCGTGTAGAGAACGCCGGTGCCCGGCGAAGCGACGATGATCAGCGACGTCAACAGGAATTCGATGCTCACGGTTTCCTCCACGGCCATGCCCGCGCGGCAAGGTATCGGGAGGTGAGAGAGTGGGCAAGCGGGGGAGAGCGTAATCTCCCCCCTCGTGGGGGAAATGGCCCGGCATGCCAGAGGGGGGCGCTGTCCCGCCGACTTCTCGATAGTCCAGGTTCCCGCCGCCCCCCGCCTAATTCAGCACCCTCCCATCGATCTCCTCGACGTTGCGTGTCCCCGTGAGCGCCATCGTGACGGAGAGTTCCTTGCGCAGAATCTCAATTGCCGTCGCCACACCGGCCTCGCCGCCGGCGCCGAGGCCGTAGACATAGGCGCGTCCGACCAGGCAGGCCCGGGCGCCGAGCGCCAGCGCCCGCATCACATCTTGGCCCGAGCGCACGCCGCCGTCGAACAGCAACTCGATCTCCGAGCCCACCGCCTCGGCGATCCTGGGTAGCATCGAAATGGTCGACGGCGCGCCGTCGAGCTGCCTGCCACCGTGGTTGGACACCACGATGGCGTCGGCGCCCGCCTTGCTGGCGCTCCGTGCGTCGTCGACGTTGAGGATGCCCTTGAGGATCAGCTTGCCCGGCCAGATGCTCCTGATCCAGTCGACGTCGCTCCAGTTCAGCGTTGCATCGAATTGATGCGCTACCCAATCCGCCACCGCCTTGATGCTGTCCTCGCCCTTCACATGACCGGCGAGGTTGCCGAAGGTCCAGCGTTTGGCTGAGAGCATGCGGGCCGCCCAGCCCGGCCGACTGGCAATGTCAAGGATAGTGCGCGGCTTGAGCGCCGGCGGCACCGAGAGCCCGTTCCTGACATCGGCGTGACGCTGCCCCAGCACCTGCAGGTCGACGGTGAGTACCAGCGCGCTGCAGCGGGCGGCGAGCGCCCGCTCGACGAGCGCTCGCACGAAACCACGGTCCTTCATCACATAGAGCTGAAACCAGAACGGCTTGCCCACCGCTTGAGCAACGTCCTCCATAGAGCAGATCGACATCGTGCTCATCGTGTAGGGAATGCCGGCGACTTTTGCCGCGCGGCAGGCGAGGATCTCGCCATCGGCCCATTGCATGCCGCCGAGGCCGATCGGCGCAAGCGCCACCGGCAGCGCTACCCTCTCGCCGAGGATCGTGGTTGCCGTGTCGCGCTGCTCGACATCGACCAGCACGCGCTGTTTGAGCGTGATGCGCTCGAGGTCGGCGCTGTTGGCGCGCAGCGTCTGCTCCGCATAGGAACCGGACTCGAGATAGTCGAAAAAGACGCGCGGCACCCGGCGGCGCGCCGCCTGGCGCAGGTCCTCGATGCAGGTCATGCCTTTGAGAAACTGCGGAGCAGCCGATGCTGCCCCGATCGCATCTGCCAGCGTCACGATCCCTGTCGGGACATCGAGCACTGTGGGGACTACTCTTTCCATCGTCGTCCTCCCTTGAATATTAGCAAGCTCTGATCATTGAACGCCGCGCCCGCCCTGATGTAAATTCACTAGCGAGTATACTTTCACCGGCAGCGGCCGCCCCCATGCCCAGAGGGTCCGACGAGACCAGGCCTGAGATCTTGCAGGCGGCTTACAAGCTGTTCCGCCGGCGGGGCTTCTTCCGTGTCGGCATGGATGAGATCGCGGATGCTGCGGGCGTCACCAAGCGCACGCTCTACTACCACTTCGATAGCAAGGACGCGCTGCTGACCGCCGTGCTCGCCTTGCAGCACGAGCGTACCTTCGCCGACTTTCAGAACTACGGCATCGACCTGTCGGGCGGCGCGGCCGAGCTGATCGACAAGCTGTTCGAGGGCCTGGTCAAATGGACGTCCAAGCCGCGCTGGGCGGGCTCCGGCTTCACCCGGCTGGCGATCGAGCTCGCCGATCTATCCGGCCATCCCGCGCGCTCGATCGCCCGCCAGCACAAGGCGCTGATGGAGCGGCATCTGGAAACGCTGCTTGCTGAAGCGAACGTGCCGGCGCCCAAGGCACGGGCGCGCGAGCTCTTCCTGCTGATCGAAGGCGCCATGGTAATGATCCTGATCCATGGCGACCAAAGCTACTGCACTGCCGCCGCGGATGCGGCGAAGCGGCTGGTGGCGGACGGTTCGTCGCCGCCCATGTCGTGAGGGCAACTGGAACAGCGCCTCATTCCTTGGTGCCCCTCTCGGTTTTCGAGCGAGAACCTACTCCGGTGTGCGATTGAAGCCTGATGGAAAAGCCGGCGGGACAGCGCCCCCCTCTGCCCTGCCGGGCTTTCGTCGTTCGCAAAGCCAAGCAATTGGCTTCGCGTCCGCTACGCGGACCACTCCTCAACCCCCACAAGGGGGGAGATTACGCTCTCCACCGCCAGCCCATACATCGCCCTTGCCATCAAGCAATCATCGCCGCCGGGCATGCAGGCGCGGCAGACATGCGGGCGGACTTCGTAGATCGTACAGGCTGTCCCCTTGCCCACTTCGCCGCAAAGCGCTGAACAGCGGCTGCCCTCGCAGTGCATGCCGGACTGATCGGCGGCGACGAGCGCTTCGGGGATGCGGTCGAGTTCCGCATCCTCCTCGGTGGAGAAGCGCGGCCAGTCGGCCGAATAGGCGCAGCAGGCGCCGCAGCTCTGGCAGTCGAAGGCGGCTGATGCGTCGGTCAGGCTCAGGAAGGAATGGTCGTGCGGCAAGGCGATCCTCATACTGGCGACGCCTCTAGCACAGAGCCCGGAAAGCGCGCACGCCGACCGAAAAGATTTTTTTATTTTGCCGGGAACCTTTTCGCCGGCTGCGGGTTTCCTATTGTCGTCGACAGTTCACGAGCAATCGAGAAAGGTTGACGGCAAAAGCGCCTCCCGCGTCGTAAAAAGCGCGAGAGGCGTTTTTCATTGGGCCTCACATGATCGTGCTCAACATCGGCAGGATTTCATAACGGAAGCCGCGGCCCGAGCGCGACACCGGATCGCCGTCGGTCACGGCCCTGGCCTCGGCCTCGCCGCGGACGCGCAGGATCAACAGGCCCCAAGGCCCGGCGGTATCGGCGACGGGACCCGCCAGCATCATCATGCCATCTTGGAGCAGGCCGCGCAGATAGTCGGCATGCGCATTCATCAGCATCCGCTCCTCCTCCGTCAGTGTGAAGGCGAAATCCGGCCGCGGCGGGATCAACCGGCAATGGAAAACGGTCGGCGCCTTGCTGCCAGTCTCCTTGACAAGGAAGTCGCCGAGCCAGCCAAGCACGCGCTCCCAGCCGGAACCGTGGTCACGGCAGGAGTCGCGGCGCGCGCCGAAGCCGTCGTGGCACAGCGTCAGCCGCGTGCCGTTCTCCACCGCTTCCAGCGTATAGGTGACGGTGGTGACATGATCGCCGTCCCACGGCGCTATCCAGGTCATCACCAGGCGATGCGGCGGCTCGACCTCGAGATACTCGCCGCCGACATGGAAATCGTGGCCGTCAGCGCCCTTGCCTTCCGAGCGCCAGGCGCCGCCGGGCCGGACGTCGGCCGTGTGTTTCGTCGTCCGGTACATGTTGTCCGCGCCCCACCAGAGCGGGATCTGGTCCCCGGCGGTGATGGCGTGGAAGACGCGTTCCGGCGGCACGGCGATCGTCACCGTGGCAAGGATGGTGCCGGCTGACACGTCGGCGATCGCACGCGGTTTGTCATTGCTGGCCATTGGTCTCCTCCGGATTGGCGTTCTCCAGATAGGATTTGAGATTGCCGAGACTTTGCTGCCAGAAGTCGCGGTAAGGCAGGATCCAGTCCGCGACGTCCTTCAATTCGGCCGGCTCCAGCCGGTAGACGCGCTCACGGCCTTGCCGCCGCTCGGAAACGACGTTGAGCTCGCGCAGTATCCTCAGATGCTTGGAAATCGCCGGACGGCTCTGCGAGAAGGCGGAAGCCAGTTCGTTGACCGGCGCCGGGCCTTCCCGCAGCCGGTCGAGAATAGCGCGCCGCGTCGGATCGGCGATGGCGCGGAAGACGGAACGGTCGGGATCAGCCTGCGGCATAATATGTATCCATCTGGTTACGTATTATGCCGAAATGCGGCGCCGGTCAATTGTTGTCGACCGGGTTCGCTGATGGCTCAGCGCTCCTGGTCGGTCGGGCGGATGAGGATCTCGTTGATGTTGACGCGCGGCGGCTGACTGACGGCGTAGAGGATGGCGTTGGCGATATCCTCGGCGGTCAGCGCTTCCATGGTGGCGAGGCGGTGTTCGAGCCCGGCCTTGAATTCCTGGTTGGTGATGTGGTCGCCGAGTTCGGTCCGCACGAGGCCCGGCTCGATGACGGTGACGCGCACCTTGTCGGCATAGACCTCGCGGCGCAGCGACTCAGAGAAGGCGACGACGCCGAACTTGGTCGCCGCATAGCCGCTGGCGCCTGGGTTGGCGACGCGGCCGGCCACCGAGGAGACGTTGACGACATGGCCCTTGGAGGCCTTGAGGTGCGGCAGCGCGGCCTTGGTGGTTCCCATCAGGCCAACCAGGTTGAGCTCGATCATGCGGCGCCAGTCATCGAGGTCGGCTTCGGCCGTGGGCGCAAGCAGCATGACGCCGGCATTGTTGACGAGGATGTCGAGCCGGCCCCATTCGGAAGCGGCCCTGTCGACCATGGCGGCGACGTCGCCACCCTTGGCGATATCGGCTTCGATGGCGAATGCGGTGCCGCCGGCCTTTTCGATGCGGCTGGAGAGCGTCGCGAGACGATCGATGCGGCGGGCGGCGACAGCCACCTTCGCGCCGGCGGCGGCAAGTGCGGCCGCGGTCGCCTCGCCGATACCGGACGAGGCGCCGGTGACGAGCGCGACCTTACCCGAGAGAGGGGAATCTGTGGATGTCATGAGGAATCTCCAGCAACCCGCCCGCAGCCTTAGATAGGCCGCGCGAGGCATTCTGGAAGCCCGCCATCAGAGCAGTTGACGCATTCCGGACCGCTTCACACTTTTCCCGGAATTGCTTCAGTCCTGTTCGTGCGGCCCTGGCTCCGGCCATGGCTCCCTGGCGGCCTCGGCGTACCAGTGCCGCATCGCCGGGGTCGCCAACACGGTATCGACATAGGCGCGGGTGACGGGCGCCAGTTCGCCGCCATAGGTGTCGAAGCGAGTGACGACCGGCGCATACATGGCGTCGGCGGCGGTGAAATGGCCGAACAGAAACGGGCCGGCCCTGCCATATTGCTCACGGCACTGCCGCCATATCGTTTCGATGCGCGCCCGCTGCGCTTCACCCTCGGCATCGAGCGGCTTGTAGGCCTTCGGCCGGCGCAAATTCATCGGCCAGCCGTAACGGACCTCGCGGAAGCCGGAATGCATCTCGGTCGCCACCGAGCGCGCCAAGGCGCGGGCGCTGGCATCGTCCGGCCAGAGTTTTTTCTCCGGGAAGAGGTCGGCCAGATATTCAAGGATCGCAAGGGTTTCCCAGACAATCCTGTTATTATGATTCAAGACCGGCACCAGGCCGGTCGGCGACACCTTGGCGAGATTGGCGGCAGTCTCGGACGTGCGCAGGCGCACGAAACTTTCTTCGAACGGAATCTCCAGATGCCGCATCGCCACCCAGGGTCTGAGCGACCATGACGAAAAGCATTTGTTGCCAATGAAGAGCGTGAATTCCGCCATGGTTGCCCACTTCATGCCGATTGCGACGTCAGGCTAACCGCTTCGCCTTCCCGCCGAAAGTCCTCGCCGCGACTTGCAGGTAGGACGGAACCCGAACGTTATCGGTTCGTTGTCGTGTCGGGTGCGGCCCCCGCATCCGACCCAGGAGATGCGGACATGGTGAACAGGGATCAGGTCGCCGGTATCGCCAAGCAGGTAAAAGGCTCGGTCAAGCAGGCGGCCGGCAAAGCCACCGGCAACCGGCGCATGCAGGTGGAAGGCGTGTCCGAAAAGATCGCCGGCAAGGTGCGCAAGGCCTATGGCGACGTGAAGGACAAGGTCCGCAAGGCGCTCTGATCCCGCAAACGGCCCCCTCCGGGCGGCCTGTTTTCATGCCTCGAACTGCTTGGAGAACGCGTTGGTGAAGACCACCTCGCCATGGTCGCCGGCCGCCTCGCCCAGCGCGACATCGATGTTGTCATCGGTCACCCGCGCCAGCGCGAAGCCGCCCATATAGGCAGCCTTCGGCTTGACGAGGTCGAGCCCGTCGCGCTGGTAGATCATCGGCACCTCGTGCTGATGGCCGTGGAAGATCGCGATCACGTTGTAGCCCTTCAGCGCGGCGACCAACGCCTGGCGGTCGGCGTCGCCCCACCAGTGCGGCCGGCCCGCGCCTTCGTCGCCATAGGCGCGCTTTGCCGGGTCCCAGCGCTCGATCGAGAAGGTGTCCCAGCCATAGTGCTGGAACAGGATCACCGGGCGGCCGTCGGCGGCATAGGTGGCCAGGTCCTGCTTCAGCCAAGGCAGGCTGCTTATCGCGCCATGGCCGGTGTCGCCGGCGAAGCGGTGCGTCTGGACAAGATGCAGGCCGCCCCAGTCCCACGAATAGCAGTCGGTGTCGACGTCGTAGTTTGTCGCCGGCACCGGCGGCTTGAAGAACACGCCGGGGCGATGGTTGACCTCGACATAGTCGCGCAATTCGCGGCGATACCAGTCGACATGCGGAGGCGACCCGTTCTGGTCGAGATCGTGGTTGCCGAGACCGACATAGACGGGAATGTGGACGCGGTCCGGCCCGACGCCCTGCTGATAGCGCTGGCTGAATTGCAGAAGCTGCGTGCCTTCGCTGGGCTCGGTGACCTGGCCGCCGCCGTCGTCGGTGATGTCGCCGCCGGTGACGAGGCCGAGCGGCGTGCCGATGCGCGTGCCGGCCGAATGCAGGCCAGTGGCGACGCCGTTGATCTCGACCGGCCATTCCTTGTCCGAAATCCCGTTCAAGGCCGCCACATTGCGCAGCAAGGCCGCGTCGGTCTTGCCTTCCTGTTCGCAATGAGGACTCAACTTGCGCGCCATGCGGCAGGCATGGATGTCAGCGATGAACAGAAAAGTCGCGTCGATCGGCTGGATGCGCCGGCCGGTCTGGGCGAAAGCGGCACGCGGCAAAGTGCAGGCCGCGGCGAGGCCTCCCATCCGCTCGAGGAAAGCGCGGCGAGAAAAGGACGATGAGGGTGGTCGATTCATGATCACCCGATTGAACAGTTTCAGCGCCGGATCGTCCAGATTGGGCATGGCGACTTTTCGCGCCTAATGCATGTCGCGCAAAAGTGCGCAGCGGTTTTGCGCGACATGCATAAAAACAAAGACTTAAAGCGCGTCGCCTGAATCCGTTTCAGTGCGACGCGCTTTAGGCCCGGGTCGACAGAGCCACCTCGGTCTGCCATTGCTTCAGGGGGCAACCTGAGCGAGCAGAGGAGGACAGCATGAGAACCAAAACGTTCGGCATGATGGTCGCCGCGCTGGCACTTGCCGGCTCGGCGCAGGCGGCCGACTGCGTCGACGCCAAGTCCGCCAAGACGGGCTTCGTGCTGGAGAAGCCCGGCATCCGCAGCGAGTTCCGGCCGGCGCCGGGCGGCATGGTCGCGGTCGTCAACGACTACCAGTCGCAGTCGCCGCAGACGCAATATCTCTACGCCGGGCTGATCGAGGTCTTTCGCGACAGCGACACCGGCCGGCTGTCGATGATCCCGCTCGGCGACATCAAGAAGCTGTTCCCGCTGAAGGCGGGCGCCAAGAGCAAGACCGAGTTCCTGCGGTTGTCGGCGAAGAAGGCGCCGAAGGGCACCGAAACGCTGGCGCTCGCCGTCAAGGGCAAGGAGACCTACAAGCTGGGTGACTGCAAATACAGCGTGCTGGCGGTGAGCGAGACGATCACCGGCGATTCCGGCGCGGTGGTCGACAGCTTCACCGCGCTCTATTCGCCGGATCTGCGGGCCGTGCTAGCGCGGCGCTATGACGAGGGTACCAGCGCGCAGAGCGAGGTGGGATTCGAGACGATCAAGCCGTTGAAGGAGTGAGGCCGGTCGAAGAGAACATCGGAGACGCCGGCGGGACAGCGCTTTCCCGCCAACTCTTCAGCGGACCGTCTGCCGTCGCAATACCCTGCGGCGCCGCTTCGCTGGCAATCCGCTCTGCGATGGCGACGGCTCGACACTCTCCAGCCCTTTCAAACACTCCCGCAACACTTCCGAGTCCTGTGCGGTCTTGGCCATAGACATCGCTCCGGAATAGGCCGCCACGATGAGCGCGGCGAAGCGGTCGGGATCTGTGCCGCCCTCCGCGCCGGCCTCTTGATCGTCCCGCATCTTGTCGGCGATCGCCTGCCGCCAGCCGGCGAAGATGTCGGCGAGCGCCAAACGAAATTCGTCGTCCGCCAACGACAGTTCATGCGCCAGGTTGTTGAGCGGGCAGCCACGCACATAGCCCTGCTGCTCCAGTTCCACCGCCACCGCCTCGAACACAGCGCGAACGCCTTCGCGCGCCGAAGGCGCCGCCCGCACCGGGGTTATCCAGGTTTCCTCAACAGCTGCCGCCACACGCTCCTCGATCACCGCCAACGCCAGCGCCTTCTTGGTCGGGAAATGGTGGTGCAGCGCGCCGCCCGTGACGCCGGCGGCCGCCATCAGGTCGCCGAGGCTCGAGGCGTGATAGCCGCGCGCCTGGAAGGAGTCTTCCGCCACGTCGAGCACACGGCGGCGCATGCCTTCTGGGTCGTTGGTGCGTTTCTTGCGCCGCGAGCGCGGCTGAGCTGCAATCTCTCCTGACATGCCGCCAAGATATCAGATTGACAAAACAGGACAACCGGTCTGTTTATAAACAGGATGATCACCCTGTTTTGGAATCGATAATGGATCTCGCTCGAAACGAAATGTCACCTCGCCTTGCCTCGCCGGTAATGGAACTCCGCCAATACACGCTGAAGCCCGGCCGGCGCGAAACGCTGATCGCGCTGTTCGACCGGGAGTTCATCGAGACGCAGGAGGCGACCGGCATGACCGTCATCGGCCAGTTCCGCGACCTCGACCGCCCCGACATGTTCGTCTGGCTGCGCGGTTTCGAGGACATGGAGGTGAGGAAGGACGCGCTGACCGCCTTCTATGGCGGGCCGGTGTGGACCAGGCATCGCGACGCCGCCAATGCGACGATGATCGATTCCGACGATGTGCTGCTTCTGAAGCCGGCCTGGCAGAGCGCGAGGTTCGACCTGTCGGGATTGCATCGGCCAGCCGCAAGCGACGTCGAAAACAGGAGCCGGGAGAGTCACTTGGACGGCATTGTTGAGATACAGATTCATCATTTGCGCCCGGGCATGGAAGCTGGCTTTGCTGAGCGTTTCCAGGCGGAGGCGGTTCCGCAACTCGCGGCAAACGGCACGCGCCTGCTTGGCGCCTTCGTCAGCGAGCATGCCGAAAACACCTTTCCACGGCTGCCTGTGCGAGCCGGCGAAAATGTCTTCATCGCCGTCCTTGGTTTCGACGACGAAACCGCCCATGCACGCTATAGCGTCGCCCTCGCCGCTTCGCGCGACACCCTGCAGGCCGATCGCGCAAAGCCGGCCGAGGTGCTGCGCCTGACGCCGACGGCCCGATCGCTGCTGAGGTGATCACGCTAGCGCGTTCTGAAACGTCCCGGCGATCGCGTCGGCGACAAGGGCGGGATCCTCCCAATGCGGGTTGTGACCGCAATCCCGCGCAAAGACGAGATGTGATCCGGCCAGTGCTTCAACCAGGGCCTGCTGGTGCGCTTCGCCGAAAAGCGGATCGCAGGCGCCCGCTATGACCAGCGTCCGGACCCGCACGGCCAGTGCCGCGGCGGTCAGATCAGTCCGGCGGATTTCTTCGAGAATGGCGCGCCAGCGCGCCGCCGGCATGGCCGAAGCATCCGCCGCCAGGCCGGCAAGAAAGGCCTGCGGCACGCCGGGTCCGCAGGCATGCCACCAGTCGTAGAACGGATCGGCCGGCGAGATGGGATCGCGCAGCGCCGCGACGCCGGCGACGAGGGGATGGTCCGGAAGGAAATCGGTCTTCAGCGTGCCGGCCATGACCACCAACCCGCCGATCAGTTCCGGATGCCGCGCCGCAAGCGCGATCGACACCATGGCGCCAAGCGAATGGCCGACGACGACCGGCCGCTCGACCCGCAAGCGACGGATCAGCCCGGCCATGTCTTCGGCGAAATCGGCAACGGCGCAGCCCTCGCCCGCCTGCGAGGCGCCGTGGCCGCGCAGGTCGGGCATGATCAGCCGGTGGCCGGAAAGATGCGGCGCAAGCAGCGAGAAGCTGCGGCTGGTGTCGGTGAAGCCGTGGACGAGCAGCAGCGACGGCTCCGAACCGGCGACCTCGACATAGGCAAGATCGAGGTCACCGACATCGACGAACCGCTTGCGGCCGGCCCAGGCGCCCTGCTCGGCCTGTTGCTCCGGCAGGTCCATTGCCTCCGGCCTCACAGTCCGAGCTTTTCCTTGACCGCGGCAAGGCCGGGCTTGCCGTCGAAGGTGGTGACGCCGGCGAGCCAGGCGTCGAGGCGGTCCTTGTTCAGGGTGATCGACTTCAGGGCGCCTTCCTCCGGCTTCATGCCGTCATTGATGAGGTAGCCCATGCCGACATTCTCCAGATCGATGTCGAAGGCGAGGTTGTTCAGGAACCGCGCCACATTCGGGCATTGCTGCAGAAAACTCTTGCGCACCTGGGTCGTCACGGTGGCGGCGCCGAAATTCGGGCCGAAGAACTTGTCGCCGCCGGTCAGGTACTTGAAGTCGTACATCGTGTTCATCGGATGCGGCGCCCAGCCCTGGAAGACGATGAACTGCTTCTCCTTGATCTCGTAGCCGACCTCCGAGAGCATGCCGGCTTCGCTCGACTCGACCACTGCCAGCCGTCGAGCTGGAACTGAGGGTCGGCGATGGCGTCCATCATCAGCTGGTTCGAGCCGGGCTCGATGCCGTACATCTTCTTGCCGAACTTGTCGGCGAACTTGTGCAGGTCGGCCACGTCCTTGACGCCGGCTTCCCAGACATAGGTCGGCACGGCGAAGGTGTATTTCGCGCCGACCAGATTGACGCGGACATTCTCGATCGAGCCGTCCTGCTTGTAGGGCTCGTAGTAGGTGACCATCGCCGGGTCCCAGTAGCCGAGGAACAGGTCGAGGTCTTTGTTCTTCATGCCTTCGTAGATGACGTTGATGCCGAGCACCTCGCTCTGCGGCTCGTAGCCCAGGGCCTGGAGCAGGACCTTGGCCACGCCGGTGGTGAAGGCGAGATCGTTCCAGCCGGGCTCCGCCATACGGACCGCCCTACACTCACCCGCCTCGGCCGCATAAGCCGTTTGAGCTGCCAGCATCAAAGCAGCCAGACAAACGCCATTCGCAAGCATGCGCAACATTTCGTTTCTCCTCATATTGACCATTTGGTCATGTTATTGTCCCATTGGTCAATTGTTGATCTGAGCGGACGAAAATGTCAACATGGATTCGTCATGCATGGATCGATCCGGTGAAGCTCACACGTCTCAGCGACATACGCCGCAAGGAGTTGCGGCAGGCGGCCTTCGCTGTGCTGGAGCGAGAGGGCATTGCCGGAGCGACGCTGGAAAAGGTGGCGGCCCAGGCCGGCGCCTCGAAAGGCATCGTGCTGCATTATTTCCGCAACAAGCAGGAATTGTTCGAGCACGCGATGCGCGAGGCAAATGCCGTGCTGTGCAACGCGGTGGTAGCGCGGCTCAAGCGGGCGCGGACTTCGATGGAGCGGCTGGAAGCGGTGATCGAGGGCAATTTCGAGGAGCATCTGTTCCTGCCGCCTCTCTGCCACGCCTGGCTGTCGCTCTGCGCCGAGGTGCCGCGCGACGAGAAGCTGGCGCGCATCCAGAAGGTGATCCACGCGCGCATGCGCTCGAACCTGTTGTCCGGCCTGCGCGGCCTCGCATCGCCGGAACTGGCCGACGAGATCGTGCTCGGCGTCACCGCGCTGATCGACGGGCTGTGGCTGAGGCTCGGCCTGCAGCCGGGCAGCGTCACACGCGAGCAGGCTGTCCGGCAGGTGAAGGACTATGTCGCGGGGCGGCTTGCCCTGCCACAACCCGCTGCCGCCGGCCTGGCCTCGGCCGGATAAAGTTCATACCGGACGATAGGCCTTCGGGTTGACCACCCGCGCCATTCGGCGCTGCATTCCTGCGCGACAATTGCAGGGGCATGGCGATGCGACTTCACGGCAAACGGGCGCTGGTCACCGGCGGATCGGACGGCATCGGCCTGGCGATCGCCGAAGCTTTTGTCCGCGAAGGCGCCGATGTGCTGATCGTCGGCCGCGACACCGGCAAGCTGGAGACCGCGCGCGACACGCTGACCGGAGAGGCTAAAGGCGGCGGCACCGTCGAGACGCTCCCGGCCGATCTCGCCGCCAGCGCCGGCATCGATGCCGTGGCAGCCCATATCAGGCAATCCAGCCGGCAGCTCGACGTCCTCGTCAACAATGCCGGCGTCGCCTATTTCGTGCCGTTCGAAGCGGTCAGCGAGGAAGAGTTCCGGCAGTCCTTCACGCTTAATGTGACGGCGGCGTTCTTCCTCACGCAGCGGCTGCTGCCGCATCTGGGCGCCAGCGCTTCGGTCATCAACATCTCGTCCTACTTCGCCAACAAGATGATCCCGAAGCGGCCGTCGAGCCTCTATTCGCTGTCGAAAGGCGCGATGAATTCGCTGACCAAGTCGCTCGCCTTCGAGCTCGGCCCGCACGGCATCCGCGTCAACGCCATTGCACCCGGCACCGTCGACACCGCCATGCGGCGGAAGTCGATCGTCAACCTGCCGGCCGAAGCGCAAGCCGAACTCAAGGCCTATGTCGAGCGCAGCTATCCGCTCGGCCGCATCGGCCGGCCCGCGGATGTTGCCGGCATGGCTGTGCATCTGGCTAGCGACGAAGCCGCTTGGACCAGTGGCGCGATATTTGCGGTCGATGGCGGCTACACGGCGGGGTAAGGTTGTATATCGGCCATGCCGTCCCAGTCCTTGAATCCGAGTTTCCCCACTTCATCCAGAACCTGCTCGCGGACCCAGCGATGCGGCGGCTCGTCGTCGCGGCGGGCGTGCCAGTACATCCTGACCGCAGGCGAAGGTATCGAGATCGGCGGTTGATAAATGCCGATCGGCAAGGATTTTGCGGCTGCCGTCGCGAACTGCCTTGGGACGGCGGCCAGATAAGGCCCGCTCGCCACCGCGAGCGCAACGGCCTGGAAATGCGGCAGGGCGAGCGTAACCCGGCGCGTCCGGCCCATCCTGCCCAGCGCGTCGTCGGTGAAGCCCGACATCGAGCCATCGATGGAGCGCAGCGCATGCGGCAGTTCGCAGAAGAGATCGAGTGGCACCTGCTCGCCCTCGCCGATGCCCGCCTGGCGTAGCTCGACATTGTCTTTCGCCGCGATGATGGCGAAGGGCGAGCCGAACAGCGGCACGCTGGAGACCCATTCGGCGACCTCCAGCGGACGCTCCAGCGCCACGTCGATCTGATCTTCCTGCAGCAGCCTAGAGACATCGCCGATGGCGCTATCCAGAAAGCGGAACGAAACGCGCGGCGCCATCGCCGCGATGCGGGCGGCGAATGGCGGCATCAGCAGCATCGAAAAAAAGTCCGCGCCCATGAAGGTGAAGGTGCGTTCGAGTCTCGCCGGATCGAAGCCGGTCGTAGGCTGGAAGGCGCGCTCGATCTCGCGCAGCGCCGCGCGCACCGGCTCGGCCAGGCTTTCGGCGCGCGGCGTCGGCACCATGTCGTTGCCGCGCCTCACGAAAAGCTGGTCGTTGAGCGCATGGCGCAGGCGGTTGAGCGCCGCGCTCACGGCTGGCTGGCTGAGGCCGATCTGCTCGCCGGCGCGCGTCACGCTCTTCTCGCGCAACAGCGCGTCGAGGACTCTCACCAGATTGAGATCCAGAGCGTTCAAATTCATCGCATCAATCCGCCCCATACGATCATTCGATTTCCATCGCCCGCCCGTCCCTGGTTAGGTCGCGTCGACGCCGCTTCGCCGGCCCAACAAGGGGAGAGCAGCCATGACAATGATCAACAGCGCCATCACAGGCAAGGAACTCCTTTGGTTCAACAACACGCTCGTTGCCATCCAGGTCTCCGCGGCCGACGGCGAGGACGGCATCTGCGTCATCGAGCATCGTCTGCCCTATGGCGATTCTCCACCGCTGCATGTGCATCGGAACGAGGATGAGATTTTTCACATCATCGAGGGGCGGATGCGGTTCCAGATCAACGGCCATGAGCGGATGGTCGGCTCCGGCGAGACCGTCATCGCGCCGAAAGGCCTGCCGCATACGTTCAAGGTCGAATCCCCGGAAGGCGCGCATACGCTCACCGTCACGCGCGGTTCGGATTTCGAGACGATGGTTCGCCAGGCGAGCCGGCCGGCGGAACGGCCGAACCTGCCCCCGCCGGCCGAGCCGACGCCGGAGATGATTGAAGTGCTGACAAGAATTTGCTGGAAGAACGGCATCGATATTGTTGGGCCGCCGATAGAATGAGCGCTTTCCCTTCTCCCCTTGTGGGAGAAGGTGTCGCCGAAGGCGACGGATGAGGGGTGCTCCAGGGAAAGCCAGCGTCTCACTCCGCTGGAACACCCCTCATCCGTCTCGGCGCTGCGCGCCGATCCACCTTCTCCCACAAGGGGAGAAGGAAGAGGGCGCACCTTCAAACCGATTTGCATCCCCCTCCCCCGCAATCTCCGCTTGATGCGTTTTGTGCAACGCGATACGCCGTTGCCCAAAATCGACAGACCGGAGATTTCCCGTGAGCGCTGAAAAGACCAGAACCGAAACCGATACGTTCGGTCCCATCGAGGTCACGGCCGACCGCTACTGGGGGGCGCAGGGGCAACGTTCATTGGGCAATTTCAAGATCGGCTGGGAAAAGCAGCCGGCCTCGATCGTCCGCGCGCTCGGCGTCGTCAAGCGCGCCGCGGCCGAAGTGAACATGGAGATGAAGCGGCTCGACCCCACCGTCGGCAAGGCGATCGTCGAGGCCGCGCAGGAAGTGATCGACGGCAAGCTCGACGACCATTTCCCGCTGGTGGTGTGGCAGACGGGCTCGGGCACGCAGTCCAACATGAACGCCAACGAAGTGATCTCCAACCGGGCGATCGAGATGCTCGGCGGCGTCATGGGCTCGAAGAAGCCGGTGCACCCGAACGACCACGTCAATATGAGCCAGTCGTCGAACGACACCTACCCCACGGCCATGCACATCGCCTGTGCCGAGCGGGTCGCACACCACCTGATCCCTGCCTTGCACCACCTGCACAAGGCGCTCGACGCCAAAGCCCGCGCCTTCAATCACATCATCAAGATCGGCCGCACCCATACGCAGGACGCCACGCCGCTGACGCTCGGCCAGGAATTTTCCGGCTATGCCGCGCAGGTCGCCTCCTCGATCAAGCGCATCGAGCAGACGCTGCCCGGCCTGCAGGAACTGGCGCAGGGCGGCACGGCCGTCGGCACCGGCCTCAACGCGCCGGTGGGTTTTGCCGAGAAGGTGGCAGACCGCATCGCTTCGATCACCGGCATTTCCTTCGTCACCGCGCCGAACAAGTTCGAGGCACTTGCCGCGCATGACTCCATGGTCTTCTCGCATGGCGCGATCAACGCGGCGGCCGCCGCGCTATTCAAGATCGCCAACGATATCCGCTTCCTCGGCTCCGGCCCGCGCTCGGGCCTCGGCGAGCTGTCGCTGCCGGAGAACGAGCCGGGCTCCTCGATCATGCCGGGCAAGGTCAACCCGACCCAGTGCGAGGCGCTGACGCAGGTCTGCGTGCAGGTGTTCGGCAACAACGCCGCGCTCACCTTCGCCGGCAGCCAGGGCCATTTCGAGCTCAACGTCTACAACCCGCTGATGGCCTACAATTTCCTGCAGTCGGTGCAGTTGCTCGCCGATGCGTCGGTCTCGTTCACCGACAATTGCGTAGTCGGCATCGAGGCGCGGGAAGACAACATCAAGGCGGCGCTCGACCGTTCGCTGATGCTGGTGACGGCGCTCGCTCCCACCATCGGTTACGACAACGCCGCCAAGATCGCCAAGACCGCGCACAAGAACGGCACCACGCTGCGCGAGGAAGCTCTTGCCACCGGGCTGGTTAGCGAGGCCGATTACGACCGGCTGGTGCGCCCGCAGGACATGACGCATCCGGGGTAGTTCCTCGGCGCGGCAAATCGCAGACGTTCACAATTGGCTGACGCCTCCCCAACGTCGTCATCCACGGGCGGAGCAGGAGCGAAGCTCCTGCGCAGACCCTGGGATCCATGCCGTAACCTTGGCCGAAGGGCACAGCGGAACAGAATTCTGCACCGCGGCGGCTGCTTTGAAGTCACGGAATGGATCCTCGGGTCTGCGCTGCGTCGCTTCGCTCCTTGCTTCGCCCGTGGATGACGAAGCCATAGGGATTTTGCGGCAGCACAATTTGCTCCCCGAACCCAATCCGCCGACATGAATTTCGCGTCGACCGCGGAACCGTGGGACAATAGGTTCTGTGAACAATGTGTCGCCACATAGGTGGCTTTGGTGAACAGTCTTCGTCGTCTATCTGACTGGCATTCAACCCCATTCGGAGACTCGCCATGTCCATCAACACTTCCGCCGCTACCGCCGGCACCGCGTCCAACAGCTCCACCACGATCCTGCTCGGCCGCATCCTGCTCGCGGTCATCTTCCTGCTTTCCGGCTTCGGCAAGCTCACCGCCATTTCCGGCACTGCCGGATACTTCGGCGCCCTCGGCCTGCCGTTGCCGACCGTAACCGCCGTTGTCGTCGGCCTGATCGAACTGCTCGGCGGCCTTGCCATTCTCGTCGGCTTCCAGACGCGGATCGCCGCCTGGGTGCTCGCCATCTTCACGATCGCCACCGGGCTGGTCGCTCATACCGGCTGGGCCGACCAGATGCAGATGATCCAGTTCCTCAAGAACCTCGCCATCACCGGAGGCTTCATCCTGCTGGCCTCGTCGGGCGCCGGCGCCTATTCGATCGACGCCAAGCGCGGCTGAAGTCTTTTTCCTCCCAGGCCGAAATGAATGCGGCGCGGAATTTTCCGCGCCGCTTTTTCGTTTTCCGGTTGTAGGCGTAGACTGCGCCGGCAGCCGGCGTGATGCCGGCAAGGGAGGTGACCAATGCCCCGCAACGCATTGCTTCTCGTCTCGCGGCTGCTGCTCGCCGCGTTGTTCGTGCCCTCCGGTTTCCAGGCGCTCACCAACATCGCCGGCACGACCAGCTATTTCGCCGGCCTCGGCCTGCCGCTGCCGACTTTAGCCGCCTGGGGCACCGGCCTGTTCGAGCTGATCGCCGGATTGTTGATCCTGATCGGCTTCCAGACGCGGATCGCAGCACTGCTGCTTGCCGCCTTCTCGATCGCAGCCGGTTTCATCGGCCATTACGGTCAGGGCGCCGACGACGCGACTTTAGCCTTCATGCACCAGCAGATGCTGATGAAGGACATTGCAATTGCCGGCGGCTTCCTGGCGCTCGCCATGGCCGGCGCGGGCGCGTGGTCGGCGGACGGACGCGGCTTCGGCATCGGCGCCGAGGTGACGTGAGCCAATCTATTTCACCGAAACGCTCGGCCCGCCCTCGACCGCCAGCACCAGGCGGCGGTTGGTGATGCGCGCCAGTTGCGCCAGCCGACCGGCGGGGCGCTCGCCATAGAGGTCGGCAAGCGATGCCGGCAGCACCAGCGCCAGCGCGCCATTGCCGCGGCTTTCCCATTTCAGCCGCGGCATCACGCCCGGCATCGCCGCCGTGAGCAGGTAGACGACACGCATCATCGCCGCGAGCACACGCGCGCGCTCGAGCACGCGCGGCGGCGCCAGCGCCTTGATCTCGGGCGCTATGCTATCGTTGAAGATGCCGTCATGCCGGTAGGCGCTGGCTAAAGCCAGATAGGCGCGGCCGGGATGGTCGACGCCGATGAAAGAGGCATGCGCGATGATGTTGAGCGACTGCCTGCCGCGATATTCCGGATGCGCGCGCCAGCCGATATCGGCGAGCAGGCAGGCGGCGTGGCGGTAGCGCGCCTCGTCCACCG
This sequence comes from Mesorhizobium shonense, assembly GCF_040545255.1. Lineage (NCBI taxonomy): Bacteria > Pseudomonadati > Pseudomonadota > Alphaproteobacteria > Hyphomicrobiales > Phyllobacteriaceae > Mesorhizobium > Mesorhizobium shonense. The sequence goes on from NZ_JBEPLM010000021.1 coordinate 84,645, forward strand.
TCTCGTCGATGCCGAAGGCCTTGAAGGCCTTGCCGGTCCATTCGACGAGGTCGTGCGCGTGGTGGACCGAGCGCGAGCGCAAAAGCGCCAGCTCTTCGGCGGCCGAGATCAGCGGATCGGCTTTCTGCTCGGCCGCGTCGAGCAGCGAATAGAGGAAGCCTTCGCGCACGCCTTGGGCCGAGACGATGATCTTCGACGGCTGCATCGCCGCCATGATCTCCTGCAGCACGACCGCGCCGTAGGGTAAGAGCGAGCGGCGGTTCTTGGAGACGCCCTCGATGCCCCGGACCTTCTCGACCTCGCCCTTGGCCACCTGCCTGAGGAAGCTCTGGGCGCTATCGGCGCCGATCTCGTAATGATGCATCACGCCAAGCGGGTAGTTGTTCATCTCCATGTGCAGCCGGGCGAGGTTTCGCCAGGTGCCGCCGACGGCGTAGAAGACCCTGCCCTGCCCGCCCTTCAAAAGCTTCGCCCGCGCCAATTCCTGGCGGGTGATCTTCTGTGCCTGGACCAGCGAGTTCTTCGCCATATCCTGCAGGCGCAGGCCGCCCAGCGGCAGCGTGATACCGTCGCCGATCGCCTCGCCATTGATGTCGACGAGCTCCAGGCTGCCGCCGCCAAGGTCGCCGGCGATGCCGTTGGCCGGATAGAAGCCGGAGATGACGCCGAGCGCGGAATAGTGCGCCTCTTGCCGGCCGGAGAGCACGCGGATCTCGGTCTTCAGCACGTCCTCGGCGCGGTGGATGAAATCCGGGCCGTTGACCGCCTCGCGCGCCGCCGCGGTCGCCAGCACGAACATGTGCTCGGCGCCGGCCTGATCCGAAAGCGCGCGAAAACGGCGGAACTCCTCCATCGAGCGCGTCACCGCCTCGGGATCGAGCTTGCCCGTCGAAACGATGCCGCGACCAAGCCCAGCCAGCATCTTTTCGTTGAACAAAAGCGTCGGCGAGCGCGCCAGCCCTTCATAGACGACGAGGCGGATCGAGTTCGATCCGATGTCGATGATCGACAGCGGCCGCCGGTCCTGGAGCCGGCCCTGGGAAATCGAAATCACGCGGCGGCGTTCTTCTTGCGGCGCTTGAACTGGGCAATGCGCCTGGGCGCATGCGATTTCAGCGCGTCACCCCGTCCGGAAAGGCTCGGATTGGTCATGAAATATTCCTGCGCGTTGAACGGTTCCTCGCCCTCCTCCAGCGCGACGCGCCGGGAGGTGCCGTCAGCCAATACGTCGAAACTTTGCTGGTTGTCCATGATGTTGCCGAGCATGATCTGGCCAAGCACCTGTTCATGCACAGTTGGGTTGGTGATCGGCACCAGGGTCTCGACGCGGCGGTCGAGATTGCGCGGCATCATGTCGGCAGAGGAGATGTAGACGATCGCCTCGTCGGACGGCAGGCCGTAGCCGTTGCCGAAGCAGTAGATGCGGCTGTGCTCGAGAAAGCGGCCGACGATCGACTTCACCCTGATGTTCTCCGAAAGACCCGGCACCTGCGGCCTCAGGCAGCATATGCCGCGCACGACGAGGTCGATCTCGACGCCGGCGCGGCTCGCGTCGTAAAGCGCGTCGATGACGGTGGGATCGACGAGCGAATTCATCTTCATCCAGATGCGGGCCGGCCGGCCGTCACGCGCATAGGCGATCTCCTCGGAGATGTGCCTCAGGATGCGGTTGCGCAGCGTGAAGGGCGACACGGCAAGGCGCATCTCCTCGGCCGGTTCGGCATAGCCGGTGATGAAGTTGAAGATCTGCGCTACGTCGCGCGCGATCGTCGGGTCGGTGGTGAAGAAGGACAGGTCTGTGTAGATGCGGGCGGTGACGGGATGATAGTTGCCGGTGCCGAGATGGACGTAGTTGCGCAGCCTTCCATCCTCGCGGCGCACGATCAGCGACATCTTGGCGTGTGTCTTCAATTCCAGGAAGCCGAAGACGACCTGGACGCCGGCGCGCTCGAGATCGCGTGCCCAGCGGATGTTGGCCTCCTCGTCGAAGCGCGCCTTGAGCTCGACCAGCGCCGTGACCGACTTGCCGGCTTCGGCCGCGTCAATCAATGCACGCACGATCGGGCTGTCGTTCGAGGTGCGGTAGAGCGTCTGCTTGATGGCGACGACTTCCGGATCGGCGGCCGCCTGGCGCAGGAACTGCACCACCACGTCGAAGGATTCGTAAGGGTGGTGGACGATGATGTCCTTCTCGCGGATGGCGGCCAGGCAGTCGCCGCCATGCTCGCGGATGCGCTCGGGGAAACGCGGATTGTAGGGCGTGAATTTAAGGTCGTCGCGCGGGATGGCGACGATCTCGGAGATCTGGTTGAGCGCCAGAGGGCCGGTAAGCACGCTGATGCGGCTCGACGTGACGCCGAGCTCGCCGGCGACGAAGTCGCGCAGCTCGGCCGGCATCAGCGTGTCGAATTCGATGCGGATCACGGACCCGCGGCGACGGCGCTTCAGCGCCGTCTCGAACAGCCGCACGAGATCTTCCGACTCCTCCTCGACCTCGATATCGCTGTCGCGGATGATGCGGAACGTGCCCGAGCCCTTGACCTCATATCCGGGGAAAAGCTTGCCGATATAGAGGCCGACCGCTTCTTCCAGCGGGATGAAGCGTACATGGTGCTTGCGGTCGGGCAGACGGATGAAGCGCCGCAGCGCCACCGGCAGGCGCAGCAGCGCGCTCATCTCCTCGCCGTTCTTGCGATGGCGCAGTTGCAGCGCCATCGAGAAGCCGAGATTGGGAATGAACGGGAACGGGTGCGCCGGGTCGATCGACAGCGGCGTCAGCACCGGAAACACCTGGTCCTGGAAATGCTCTTCCAGCCAGGCCCTCTCGTCCTTGGTCAGCGCGTCGCGGGTTATGCTCTCGATGCCTTCCTTGTTGAGCAGCTCCATCAAGGTCGACAGGCTCTTCTGCTGGTCTTCCTGCAGGCGCTCGACCTCGCGCAGCAATTGCTCGAGCTGCTGCTCGGGGGTGCGGCCGTCCGGGCTCTTCAGCGCAATGCCTTCGCGCACCTGGCCGGCAAGGCCGGCGACGCGGACCATGAAGAATTCGTCGAGATTGGCGGCCGAGATCGACAGGAAGCGCACGCGCTCGAGCAGCGGATGGCGCTCGTTCAGCGATTCTTCCAGCACGCGCCGGTTGAACTGCAGCCAGGAGAACTCCCGATTGACGAAACGGTCGGGATTGCCGCCGTCCGGGCTTGCTGCCTCGACGGTGATGAACTCGCTTTGTACCGGCCTCAGTTCACTCATGGTTTCCTGCTCTTGCCCGCAACCGCCCTTTTGAGCGCCATATACCGCCGGACGCGACGCTCTAACATGCTTTTGTGACGCATGATCGGTCAGGGGATCGCTCCGATTCCCGGGGTCATGCGCTTAACCGGCTCAACTTATCCTCTGCCAGCCTTTTGCGACAGTTTCATTTCATCGATCTTGCAAACTGCCCGGTTATGATCCAGATGCAAACGGGCCGATTTGAAGGAGACGACGATGGCAGGCGGTTCCATTCCCCATTTCCAGAACGATGCGGGTCATCCGGCAATCGACATCGGCGTCAAGGAATTCATGTGCACCGGCGCCAACCCGCCTTTCGACCATCCGCATGTGTTCCTCGACATGGGCGACGACGATGAGAAGGTCTGCCCCTATTGCTCGACCCTCTATCGCTATTCGCCGAAACTGAAGGCGACGGAAACGCAGCCGGCCGACTGCCTCTATATCGACCAGGCCGCCTGATCCGCAGATCATGGATGACTGCTAGATCATGGATGAGGCACGGTCCCGGCAGGTCGTCATCGCCGGGGCTGGCATCGCCGGGCTGACGTCGGCCCTTGCCTTTGCCGGGCGCGGCTATGCCGCCACGGTGCTGGAGCAGGCCGGCCAGCTCGAAGCGGCAGGCGCCGGGCTCCAACTTTCCCCCAACGCGACACGCATCCTGCGCCGGCTCGGCGTGCTCGACCGCTTAGCGGTGAGCGCCGTCAGGCCGGAAGCGGTGGTGCTGAAGGACGCCGCCACCTTGCGCGAGCTGGCGCGGGTGCCACTGGGCCAGGCAGGCGAGAACCGCTGGGGCGCACCCTATCTGGTCGCGCATCGCGCCGATCTGCAGGCCGCGCTGACGACGCGAGTGGCAGAGCACCCCGAAATCCAACTCATCACCGGCGCGCAGGTGACGGACATTGCCGTTGCACCGCAAAACATCGTCGTCACGGCGCAAAGGGATGGCGGCAGCATGGAGGCGGCCGGCGGCCTTTTGGTAGGCGCCGACGGCGTCTGGTCGTCGGTTCGATCGCAGCTTGCCGGCAAGGAGCCCGCTTTCAGGAAAAGCCGCTTCTCCGGCGAGCTCGCCTGGCGCGCCATGGTTGCGGCGACAAGCGCTGCCGGCCAGGCGTTTGCGGCGATCGGCGCCGCCGACTGCGTCACCACCTTCCTGCATCCGGGCTTCCACATGGTCGCCTATCCGGTGAGCAAGGGCAGCGCCTTCAACCTCGCCGCCTTCACCAAGGGCGAGCGCATCGCCGAAGGCTGGTCGGGCCATGCCGACCCCGCCATTCTCGCCAGCTCCATGCGCGGCACGTCGGCGGCGCTGGCAAGGCTTGTCGCCGTGGCCGGGCCATGGACCGCCTTTGCGATCCACACCGTCGAGCAAAGGCGCTGGACGATGCCGGAGGGGGTGGCACTGATCGGCGACGCGGCGCATGCCATGACGCCGTTCGCGGCGCAGGGCGCGGCTATGGCGATCGAAGACGCCTCGATGCTCGCCGACCTGGTTGCCGACTTCCCGGCCGATCCGCGGCAAAGCCTCGCCATGTGGGAGAATCTCAGGCGGCCGCGCATCGAGAAGGTGCTCAGGCGCGGCGCGCTCAATCGGCTGGCCTGGCATGCCTGGGGCCCGGTGGCCATCGCCCGCAACCTGGTGCTGGCGACCCGGCCCGCGGAAAAGCTCGCGGCGGATCTGGACTGGCTCTACGGGTGGGAGGAGAGGAAGGTTGTGAGGCGGTAGGAGTTCTACTCAAGCAACGTCAATTGGATATGCTGGCGGGACAGCACCCCCCTCTGTCCTGCCGGACATCTCCCCCGCAAGGGGGGAGATCAGATGTCGCTCCGCTTTCGCCAATCTTCAACGTCGCAGAACTGGCGGGGCGCGGGAACTGCCAATCTCCCCCCTTGCGGGGGAGATGTCCGGCAGGACAGAGGGGGGTGTGAAGGAACGAGGCGTTCGCAATTCCTGCACACACCAACCTTCAATCATACAACTCGCTGCCGCGCCGCTCAGTGCAGGATCTGCGACAGGAACAGTTTCGTGCGCTCATGGCGAGGATGGTCGAAGAATTCGGCCGGCGTGTTCTGCTCGACGATCTGGCCCTGATCCATGAAGATCACCCGGTTGGCGACCTTGCGGGCAAAACCCATCTCGTGGGTAACGCAGAGCATCGTCATGCCTTCTTCGGCCAGGCCCACCATCGTCTCCAGCACTTCCTTGATCATTTCCGGGTCGAGCGCCGAGGTCGGCTCGTCGAACAGCATGATGCGCGGGTTCATGCAGAGCGAGCGGGCGATCGCCACGCGCTGCTGCTGGCCGCCGGAGAGCTGGCCCGGGTACTTGTTGGCCTGTTCGGGGATCTTGACGCGCTTCAGGAAATGCATGGCGATTTCCTCGGCCTGCTTCTTCGGCGTCTTGCGCACCCAGATCGGCGCCAGCGTGCAGTTCTCCAGGATGGTGAGGTGGGGGAAGAGGTTGAAGTGCTGGAACACCATGCCGACCTCGCGGCGCACCTCGTCGATCTTCTTCAGGTCGTTGGTGAGTTCCTTGCCATCGACGATGATCTTGCCTTTCTGGTGCTCTTCCAGCCGGTTGATGCAGCGGATCATCGTCGACTTGCCGGAGCCGGACGGACCGCAGATGACGATGCGCTCGCCGCGCATCACCTTGAGGTTGATATCCTTCAGCACGTGGAACTCGCCATACCATTTGTGCATGCCGATGATGTCGATGGCGACATCGGTGGTCGAGATGTGCATCTTCTTGGCATCGACCTTGATGTCTTCCGCGCTGACGGCGTTTTCGGTGGCCATGGCCAATTCCCCTTATCGTTGAATTTGATGCATGTCGTTATCCCAAAACCGCTACACACTTTTGGGCGACATGCATCAGCGTTTGTAACCGGTGTCCAGCCGGCGTTCGGTGTACATTGAATAGCGCGACATGCCGAAGCAGAACAGCCAGAATACGAAGGCGGCGAAGACAAGACCGGATTTGGCGGTCTGCGACGTCGCCCAGTTGGCGTCGGACAGGTTCTGCTTGACCACGCCCAACAGGTCGAAGATCGAGATGATGAGCACCAGGCTGGTGTCCTTGAACATGCCGATGAAGGTGTTGACGATGGCAGGGATGACCAGCTTCAGCGCCTGTGGCAGCACGATTAGGCCCATCTTCTGCCAATAGCCGAGACCGAGCGAATCGGCGCCCTCATACTGGCCCTTCGGGATCGCCTGCAGGCCGCCGCGCACCACTTCCGCCATATAGGCGGCGGCGAACAGCGAGACGCCGATCAGCGCCCGCAGGAACTTGTCGAAGGTGACGCCTGCAGGGAGGAACAGCGGCAGCATGACGCTGGCGAAGAACAGCACCGTGATCAGCGGAATGCCGCGCACGAACTCGATGAAGATGACGCATAAAAGCCTGACGATCGGCATTTTCGATCGGCGGCCGAGCGCCAGCACGGTGCCGAGCGGCAGCGACACGACAATACCGACGAAGGAAAGGCTCAGCGTGACCAGGAGGCCGCCCCAGCGCGACGTCTCGACATGAGGCAGACCGAACACGCCGCCGGACAGGAGAAAGAAGGAGACGACCGGCAGCACCAGGAAGAGCAGGATGGCGTTCAGCCCCTTGCGCGGCACGCGCGGGATCAGCATCGGCACCAAAAGCACGACCAGCAGGACCGCGACGAGGGTCGGGCGCCAACGCTCCTCGATCGGATAGATGCCGAAGATGAACTGCCCGAACTTGGCGTTGACGAAGGCCCAGCAGGCGCCGCTCCAGCCGTCCGGCTGGACGCCGCCTTGCGAGACTGTCGCGCAGACGGTGCGGTTCGGCCCTATCCACTGGGCGTTGATGAAGGCCCAGTTGATGATCTGCGGCAGAACCCAGGCGACGATGGCGATGCCGATGATGGTGAGGATGGTGTCGCCGGCCGAGCCGACGAGGTTCTTGCGCACCCAGGCGATGGCGCCGCGCTCGCCGGGCGGCGCCGGCTCGGCCAGCGCCATCTCGGTGCGCACCCAGGACATGTCGTGTTCCTGCATGGCCCTACCTCTCCACCAGCGCCATTCTGGCGTTGACGACGTTCATGACCGCCGAGGTCACGAGGCTCAGCACCAGATAGGCGATCATCATGATCAACACGCCCTCGACCGCCTGCCCCGTCTGGTTGAGCACTGTGCCGGCGGTGGCGGTGAGATCCGGATAACCGATGGCGATCGCCAGCGACGAGTTCTTGGTCAGGTTGAGATACTGGCTGGTCAGCGGCGGGATGACGATGCGCATCGCCTGCGGCACGACGACCAGGCGCAGGATCGGGCCGGAACGGAGGCCAAGGGCGCCAGCTGCCTCGGTCTGGCCCTTGCTGACGCCCCTGATGCCGGCGCGCACGATCTCGGCGATGAAGGCGGCCGTATAGCAGGACAGCGCCATGTAGAGCGACAGGAATTCCGGCTTGACCTGGAAGCCGCCGGTCAGGTTGAAGGTCGACTGCTTCGGGAAATCGAAGGTAAGCGGCATTCCGCCGAGCAGGAATGCGAGCACCGGCAGGCCGACGATCAGCGCGACCGAGGTCCAGAACACCGGAAACTGCTGGCCGGTCGCCATCTGCCGCTGGCGCGCCCGGTGGGCGACGAACCAGGCCATGGCGAGCGCCACGACGAAAGCGACGATCATCAGCCATGAGCCCTCGCCCCAGAGGGCGCGCGGGAAATAGAAGCCGCGCTGGTTGAGGAAGGAGCCGAAGGGCAGATGGATGCTCTCACGCGGCGCCGGCAGCACGGCCAGCACGCCGGAATACCAGAAGAAGATGACCAGCAACGGCGGAATGTTGCGGAAGATCTCGACATAGACGGTGCAGATCTTGCGGATCAGCCAGTTCTGCGACAGGCGGCCGATGCCGACGATGAAGCCGATGATGGTCGCGGTGACGATGCCGGCCACGGCGACGATGATCGTGTTGAGCAGACCGACCACCAGGGCGCGGCCATAGGTGGAATCGGACGTGTAGGCGATCGGCGTGTCCGAGATGTCGAATCCCGCCCTGCCCCTCAGGAATTGGAAACCTGAGGCGATATGCAGGCGCTGCAGATTGTCGATGACGTTGTGGACGATCCACCAGATCGAGCCGAACAGAAGGACGATGACCAGCGTCTGAAAGAAGAGACTGCGTATTTTCGGGTCATTGATGAAGGAGCCGCGACTCGGCTCCTCCCGAAGGATTTCCTGCGAAGCCATGCGACCATCCCCTGAAAAGAGAAACCGGGAGGCAGACTACCTGCCCCCCGGATCACATTTCGATCAGCGGATCGGCGGAGCGTATTGCAGGCCGCCCTTGGTCCACAGCGCGTTGATGCCGCGCGCGATCTTGAGCGGGCTGCCGGAGCCGACATTCTTGTCGAACATTTCGCCGTAGTTGCCGACGGCCTTGACGATGTTGACGACCCAATCGTTGGAGACGCCGAGATCGGTGCCGATCTTGGTATCGGCCTCCATACCCAGCACACGCTTGATTTCGGGGTTGTCCGAGTTCTTCATCTCGTCGACATTGGCCTTGGTGATGCCGAGCTCCTCGGCGTCGAGCAGCGCGAAATAGGTCCACTTGACGATGTGGTACCACTGGTCATCGCCCTGGCGCACGGCCGGTCCGAGCGGCTCCTTGGAGATGATCTCGGGCAGCACGACATGATCGGCCGGCGAGCCCAGCGTCAGGCGGATGCCATAGAGGCCCGACTGGTCGGTGGTGTAGACGTCGCAGCGGCCGGCATCGTAAGCGGCGTTGACCTCTTCCAGCTTCTCGAACACGACGGGGTTGTACTCCATCTTGTTCGACTTGAAGTAGTCGGCGAGGTTGAGCTCGGTCGTGGTGCCGCTCTGCACGCAGACGGCGGCGCCCGAAAGCTGCAGCGCCGAGTTCACGCCCGGCAGCTTCTTGGCGTTGATCATGAAGCCCTGGCCGTCATAGTAGGTGGTGCCGACGAAGTTCAAGCCAAGCGCGGTGTCGCGGTTGATCGTCCAGGTGGTGTTGCGCGAGAGGATGTCGACCTCACCAGACTGCAGCGCGGTGAAGCGTTCCTTGGCGCTGAGCGGCGTGAACTTGACCTTGGTGCCATCGCCGAAGACGGCGGCCGCGACGGCGCGGCAGAAGTCGGCATCGATGCCCTGCCATTCCCCCTTGTCGTCCGGCGCCGAGAAGCCGGCGAGGCCGGTCGAGACGCCGCACTGGATGAAGCCCTTCTGCTTCACGGTATCCAGCGTGCCGGCCGAAGCTGCCGACGCCGTAAACCCGAGCGCGGCGGCGCCAAGAATGCCGATTGCAATGTGTTTCATGACCCACAGACCCTTTTCTGCTACAGGCGCCCCTGCTTCCCAGGCAGCCCTGATCTTTTTTTCATATGTGAATGCAGCTCCCACTTCGGCCCACTCCGGACCCGCATCATTGCCGATGCATTGCCTCCCATTCACGAAACGCATCGAAGGCGATTATTCCTGTGAGGTCAAGGGAAATGACCGAATTGCGACGGGTTTGAAAACCGATTGCCGCAAATGCCCGAATTGCAGCCAAAAGCGCCCGCGAATTGGTCAAGAGTTGCATCCGGAACCGGCAAATCAGGTCCCCGGAAATTTTGAACGTTACGAGAATTCCTGCCCGTTACTACTGTCGTCGACGATGGAAGGACTGGCATGATTCATGGCGGCAAACGGCGTGCGGGCCACATTCAACAGGTGTCCGGCCGGAAGCGCGCAGCGGGCGCAAACGATGAGCCGGCGATCTTTTGTTTGGCCCATCCAAACACCAACGCTTGGCGGGCTCGGAGCGGTTGCGCGGCCAGTTCCGCCGCTCTATGGCTGGACCCCTGACACACTATGACGGGCAACGAACTATGGCGACAGACGGCAGCAAGATCGGCATCAACACGCGGCTTGCCCATTCCGGCAACAACCCGCGCGACTATTTCGGCTTCGTCAATCCGCCCGTCGTACATGCCTCGACCGTGCTTTATCCCGACGCCGCCGCGATGGCGTCGCGCAGCCAGAAATACACCTACGGCACGCGCGGCACGCCAACCATGGACGCGCTGACGCTCGCCGTCGACGCGCTGGAGGGGTCTGCCGGCACGATCGCGGTGCCGTCCGGCCTTGCGGCGGTGACTGTGCCCCTGCTCACTTTCGTTTCGGCCGGCGACCATCTGCTGATCGTCGATTCGGTCTACCATCCAACGCGGAATTTCGCCGACACCATGCTGAAGCGCCTCGGCGTCGAGATCGAATATTACGATCCGCGCATCGGCGCCGGCATCGCCCAGCTGATCAAGACCAACACCAAGGTGGTGTTCACCGAATCGCCGGGCTCGAACACCTATGAGATCCAGGACATTCCGGCGATCGTAAAGGCCGCGCATGCGGCGGGCGCCATCGTCATGATGGACAACACCTGGGCGACGCCGCTCTTTTTCAAGCCGCTCGACCATGGCGTCGACATCTCGATCCATGCGGCGACCAAATATCCGGCCGGCCATTCCGACGTGCTGCTCGGCACGGTTTCGGCCAACGAGGCCTGCTGGAAGCAGCTCTATGAAGGCTTCTGCACGCTGGGATGCTGTTCCGGGCCGGACGACGTCTACCAGGTGCTGCGCGGGCTGCGCACGATGGGTGTCAGGCTCGAACATCACCGGAAGAGCGCGCTCGATATCGCGCGCTGGCTGGAGGAGCAGCCGGGCGTGGCGCAGGTGCTGCATCCGGCGCTGGAAAGCCATCCCGACCACGCGCTGTGGAAGCGCGACTTCTGCGGCTCGAGCGGCATCTTCTCGATCGTGCTCAAGGGCGGCGGGCAAAGGCAGCAACATGCCTTCCTCGACGCGCTGACCATTTTCGGTCTCGGCTATTCCTGGGGCGGCTATGAGAGCCTTGCCGTGCCGGTCTTCCTCGGCGACCGCACCATCGCAAAGGGCTCCTATGCCGGCCCGCTGATCCGCCTGCAGATCGGGCTCGAGGACGTCGAGGACCTGAAGGCCGATATCCAGCGCGGACTTGCCGCGGCGGCGACCGCCGAGTAATGGCCGATCACCTGCCGCACAGAGTCCGCTCGTAACGCCTTGGCGCGATTGAGAAAGCCGAGGCCGCCGATGGTGTGGCGCGCGGCGCCTCGTGCAATAATATTCTTCCCGGCCGCGAATATACGGATTGGTTTGGCTTCCAAATCCGTGGCTTCGGCGGCATTGCGAGCAGCGCAAATTCCAGCCATTTGATCCCAAGGGCCTGCCATGGCGTTTCGCCTCTTCGTTCCGATCCTTGCCGGCGCGACGCTGCGCGAACGGCTCACCGCCTGCATCGGCGCGACCATCGGCATCGCGCTGACGGGGGCGATCAGCGGGCTCGCCATGGGTAGCGGACCGCATGTGGCGATGCTGGTGGCGCCGATGGGCGCTTCCGCCGTGCTGCTTTTTGCCGTGCCTTCGAGCCCGCTGGCGCAGCCCTGGTCGATCATCGGCGGCAATACCATCTCGGCGCTGGTCGGCGTGACCGTGGCGCATTTCGTGCACAACCCGGTGATCGCCTCCGGCCTCGCCGTAGCGCTCGCCATTGCCGCCATGTCGTTCACGCGCTCGCTGCATCCGCCGGGCGGTGCCGCAGCCCTCACCGCCGTGCTCGGCGGGCCGGCCGTGATCAGCGCCGGCTTCCTGTTTCCGTTCGTGCCGGTGGCGCTGAACTCGATCATACTGGTGACGCTCGGCTTCCTGTTCCACAAGCTGTCGCGGCGCAGTTACCCGCATGTGCATCAGCCCGTGGCCAACAGCCACGGCACCGCCGACCGGCCGCCGGCGGAGCGTGTCGGTTTCCGCCCAGAAGATGTCGATGCCGCTCTTGCCGCCCTCGACGAGACTTTCGACATCGACCGCGACGATATCGAAAGACTGCTGCGCCAGGTCGAGCTGCAGGCGATGGTGCGCTCCCAGCGCAGGTTGCTTTGCCAGGACATCATGTCGCGCGACGTGATCTCGGTGCCGGAGAACGCCGGCGCCGAGGAGGCGCGCAAGCAGCTTCTAGACCATAACATCCGCACCTTGCCCGTGGTCGATGCCGAGGCAAGGCTGGTCGGCGCGGTCGGTCTGCGCGAGCTGACGAGAGCGACCGACTCGGTAAAGGACGTGATGTCGAAGGCCGGCACCGCCTCGCCGAACACGCCGGCGATGAGCCTGCTGCCGGTGCTGACCGACGGACGCAGCCACGCGGTGGTGATCGTCGACGCGGGGCGGCATATCCTCGGCCTGATCACCCAGACCGATCTGCTCGCCGCCGCGGCGCGCGTGCAGACTGCAGACAGGCCGCTGCTGAAAGCTGTAGCATAGGCCGCGAAAAGCTCGGGAACCTTTTGCCGGCGGGCGCATCCAATTGCCGAATGCAACGCTTGTCCGGGAGATCGGGACGCGATGAGGAAGCCCGCACTGCAAGCCGCCGCGATCGCCGCAGCCGATGACGGCGACATGGCGCTGGTGCGCCGTGCCCTGGCGCGCGAAGCGGATGCCTTCCGCTCAATCATCAAGACGCACAACCAGCGGCTCTACCGCATCGCGCGCAGCGTGGTGCGCAACGACGCCGAGGCCGAGGACATCGTGCAGGAGGCCTATATGCGCGCCTTCGCCAGCCTCGACGCCTTTCGCGGCGATGCCTCCTTGGCCACCTGGCTGTCGCGCATCGTCATCAATGAGGCGCTCGGCCGGCTACGCAAGAAAAAGCGCATCGTGGCGATGCCTGAAAATCCGGAGGCGCAGATCATCCGGTTTCCCTTGAACCCAAACGACTTGAACCCAAGCGACGATCCGGAGCGGACGATGGCGCAGCGGCAGATCCTCGGGCTTGTTGAACGGGCGACCGACAGCCTTCCCGATGTCTATCGCACCGTCTTCGTCGCCCGCGTCATCGAGGGCTTGAGCATCGAGGAAACCGCCGAGTTGCTTGGCATCAGGCCGGAGACGGTGAAGACCAGACTTCACCGGGCGCGCGCGCTGGTGCGCAAGGCGCTGGACGACGAGATCGGCCCGGTGCTGCTCGACGCCTTTCCCTTCGCCGGGCGGCGCTGCGAGCGGCTGACGCAGGCGGTGATGAAGAGGCTGGGGTTTGGCGATTGAGTTCGTCATCCTCGGGCGGAGCGGAAGCGAAGCGGACGCGCAGACCCGAGGATCCATGCCGTTACATCGGCCAAGGAATGCGGCGGTCGAGAATTGGGCGCTGGGCACAGCCGCAGGCATGCCCCAAGATGATCAGGTTCAGCACCGCTGCGGCGCTCGAGCATCACGGCATGGCAACTGTGTTCATGCGAATGCGGTTTTGTCGCGGATGATGGCGTTGAGGACGACCAGGAGCTTCCTTGCTACGGCGATGATAGCAA
>NZ_JBEPLM010000022.1:0-84237 GCF_040545255.1 Mesorhizobium shonense
CGGACACCTCGTCGCCACCATAGAACCCGACGAATGCTCAAACTACTTCAACAACGCCGGATACGCTTCCGTCAAAACCTGAAACGCTCTAGTCCCCGGCGATTGCGGTCGAAGCTGCCGGCCGGGATCAATCCGCCGGGAAAAAGGCGGGGCCGACCACCCGCACCCGCCGCGATCCGACCGGCCCGGTCGGCGTCTGGCCCTCCGCCGCACCTGCATCGGCTGCGGCCGCATGGACCTCGGCATCAGCGTCCGAGGGCGATGGAATATCCGAAACCGTGCCGAGATCGGGCTTTGCCGTCGGCAGCGGGATTATGGCGTTTTGCATGTTGCCCGGGGTCACGGTGCGCGCCCTGAGCTCGGCCACGCGCTGATAGTAGCGCTTGAGATCGCAAGACTTGAAATTGGCGTCGTCGCGATACCGGAAAGCGGCTGGAAGCTCGGTGTACGGCTTGCGCGTCTCGACAGCAACCATCTGGTCGGTCTCGAGGTTCGGATCGCTCAGCGTGTAGAGGTCGACGCCCGGATCGTCGCAGATATAGCGGCACTGATCGACCGTGTCCTTGAGATCGGCGCCTCGCGCGAATTGCGAGTTCGGCGCCGGGAAGAAGTAGCCGTCCGAAAGGCGCACACAAAACAGCATCGCATTGCCGCCGAACGTCGTGCCGGAAGATTGCATCGGCGCTGGTTCCGCCGACTGCCGCTTGGGCGCGGACTGGCAGGCCAGCGCGACATATCTCGCCTGCGGGTCGTCGCGGCCCGGGCTGCCGATGGAGGCGATCCGGCGCTGCACTTCGGCCCTGCTCCTGGCAAGGTCGGCGCAGGCATTGAAGAAGCCGCCCATCGCGCTGCTGGCGGTGCAGCGGCGCTGCCTCTCGATGCCCTGGATCGCGGCGAGCTGGCGCCGCAGTTGGGCAAGCTCGGGATTGGCCGAGCCGCGCCCGCCGGCAAGCATCTGGCTTTTGAGCGCGCTGCAAACGTCAGCGTAGGAAACTGTTGCCAATGCCAGCAACGCAGTAACAGCCAAGAGAGAGACCTTGAGGAACCGCAGACACATCATTGGTTGCCGAAATTCTAAAACTCATCCAAGCTCTAAGCATACATAAGCCTTGGCTAAATGAGTTTATCGTCACGTCTTAAAAGGTAAAGCGCCCAACACAGCTTTGCACTATGAGTGTTATTCTCGGTTTTGTAAAATGAATATTACACTTTCATTTCAAGATTGAGACAGTGGCCGAAAAGCCATCGAATCGATCGACGTCTCGTATCGACGTCCGGCCGCGCTCGATCGCGGACTGCCGATGAAACCTTTGACCGGCATCTGACGTTATTCTCGCAGCACCGAGGAGGCTGAAGATGTCTTTTCACTTCACCGTCTCTGGCCTGACCAGGAACCTGATCCATTCGCTTGGACTGGATCACGAGCGGGCGCCGAGGCATCTGACACCGGAGCAAAATCTGCTGCTGGAATGCTATCTGGCCGGGCAGGTTCCGGAATCGGCCTGGAACGACTATGTCTTCGAGATGCCGGAACTGGAAAAGCACGCAAATGCGCGGCGGCCGCGCAATGCGGCGTAGTGCGGTTCCCTATAAAAGCATAACGGCTTTCGGTTCGGAATTGCGCAAAGCTAAATTGAGCCGTTCGGCAATTCTATTGCTGGACTGCTTTGGCGTTATCTTTTGGCGAATTGAACTGAAGTGTAAAGACCTTTCCCGGAATTCCCTGCGCCAGTGCCGGCGAGAAGCTGAGCGGCAGGCAATTGCGCAAGGCGGCCGTCGCCGCGTCGACAAAGGCCTGACGCGCCTTGTCATCGCCGCTGACCTTGATGGCGGTTGGCTTCGGCGGGCCGATCAGCGTGCCGTCGCGCTTGAAGCTGAAGCTCAAGGTGACCGAGGAATTCCCGGAATTGGCAGGCGGGGTCCAGCACGCCTGCAGGGCGGCGCCGACCTCATTCATGGTGTTGAGCGGCGCGGCATTCGCCGGAAGGGGCAGCGCAAGCAGCGCGCCGACAATCGCCGAATATCTTGCCATGCCTCTCATCGCTGATCCTCCTCGCGTTCGCCCATTCGCCCCATTCGCTTGGCGGCATGGTACGATCAACGAGGAGGATGACAATAGGATTTCAACCCGGTTGACCCCGGCAAAATCATGTTGTCGTGATGCCGGCACGACCGTCGCCGAAAAGCAAAAGGCCGGCAATGAGCCGACCTTTCCCTAGCCTCGGCGTCGCGCCAGTACATCCGTGGTCGCGGCGAGGACTGAGACACTAGACGGGCTTTGGTTAACGAACCCCTAACCCGCGGGTTTCTCAAGCCGCGGCCTGCGATTTCACATGGGCGATGTAGCCGCGCACGTCGCCGGCCGGCTCTGCATAGGCATTGCCGAGCTTCTTCTCGATCGCGGCCATATAGTCCTTCGCCCATTTGGGCAGCGCGTAGTCGATGACGGCCAGGAATTCGAGCGTCGCCGCCAGCCGGATGTCTGCGATCGACGGGTTGGCACCGCCGATGAAGGGCTTGCCGTCCCTGAAGAAGGAGTGAAACACCTCCAGCGGCTCGGCGATCGCCGCGGCAGCCGCCTTCTGCGCCTCCGATTTCCTGTCGGGGTGGGCGTCGCTATGGCCGACCTCGCCGGCATATTGCGGAAAGCCGAGCGCCGGATAGGTGGCTCTGGCCACATAGGGATAGAGCGTGCCGACCAGGTAGAACATGGCGCTGTCGACCATTGCCCGCTTGGCCGGCGCCTTCGGATAGAATTTGTCGAGCCCGTGCTTGTTGGCGAGATACTGCATGATGGCGCAGCTCTCCCAGAGCACGCCCCTGGGAAGACCTTTGTCCTCGATCATCGGCGTCAGATGCGCCGGGTTGCGCGCCAGGAATTCAGGCGTGCGCGTCAGTCCCCAGGCGTCGGTCTCGGAATGGTCGAGGCCTGCCGCGCGCGTGAACACCCTGACCGTCATGTTGTTGACGCTCGGCCTCAGCATGCTGAGTTTCACGCCAGCTTTCTTGGCTGGCTTCGCTTTAGGCGCGGCCTTTGCCATAGCCTTCGCCGCAGGCTTGGCTACCTTGGCCGCCCCCTTGGCGGCGGTGGTTGCCTTTGCCGTGGCTTTGGCCGCCGGCTTCGCTGCTGGTTTGGCCGTTACCTTCTTGGTTCCTTTTGTGGCTGTCTTTGCCATCTTGGTCCTCCCTCTGACCTGTTCAGTATGGATTCTTCGCCGCCCGGTTCTCGGACAATGTTTCGCGCGATCGCTCGACCAGCGCCTGGATGGCGTCGGCAAGGTGCACTTCGGCGATGTTGTAGTCGCCGCGCGCGACGCGGATCTTATGCGCCGCCATCAGCACGTCGGCATGGGTAAAACCGGCCGGCGGCTCGAAGCGGTACGAGGCGAGCTCGATCAGAAGGCCGAGCGGATCCTCGAAATAGATCGAATCCATGAAGCCGCGATCCTTGACGCCGCTGTGCTTGATGGCGCGCTCGTCGAGCCGGGCGACCGCCTGCAGGAAGGTCACCCGCGACACGGAGAACGCGATGTGGTGGACGCAGCCCGTATCGGTCGGCGTGCGCCGCTTGACTGGGCTGCGGCTCTCGTCGGTGAAGACCGTGATCAGCCGGCCGTCGCCGGGGTCGAAATAGAGGTGGCTTTCGCTCGCCTTGTCGAGATTGGGCTGCTCGAAAATGAAGGGCATGCCAAGCACGCCTTCCCAAAAATCGATCGAGGTCTGGCGATTGGCACCAACCAGCGTGATGTGATGGACGCCTTGCGATTGTAGTTTCTGCATCTGGCTCCTCCCGGACACCCCGCGCCTTGCCGCCGGTTCAGATGCCCAGTCGCATTTTGATCAGCGCTCGGCACGTGATCGCCGCCCGGCTTCGCTCCCTGCGCTCCGCATTCCGCATCCTGCAGGAATGCGGCCGGAGCTTTTGATGCGCGGATGCTAATTCAATCCGAGGCGTTGCGCCAGAAGCGCTGGTGCTTCAGGACCCAGGCGGCCCGATCGGCGATCCGTGCTTGCCGGCGCCGAAGAATGCGCGACCCTTGGATGTAAATCACATGTTCTTCATCGGCACGTCGGGATCGACATGTCCCCCATCGGCGGTGATCTTCAGCCTTGAGAGGTAGTGCTCCCATCCCTTTCGATGGCTGTCACGCTCCTTTGCGTTCGGCAGTCCGCTGTGCGTGAAGCGGATCAGTGTCCCCGCATCCCTCGCGATCAGGTCGATCTCGACATGGCTGGAGCCGGGCGGCACGGTCTCGTTGTCTTCCCAGCCAAAACTGTAGGCAAGACGGTGGACCGGGATCACCTCGGTGAACTCACCGCGCGCCATATGGCGACCACCGACATTGACGAGGAACAGGCCGCCCGGGGTTGCATCCGAATTCGCTTCGGTCCCGATCCATCGCACGATCTGGTCCGGATCCGTCAAAAGCGCGAACACGGTCGCCTGTGGCGCCGCGACCTCAATCTCTGTGTAAACCGATTCCGCCATTGCTCACTCCAGGTCACATCCGCCCAGGTCACATCCGCATCGAATGCCGTGCATGATTGAAGCGAATGTGGGGAGTTGCAAGAAGATGTTCGAGGCGTAAGCATAAGCCGGTGCCGAGTGACTTCTACCGATGCTTCTCGCAAACTCGCTTTCATTCCTTCTGGACGACGCCGCGCATATTGGCGACGGCGGGCGACTTCTATTGCAGCTCTCGACGCATTTGATGGAAGACGGCTTGCCGATCATTGCCGGCGCGCTGGCGCAGGATGCTCCCAACCCGATCATTTCACGCCGCATCTGGCTCTGGCGAGCGCCTGGCGATGAAGTGGTCGAGGCTTTGGGAATAGGCGCCGACCGCCAGAATGCCGATCCCCGGCTCGTGCTGCGGGAGTGGCTTGGCACGACGCGGGCGATCGTGTTCGACGAGGGAGCGGGCGGTGTCGCACCGACTTTGGTGTGGGCGTTCGATCACACCCCGGATGAGGCGCAGTCAGAGCTGCTGCGGCAAATCTCCCGGTTTGCCGCGGCTCCGATGACCGCACTCGCAGAACGATCTGCGAAACGCGAATTGCTCGAAGCATATTTGGGAAAGCGCAGCGCAGCACATGTGCTCAACGGTCATTCTCGTCGAGTAAAGGGAGAGACGATACGGGCTGCGCTTCTGTGCGCGGACCTTCGAGGTTTCACCGATCTATCCGAGGTTCATGATGCAGACGAGATCGTATCGGTACTTGATGCCTGGTTCGATTGCGTCGCCGGCGCGGTGCACGCATTTGGTGGCGAGGTTCTCAAGTTTATAGGTGATGGCGTCCTCGCGATTTTCCCGATTGGCGAGCGCGATGCAAGGGCCGCATGTGACGCGGCGGTACGCGCCGTGAAGGCCACGCGCGCCGGAATAGATCATCTCAACCAAACTCGCCGCCGCAATGGGGGCCCTGAGCTCGGATATGGCATTGGCCTGCATGTCGGCGAGATACTTTGGGGGAATATCGGCACTGCCGGCAGGTTGGATTTCACCGCGATCGGCAAGGCTGTAAATCTTGTTAGCCGCATCGAAGGGCTGTGCAAGCCGTTAGGACGGACGGTGCTCGCGTCGACAGTGTTCGAGGCAGAAACTACCGAGCCGATGATCGCCATGGGCAGTCATACGCTAAGAGGAATAGCAGGCGCGCAAACGCTTTTCGGCTTGCCGGAATAGAGCCCAGCCATGCGCGTCGCACGCAGCTTCGCTGGCCGGTGCTAAGGGCCGACTATTCCTGGCTTCCACCCTTCGAGGGAGAGGCGCCAACGAGCCCAATCGCGTGAGCTCGCCGAAACGATCCGTCGCCGGCAGCTTTAGCCTGAATCGGCTCCAGTCACTGGGCCGCGTTTCAGATGGTGTCTTCCCTGACGGAACCCCCTACCCGTCCGACCGTTTACGGCTCATGGCACTGGCGAACGACATCCAAATGGCGGAACGGCACGTTCTGCAAGCTGAGCGGCACATCAAGCGCCAGCGCGCGCGGATCGCTGCACTAAAGCACCGTCGGTTGCCGCGAGGGAAGGCGGCCAACTTCCTGCAGTTGCTTGAAGATGCCCAATCGATGCACCTCCAACACCTATCGCGGTTGTTGGAGCAAGCGTCCCGCGAAAAGACCGAAGCCGGCACATAGACTCGGCGCAAATCCTGAGAAAAGCTTGGTACGCCCAAGGGGAATCGAACCCCTGTTCCCGCCGTGAGAGGGCGGTGTCCTGACCGCTAGACGATGGGCGCGCTCAAGAACCGGCTACATAGGATGACGGCATCGAAAAAGCAACTGGGGTTTCGGACTGTTCCCGGACTTTGCAGACTGCCCCTGTCAACCCTGCCGTTTCGGCTCGATCAGGTCCCAGAGATTGCCGTAGAGATCGGCAAACACCGCCACTGTGCCATAGACCTCGAAGCGCGGCGCCTCGCGAAACTCGACGCCCCTGCCAAGCATCGCCTGATGGTCGCGCGCGAAGTCGTCGGTCTCGAGGAAGAGAAACACCCTGCCGCCGGTCTGGTCGCCGATGCGGCTCGCCTGCGTCTCGCCGGAAGCCTCCGCAAGCAACAGCCGCGCGCCTTGTCCATTTGCCGGCGTGACCGTCACCCAGCGCTTGCCGCCGCCGAGGTCGACATCGTCGGTCAGCACGAAGCCGAGCCGCTCGACATACCAGGCGATCGCCTCGTCATAGTTTTCGACGACGAGCGCCACCGTCGCAATGCAGCGTTTTTCGGCAAAGCCGCTCATTTGTTGCGGGCTCATTTGTTACGGATTGGGAACTGGCCGATCATGCGGCGCTCGGCAATGTCGTAGACGAAGATGGAACGGCTGCCGTCGGCAAGCTCGGCATCGATCGACAGCCGATTGCCGGACAGCGACTGGCTGACCACTCTGGCGCGGACCGGCAGCACGATGTCGCCGCTGAGCGGCGCGCCGGCCGGGGCCTGGACGTCGCCGGCGGGTGCCGATCCGGCAACCGGCGCATTGCGGGCTTTGTAGACAAGCGCCCCGATCACCACCATAAGGGCGAGGAACAGCAGGCCGA
Organism: Mesorhizobium shonense; assembly: GCF_040545255.1. Classification (NCBI taxonomy): domain Bacteria; kingdom Pseudomonadati; phylum Pseudomonadota; class Alphaproteobacteria; order Hyphomicrobiales; family Phyllobacteriaceae; genus Mesorhizobium; species Mesorhizobium shonense. The sequence goes on from NZ_JBEPLM010000022.1 coordinate 7,040, forward strand.
GATTGACGATCATGAAGCGGATGAGCTTCCTGCGCACCTTTTCGGCAGCGGGGTCGAGCGGCTTCTCTTCATCTTCTTCGTCGATGGGCCGGGCCATGGCTAAACAATCCGCAACGGGTTTCGATGAGCGCTCATAACGAAGAGACCCCGATTTTGATAGGGGATGAATCGACCGGGAACGAAGCCGTCATTCTGGAAGCCGGCGCGGATGCCGCAGGGCAGCGCCTCGACCAATGGCTGGCCGCAAGGCTTGGCCCCGACATTTCACGCAGCCGCGTTCAGGCCCTTATCAAGCAGGGCGCCGTCTCGATCGCCGGCAGACCGGTAGAGGAGGCCAAGCGCAAGATGGCGGTCGGCGAGCACGTCTCGGTCGTCATGCCGGAACCGCAACCGGCCGAGCCGCAGGGCGAGGCGATCCCGCTCGATATCCTCTACGAAGACGACGAGTTGATCGTTATCAACAAGCCGGCGGGTCTGGTCGTCCATCCCGGCGCCGGCAACTGGACCGGCACGCTGGTCAACGCGCTGATCCACCATTGCGGCGACAGCCTCTCCGGTATCGGCGGCGTCAGGCGGCCGGGCATCGTCCATCGCCTCGACAAGGAGACGAGCGGTGTTATGGTGGTGGCCAAGACCGATCGCGCCCACAAGGCGCTGTCGGAGGCCTTCGCCGACCATGGCCGCACCGGCGATCTCGAGCGCGCTTACCTGGCGCTGGTCTGGGGCATTCCGCAGCGGCCGAGCGGCACCGTCGACGCCGCGCTCGGCCGCGCCGCTGACCGCGTCCGCCGCGCGGTGGTTCCCGAAGGACGCGACGACGCCCGCCATGCGGTCACCCATTTCAGCGTGGTCGAACGCTTCGGCGAAGGGCAGAAGGCCTTCGCCACGGCAAGTCTGGTCGAATGCCGGCTGGAGACCGGCCGCACGCACCAGATCAGGGTCCATATGGCGCATATCGGCCATCCCGTGATCGGCGATCCGGATTACGGCCAGGCCTTCCGCACCAAGGCCAACCGGCTGCCGGAGCCGCTGAAAAGCGAGGTCACTGCATTTTCCCGGCAGGCGCTCCACGCCTGGCTCCTTGAATTCCGCCATCCGGCTACCCATCTAACGATGAGGTTCGAGGCGCCGATGCCGAGGGACATGGAGGAACTCGTCGGCGGTTTCCGCAAGCTCTGAGCCGCCATCAAGACGCTTCAAACCAGCCATCAAAAAACCTGACTGGCGTTGTTCACTTAAGCGTGACACACTGTTTTGTGTTGAACAAATGCCTGTCCTTTCTGGTTTTGTTCCTATATACACCCGCTGCCGCGGATGAGCCGATTGGCATTCGCGTCACATGCCCGCCGCGTTTCGGGGGCATCACTCCAATAGAGAGGGGGCGCTAATCATGGCCCAGTCATTACCCAGTATCGTTTCCGGTGAGGGCGGTCTCGCCCGTTACCTGGAAGAAATCCGTCGCTTTCCGATGCTGCAGCCGCAGGAAGAGTACATGCTCGCCAAGCGTTATGCCGAGCATCAGGACACTTCCGCCGCGCACAAGCTCGTCACCAGCCATTTGCGGCTCGTCGCCAAGATCGCCATGGGCTATCGCGGCTACGGCCTGCCGATCGGCGAGGTGATCTCGGAAGGCAATGTCGGCCTCATGCAGGCCGTGAAGAAATTCGAGCCGGAGCGTGGTTTCCGGCTCGCCACCTACGCTATGTGGTGGATCAAGGCCTCGATCCAGGAATACATCCTGCGCTCGTGGAGCCTGGTCAAGATGGGCACCACCGCCAACCAGAAGCGCCTGTTCTTCAACCTGCGCAAGGTGAAGGGCAGAATCCAGGCGCTCGACGACGGCGATTTGAAGCCCGACCAGATCGCCGAGATCGCCACGCGCCTCAACGTGTCCGAGGCTGAGGTGGTGTCGATGAACCGCCGCCTGTCGGGCGACGCTTCGCTCAACGCCCCGATCAGGGCGAGCGAGGGCGAGTCCGGCGAATGGCAGGACTGGCTGGTCGACGACCACGAAAGCCAGGAAGAAATGCTGATCGAGCAGGACGAGCTGGAAAACCGGCGCTCGATGCTGTCGGGCGCTCTGTCGGTGCTCAACGATCGCGAGCGGCGCATCTTCGAGGCGCGTCGCCTGGCCGAAGAACCGCTGACGCTGGAAGAGCTGTCGGCCGAGTTCGACATCAGCCGCGAGCGCGTGCGCCAGATTGAGGTGCGCGCCTTCGAGAAGGTACAGGACGCGGTCAAGGCCGCGGCCAAGCGCCAGGCCCAGGCGCTGCGCACCATCGAGGCGCAGCCGGCCGCTTAACGCACGGCATTAGGCAAAAAGCAAAACGGCGGCGCCAGGCTCTGGCGCCGCCGTTTTTTGTTGTCGTAACTGGCTGGTAAGGCGGGTTGAGATTCAGGTCAGCCCGAGCCGAAAATGGCGGCTTCCGAGAACCGGAGCGGAGCGTACTTGCAGTACGTGAGCACCGGAAGCGCAGGAAGCCACCATTTGCAGGCCGGGATCACCTGAATATCAGCCTGCCGTCGGCTGCTTGGTCTTGCGCAGATACGGCAGCACCGTCTCGTAGGCGCCGAAGCGCTTGATGGCGTCCTCGTTGGAGACGGCGGCAGTGATGATGACGTCCTCGCCCTGCTTCCAGTTCGCCGGCGTCGCCACCTGGTGCTTGGCCGTCAGCTGGATGGAATCGATGACGCGCAGGATCTCGTCGAAGTTGCGGCCCGTGGTCATCGGATAGGTCAGCACCAGCTTGATCTTCTTGTCGGGGCCGATGACGTAGACAGAGCGCACGGTGGCGTTGTCGGCCGGCGTGCGGCCTTCCGAGCTCTCGCCGGCGCCTGCCGGCAGCATCTCGTAAAGCTTGGCGACCTTGAGGTCCTTGTCGCCGATCAGCGGGTAGTTCACCGTTTGGCCGGTAGCGGTCTTGATGTCGGCCTGCCACTTGTCGTGGCTCGATACCGGATCGACGGAAATGCCGATGATCTTGACATTGCGCTTCTTGAAGTCGCCTTCCAGCCCGGCCATCGTGCCGAGCTCGGTCGTGCAGACCGGCGTGAAGTTCTTTGGATGGCTGAAAAGCACCGCCCAGCCGTCACCGATCCACTGATGGAAATTGATCGTCCCTTGCGTGGTCTCGGCCGTGAAGTCCGGCGCGATATCGTTGATACGAAGGCTCATGACGTGTTCCCTACCCTGTGACATGTCGCCGGCATGGGCCAACCCCAGCGGCGGCTCAGCCTTCTATACCGCCGGACGGCCCGGTTCAAAAGGCTTGTGTCTGCAAGCGTGATCGAAGCGGCGGAAAAATTTCGTCTTTTCCTGGAAAAGACAGCAGGAATTTCCGCGATGGACGCTAACGCATGTCTCCCGAAAGTGGGAACCGGTTTCGGGACAAAGACATGCGTAAAATCAAAAACTGACGCGCATGGAGTGAATCTGAAAGATCGCGACGCGCTTTAGGGTCCGGACGAGGCGCGCGTTAAGCCTTCTTCACCGCCAGCGTCGTCGCCAGGTCTTCCATGCGCTGGGCAAGCGCCGCGAGCGCCGTGGTCAGCACGCTGTCGCTCTTGTCGGCCTTGGTCAGCGCCTCGTCGCGCGTCTTGCGCAGCGTCAGCACTTCGCTCTCCATGCCCTTGACGCGCTTGTTGAGCTCCGAGAGCTCATCCATCACCATGATGCCGGCCATCACGGTCAGCCGCTGGTCGCCGATCTCGCCGAAGGAATCCTTCAGATGCGCGACATAGCGGTCGAAGCGCTCGGCGAGGTCGATCAGGTGCTCTTCCTGGCCCTCGTCGCAAGCCATCCGGTACTGCTTGCCGTCGATCGAAACCGTCACCTGTGCCATTGGCTTACCTGTCCAGGACCGCGCGGATGGTCTCCATGGCGGTCACCAGCCGGCGCGATACTTCCTTGTTGGCATCTTCCAGCCGTTCGGCGCGGGCCTCGGAGTTGTCGAGCTCCTGCGCCAGCCGCGAGCGGTCGGCATTCATGCGCTGCACCTCGGCCTCGGCTTCCGAATAGTCGCGCTCATGCTCGAGCCGCGCCGCCACGGCGTTTTCCAGCCCTTCCATGGCCTTGCCGAGCCTGGCGATGACTTCTTTGAGGGTCGTTTCCCCGGTCATGGCCTTCGTCCTATGCCCTGCCCGTCACCGAATCGCTCGCGTTCAGAACGCGTTATGTCGGAAAGATTAGGCGCCGGGTGAAGCGCGCGTCAATAAAGCTCTCGCGACTGTCCCCCGCTAACGCTAATGTAGCGCACCCGCCCCCTTCACAAGCCCGGCAAAAGCCGACCGGATTTGTTGACTAAAAGGCCGCGCCTGCTATGTGTCGCGGCATCCTTTCCAAGGGTTCCCCCAAGGCTCCAACCCACTTCCGGAGGAAGCATGACCTCGCGTGAACAACATGACCGGATGGCCAATGCGATCCGTTTTCTCTCCATGGACGCCGTCGAAAAGGCGAATTCGGGTCACCCCGGCCTGCCCATGGGCTGCGCCGACATCGCCACGGTGCTGTTCACCCGCTTCCTGAAATTCGACGCCAAGGCCCCGCACTGGGCCGACCGCGACCGCTTCATCCTGTCGGCCGGCCACGGCTCGATGCTGCTCTATTCGCTCTTGTACCTCACCGGCTACGAGGACATGACGATCGACCAGATCAAGAATTTCCGGCAGCTCGGATCGAAGACCGCCGGCCATCCCGAATACGGGCATGCCGCCGGCATCGAGACCACCACCGGCCCGCTCGGCCAGGGTCTTGCCAACTCGGTCGGCTTCGCGCTCGGCGAGCGCATCATGAACGCCGCCTTCGGCAACGACCTCGTCAACCACTATACCTATGTGCTGGCCGGCGACGGCTGCCTGATGGAAGGCGTCTCCCAGGAAGCCATCGCGCTTGCCGGTCACCTCAAGCTCAACAAGCTGATCGTCTTCTGGGACAACAACAACATCTCGATCGACGGCCCGGTCTCGCTCGCCGACAACACCGACCAGGTCGCCCGCTTCCAGGCCAGCGGCTGGAACGCCAGCCACATCGACGGCACCGATCCGGAAGCGATCGCCTATGCCATCGAAGCTGCACGCCATTCCGACAAGCCGACGATGATCGCGTGCAAGACGACCATCGGCTTCGGCGCCCCGACCAAGGCCGGCACCAACAAGGCGCATGGCTCGCCGCTCGGTGCCGAGGAAATCGCCGGCGCGCGCAAATTCTTCAACTGGGAGTCGCCGCCCTTCGAGGTTCCGGCCGACATCCTCGACGCCTGGCGCGCTGTCGGCACCGGCGGCGCCAAGGCGCGCGCCGATTGGGAAGGCCGCCTCGCCAAGGCAGATGCCCAGCTGAAGGGCGAGTTCGAGCGCCGCCTCGCCGGCAAGCTGCCGTCCAACTTCGATGCCGTCATCGCCGACTACAAGAAGAAGCTCTCGGCCGACAAGCCGAAGGTCGCGACCCGCAAGTCGTCGGAGATGGCGCTGGAAGTGATCAACGGCGCGGTTCCCGAAACCATCGGCGGCTCGGCCGACCTCACCGGCTCCAACAACACCAAGACCAGCCAGACCAAGAACATCACGCCGGACGACTACGGCCAGCGCTATGTCCACTACGGCATCCGCGAGCACGGCATGGCTGCCGCGATCAACGGCTTGACGCTGCATGGCGGCCTCATCGCCTATGGCGGCACCTTCCTGTGCTTCTCCGACTATGCCCGCCCCTCGATGCGCCTTGCCTCGCTGATGGGCATCCGCTCGATCTTCGTCATGACGCATGACTCGATCGGCCTCGGCGAGGACGGCCCGACCCACCAGCCGGTCGAGCATCTGGCCGCACTTCGCGCCATTCCGAACCACAATGTGTTCCGTCCGGCCGACGCGGTCGAAACCGCCGAATGCTGGCAGTTGGCCCTGGAGTCCGAAAAGACGCCGTCGACGCTGGCGCTGACCCGCCAGAACCTGCCGACCGTGCGCAACGAGTTCAGCGAGAAAAACCTCAGCGCCTCCGGCGCCTACGAGCTCGCCGCGGCAAATGGCGAGGCGGCGGTGACGATCTTTGCCACCGGATCCGAGGTCGAGATCGCGCTTGGCGCCCGCGAGCTGCTCGAGAAGCACGGCCATCCGACCCGCGTCGTCTCGGTGCCCTGCTTCGAGCTGTTCGACCGGCAGAGCGAGGACTATCGCAAGAAGACGATCGGCAACACCAAGGTGAAGGTCGCCATCGAGGCGGGCATCCGCCAGGGCTGGGACCATCTCATCGGCACTGGCGGCATCTTCGTCGGCATGCACGGCTTCGGCGCCTCCGGCTCGATCGAGCAGCTCTATCCGCATTTCGGCATCACCGCGGAGGCCGCGGCGAAGGCGGTGGAAGCGCGCCTGCACGGCGACTGAGCCGTTGCACGTCGCTCAAAAGCGCACAGCGGCTTTGAGCGACATATAGAAGCAGGAAGCCCGTCCGGCGAAGCCATTCAAGGGTTTCGCCGGGCTGGACCAACCTAATCGATTTAAATCTGGGCTCCTGCGGCTAGATTCTTGTGCCATCCGCCGCTATGAAGCTGCGGGCCCATCCGCTTTCCAGCCCCAGGGAGAGAAAAATGACCGTCAGAGTTGCCATCAACGGATTTGGCCGCATCGGCCGCAACATCCTGCGCGCCATCCATGAATCCGGTCGCAAGGACATCGACGTAGTCGCCGTCAACGACCTCGGCCCGGTCGAGACCAACGCGCACCTGCTGCGCTATGACAGCGTGCATGGCCGCTTCCCGCACGAGGTGACGGTCGACGGCGACCAGATCTCGGTCGGCAAGGAGAAGTTCAAGGTCACCGCGATCAAGGATCCGACCCAGCTGCCCTGGAAGGAGCTCGGCATCGACATCGCGCTCGAATGCACCGGCATCTTCACCGCCCGCGACAAGGCCGCCGCGCATCTGACCGCCGGCGCCAAGCGCGTCATCGTCTCGGCTCCAGCCGAAGGCGCCGACCTCACCGTCGTCTACGGCATCAACCACGACAAGCTGACCAAGGACCACGTCGTCATCTCCAACGCGTCCTGCACCACCAACTGCCTGGCGCCGCTTGCTGCCGTCCTGCACGAGACCGTCGGCATCGAGAAGGGCATGATGACGACGATCCACTCCTACACCGGCGACCAGCCGACGCTGGACACCATGCACAAGGACCTCTACCGCGCCCGCGCGGCGGCGCTCTCGCAGATCCCGACCTCGACGGGTGCTGCCAAGGCGATCGGCTTGGTGCTGCCCGACCTCAAGGGCAAGCTCGACGGCATCTCGATCCGCGTGCCGACCCCGAACGTCTCGGTCGTCGACTTCAAGTTCATCGCCAAGCGCTCGACCACCGCGCAGGAGATCAACGAAGCTCTGATCGCCGCCTCCAAGGGCAAGCTGAAGGGCATCCTGGCGGTCACCCATCACCCGAATGTCTCGATCGACTTCAACCACGATCCGCATTCCTCGATCGCGGCGCTCGACCAGACCAAGGTCATGGACGGCAACTTCGTTTCGGTGCTGTCCTGGTACGACAACGAGTGGGGCTTCTCCAACCGCATGGGCGACACGGCCGTCGCCTTCGGCAAGACCATCGCCTGATCGCAGGCTGCCTTTGATCGTGTGAAACGCCCGGCTTCGGCCGGGCGTTTTTCGTTCGACGCCAGCGGCATGGGGCAAAAAACCACGCTGCCGCCTTGCACTGGTCATGTCTTCGCCCCACTCTGCCGTAAAGCGGGAGGGACGGGGATGTGAGGGGCGATTCCGGATGGAGCATGCGATCTATCTTGTAACGCTGGTCGGCACCGCGCTTGTCGTGGCCGCCGCGTTTTCGAGCCTGATCGCCTTCCGCTTCGGCGCCCCCCTGCTGCTCCTCTTCCTCTGCATCGGGCTCGCCACCGGCGTCGACGGCCTCGGTATCGAATTCGACAATGCGCGGCTGGCTTACTTTGCCGGCTCACTGGCTCTAGCCATCATCCTGTTCGATTCCGGTTTCGGTACGCCGCTCAACGCCTTGCGCCAGGCGGCCGGGCCGGCGCTGTCGCTGGCGACCGTCGGCGTCATCCTCACCACCGGCATTTTCGGCGTCGCCGCCTTTTATCTGCTCAACCTCAGCTGGCTGGAATCTTCGCTGCTCGGCGCCGCCGTCGCCTCGACCGACGCCGCCGCCGTCTTCTTCCTGCTGCGCGCCGGCGAGATCCACCTGCGCGAGCGCGTACGTTCGACGCTCGAGGTCGAATCCGGCACCAACGACCCGATCGCCATTTTCCTCACCATCACTTTGGTCGAGATCATAGCGGCCCACGCAAATCCGCAAGCGGATGTTCTCGCCACCAACCTTGCGCTCGGCTTCGTCGTCAATATGGGGCTCGGCGCCGTCATCGGCGTGCTCGGCGGCTTCGCCATCGTGCGCCTCGTCGAGCGGCTGAATCTCGACCACGGCCTGCTGCCGATCTTCGTGCTGACGCTCTCGCTGATGGTGTTCGCGGCGGCCGGCGCCGTCGGCGGCTCCGGCTTCCTGGCCGTCTATCTCGCCGGCCTCGTCGCCGGCAATTCCGACATTCGCGCCGTCACCATCCTGAAACGCTTCCAGGACGGCATGTCGTGGCTGGCGCAGATCATCATGTTCCTGATTCTCGGCCTTTTCGCCACGCCGTCGCAGTTCCCGGCGATCATGGTGCCGGCGATTCTGCTCGGCCTTTTCCTGATCTTCGTGGCGCGGCCTTTAGCCGTCTGGCTCTGCCTGACCCCGTTCCGCTTGCCGCGCCCCGAGGTCGCCTTCGTCTCCTGGGTCGGCCTGCGCGGCGCCGTCTCGATCCTGCTTGCCATCACGCCGCTGCTCGGCGGGCTGGCGAACGGCCGCCTGATCTTCAACGTCGCCTTCATCATCGTGCTCGTGTCACTGGTGGTGCAGGGCTGGACCGTCGGACCGCTGGCCCGCCGCCTTGGCTTGATCGTGCCGGCGCGGCTCGGGCCGCTCGACAAGGTCGAGCTCGAGCTGCCGGGCTCGGCGCACCATGAGCTGCTTGCCTATCGCGTGGCGCCAGGCAGCCCGGTGGCTCGCGGCGAGCGCATCCCGCGCTGGGCGCGGCCTTCGCTGGTGCTGCGCGATGGCCGCTCCATGCGCTTCCAGGACATGGGCCGGCTGACCGCGGGCGACCAGGTCTATATCTTCGTTCCGGACCGCTATCCGCGCCTGCTCGACAAGCTTTTCGCCAGCCGCGCCGTGGTCGACCCCGAGGATGCGGATTTCTTCGGCGCCTTCGCCGTCGATCCGGCCCGCTCGGCCGGAGAGCTGGAAGCCGCCTACGCGCCAGGCCTCACCGAGGCCGAGCAGAAGCTCACCGTCGCCGCACTTGTCACCGAGCGGCTCGGCGGCCACGCCGAATATGCCGACCGCGTGATGATCGGTCCGATCGAGCTGATCGTGCGCGATGTCGACGAAAAGGGCCGCATCACCGGGCTTGGCCTGTCCTTCGAGCCGACCGCGCCGGTGGCGCGAGTGCCGGTTTTCCTGAGCGCCGGCGAGATCGCCGACCGCATCGCCGCCTTCATCCGCGACTGGCGCAAACCCGCAGAAGCGCCTGTCGCGGTGCCCTCCGCCGAGGACGCTCCGGCGCCCGACCCTGTGGCGCAAAAAGCGGCAAGCGAGAGCTGACGTCACACAACGACATCATTTTTGCGCGCGCCCTTCAATGCAGCCCTTGCATCGTCGCCGGTGCCGGGTAAGGTCCCCGCGTTTTCGCGGAAAGGAACGACCATGGCCGGCTTCAAGACACTCGACGATATCGGCGCCGTCAGCGGCAAGCGCGTTCTGGTGCGCGTCGACCTCAATGTGCCGGTAGCGGACGGCAAGGTGACCGATGCCACGCGCATCGAGCGCATCGCGCCGACCATTTCCGAGCTCTCCGGCAAGGGCGCCAAGGTGATCCTGCTCGCGCATTTCGGCCGTCCCAAGGACGGCCCCTCGGCGGAATTCTCGCTGGAGCCGATCGCCCGCGCGACGGCGCAAGTGCTTGGCCGCCCGGTCCGCTTCGCCGCCGACTGCATCGGCGACAAGGCGGCGGAAGCGGTCGCCGCCATGAAGGACGGCGACGTCCTGCTTTTGGAAAACACCCGCTTCCACAAGGCCGAAGAGAAGAACGAGCCGGCCTTCACCGAAAATCTCGCCGCCAATGGCGACATCTACGTCAACGACGCTTTTTCCGCTGCGCATCGCGCGCACGCGTCGACCGAGGGCCTGGCGCACCGGCTGCCGGCCTATGCCGGCCGCACCATGCAGGCCGAGCTCGAAGCGCTGGAAAAGGGTCTCGGCAATCCGGTGCGGCCCGTGGTGGCCATCGTCGGCGGCGCCAAGGTCTCGACCAAGATCGACCTTCTGATGAACCTGGTGAAGAAGGTCGATGCGCTGGTCATCGGCGGCGGCATGGCCAACACCTTCCTGGCCGCGCGCGGCACCGATGTCGGCAAATCGCTCTGCGAGCATGACCTGGCCGGCACCGCCAAGCAGATCATGATCGAGGCGGCGGAAGCCGGCTGCGCCATCATCCTGCCCGCCGACGGCGTCGTGGCGAAGGAATTCAAGGCCGGTGCCGCGAGCGAAACCGTCGCCATTGCGGACGTGCCGGCCGACGGCATGATCCTGGATGTCGGCGCAAAGACCGTGAAAAGCGTCACCGACTGGATCGACCGTGCCGCGACCCTGGTGTGGAACGGCCCGCTCGGCGCCTTCGAGATCGAGCCTTTCGATCACGCGACGGTGGCTGCGGCCAAGCACGCTGCGGCTCGCACCAGGGAAGGCAAGCTTGTCTCGGTCGCCGGTGGCGGCGACACGGTGGCAGCGCTCAACCATGCCGGCGTCGCCGACGACTTCACCTATGTCTCGACCGCCGGCGGCGCTTTCCTGGAATGGATGGAAGGCAAGCCGCTGCCCGGCGTCGAGGTGCTGAAGCAATAGCCTATCAACATTCGGCGAGAACGTTCGCAGCTCGAAGACTTTCAATCGATTCACGCTTTCCGGCGTCATTCCTTTGGCGGTAGTGTTCTGCTGAAGCAATTCCAGGAAAAGTGCGCAGCGGTTTTCCGTCCGGAATTGCGGGAAAACGCAGGCCTGAAGCGGTCAGCGGGCTGACCGCCCCAGGCGCGGAATGAAACCGTCAAGGAGAGCACCATGAGCGAACGCCTCGAAGACATAGCCGCCGCGATCGTGGCCGATGGCAAGGGCCTTTTGGCCGCCGATGAGAGCTCCGGCACCATCAAGAAGCGCTTCGACGTCATCGGCGTCGAATCGACCGCCGACAGCCGGCGCGACTATCGCGAGATGATGTTTCGCGCCAAGGAGGCGATGACCAAGTACATTTCCGGCGTCATCCTCTATGACGAGACGATTCGTCAGAAGGCCGCCGACGGCACGCCGCTGATCGACATCATCAAAGCCTCCGGCGCGATTCCGGGCATCAAGGTCGACCTCGGCGCCAAGCCTCTCGCCGGCTTTCCCGGCGACACCATCACCGAGGGTCTCGACGGCCTGCGCGAGCGGCTGGCGGAGTATTACAAGCTCGGCGCCCGCTTCGCCAAATGGCGCGCGGTGATCGACATCGACATCGCAAAGGAGGTGCCTTCGGCGACCTCGATCGGCTCCAACGCGCACGCGCTTGCCCGCTACGCCGCGCTTTGCCAGGAGGCCGGCATCGTGCCGATCGTCGAGCCGGAAGTGCTGATGGACGGCGCCCACTCGATCGATACCTGCTATGAGGTGAGCAAGGCGACGCTGCTGAAGCTCTATGGCGAGCTCTATGCGGCGCGCGTCGTGCTGGAAGGCACCATCCTCAAGCCCAACATGGTCATCTCCGGCAAGAAATCGGGCAAGAAGGACAATCCCGAGGAAGTCGCAGAGAAGACGATCAAACTGTTCCGCGAAACCGTGCCCGTGGCGGTGCAAGGCATTGCCTTCCTTTCCGGCGGCCAGGACGACGAGGAGGCGACGGCCAATCTCAATGCCATCAACGTGATCGGCCCGCATCCGTGGAAGCTCTCCTTCTCCTATGGCCGCGCCTTGCAGGCCGCCGCGCAGAAGGCCTGGAGCGGCAAGGCCTCGAACGTCGCCGCCGGCCAGGCGGCCTTCATCCACCGCGCCCACATGAACCATCTGGCGGCGCTGGGCAAATGGCGGCCGGCCCTCGAAAAGGCCGCCTGACACCTCGCTTTTCTCAATGCACCGAAAACCCGGACCATTGGCCCGGGTTTTGTTTTTCGCGACCGCCATCCCCACTTTTGAAGCTGCCGAAAGCGCGCAGGCCATGTCGGGTCGCGCCCATGTCGAACGTCCTTGGCAGGAGAGGACAGGAGATGGTCATGCATCGCAACACCGTGGTTTCGCGGGAGGACTGGTTCGAGGCGCATAGAAAACACCTCGAGCGCGAGAAGGAGCTGACGCGGTTGCGCGATTGCATCGCCGCCGAGCGGCGGCAGCTGCCCTGGCTCAAGCTCCGCAAGGATTATGTCTTCGAAAGCGAACAGGGACCGAAGCGTCTCGCCGAGCTGTTCGCCGGCAAGAGCCAGCTGATCGTCTACCATTTCATGATGACGCCGGGCTCCGACCACCGCTGCGAAGGCTGCTCGTTCCTGGCCGACCATATCGATGCCGCCGATCAGCATCTCAAGCACCACGACGTCTCGCTGGTCGTCATCTCGCGGGCGCCGCTGGCCGAGCTCCTGCCCTACAAGCAGCGTATGGGCTGGAAATTCGACTGGGTGTCGTCCTACGCGTCCGACTTCAACTTCGACATGCAGGTCTCCTTCACCGAAAGGCAGATCGCGGCCGGCGAGACGATCTATAATTTCGAGAAACGCCCGCTGCGATCGAAGGACCTGCCCGGCACCAGCGTCTTCTATCGCGACGAATGCGGCGACATCTTCCTCACCTTTATGTCGCGCGCCCGCGGCGGCGACGCGCTGATCGGCGCCTACCACTATCTCGACATGACGCCGAGAGGGCGCAACGAGACCGGCCCCTATCATGGCCTGATGGACTGGGTGCGCCTGCACGACGAATACCAGGACAGGACCAAGGATCGGCCGGACTGCTGGGAGTGACCTGCCTCGTTCACCTCCGTCGAAACATGCGCTAAGAGCAATTCCAGGAAAAGTGTAACGGTTTTCCGTCCGGAATTGCGTAAAAACAAATGGTTAGAGCAGTTCAGCGTTTCCGTGAAACGATGAACTGGTCTAACGCTTCCCACTATTCAATGGATTTGGCATGCAGCGCCTGCTCGCCCTCGTCACCTGGCTCGCTTTTCCGATCTATGTCTGGCAGGGCCTTGGCGTGCGCCGCCGCACCAGCCGCATGCTACCGGCGCAAGGCCCGATCTTGCATGAGATACCCGGCACGGCCCCGGGAATCGCATTGTTGGTCCTGGGCGATTCCTCCGCCGCGTCGGTTGGCATCGAACAATCGGAGCTCGGGCTCGCCGCGCAGCTAGCCGGCCTGATTGCCGAGCGCACCGGCAGCAGCGTGCGTTGGCGCGCCGCCGGCTTCAACTCGGCGACATCCGGCCAGATCCGCGATTACGTCCTGCCCAACCTGTCGGCCGATCCGTGGACGCATATCGTGCTTGCCATCGGCACCAACGACACCAAGAATTTTCATTCCGTGCCGCGCTTCAAGAAGGAGTTCGGCGGTCTGCTCTATGCGCTGCGCGCCAAGTGGCCGCAAGCGCGTGTGGTCTGGTCGCCGGTGCTGGAATTCACCCGCGCGCCGGCGATGCCGCCATTGCTCGGCAAGATCCTCGAAATCCGCGCTATCGCGATGAACCGGATGGGCGAGCGCCTCTGCAACGAGCGCGGCGCGGTTCCGGCCGCGCGCCTGCCGATCACCGATCCCCAAGCCGGTTTTGCCTCCGATGGCTTTCATGCCTCGGAAGCGGGCTATCGCGCCTGGGCCGAGCACCTGGTGGATTTTGTGCTGGGAGACGAGGTCCCCATCCCGATTTGAGGTATTCAGGCCCAATGGCCTAACACGGCCGCCAGCGAGATCGCGGCCATCGCAAGCAGCGCCAGCTTCCAGAAATCGCTGCGGCGCTTCAACCCCGGCCAGCCGAGCGGCTTGATGATCTGGATCAGCATGATGCCGATGATGACAAGGGTCAGCAGTTTCGTCATGCCGCCTTTGACCAGTATCGCCGGCGGCTGTCAAAGCCGTTCTTGGCGCTTCCGGCAGCCGCGTCGCTCCTGACAAACAGGCGGTTTCGCGGTGCTTCGCCAACCTTTCTGGCGTCTGCTCCGTCGGCCTGCCAACCTCCTGACAGACTGCTGTCAGGAGGGGTGTGAGATACTGCTCCCATCGAAAAAGAGGAGCCTGGTCATGAACGGTTTTACGCTACTGCGCAGTGTGCAGCACTATGTCGGCAAGATCCGCACCGTGCGGAATGAGATTCGCACGCAGCGCTTCCTGAACACTTTGCCGGCGGACATCCGCAAGGACATCGGTTGGCCGGACCTTTATGACGGCCGCGTGCGTAAGAACTGAAATTTTTCGGCGCACGACTTGGATAGTGACTGTGTCGCGCCCAGATGTAATGTCGGTTGAAACGCCGGATTTCAGGAAAAACATGGCTGTTGTCTGGTGGATAGGACGCAGCCTCCTGACAGTATGTTGTCAGGAGGCATGCGGTAGTTGGAGCAGCCTCGAACCTGACAGCAACGATATCGGTCCGTCCATCAGAGTGACCTTCGCATGGTGAAAAGCTGGAACGACAGGCTGAACACGCCCGGCATCAACGGCATCAAGCCGTCGCCACGCACTGTCGGCGACGTCGTCGAAGGCCAGTCGATGCTGGTGCCGACGGCGCGGCAAGTCGATGATTTCATCCGCTCGATCCCCGAAGGCGTTGAGATGGATGTGCGCACGCTGCGCACCGCTTTGGCCATCGAGCACGGCGCCGAAGTGACATGTCCTTTAACCATCGGCTATCATTTGCGCACTGTCGCCGAGGCCGCCAACGAAGATCTTGAGCGCGGCATGGCGTTGAGCGATGTCGCCCCCTTCTGGCGCGTGCTCGACGCGAAGACGCCGACGACGGGCAGATTGTCCTTCGGTGCACAATTCGTCGCCGCGCAGCGCAAGCGCGAAGGGCTGAAGCCATAAACCCCCTGGGAGAAATCGATGCGCCGCGCCGACAGACTTTTCCAGATAGTGCAGCATCTGCGCGGGGGCCGATTGGTCACTGCGCAGAAGCTCGGCACGTGGCTCGAGGTTTCCGAGCGGACCATCTACCGCGACATAGCCGACCTGCAGTCGACCGGCGTGCCGATCGACGGCGAGGCGGGTGTCGGTTACATGATGAGGGAGGGCTTCGACCTTCCGCCGCTGATGTTCACGCGTGACGAGATCGTGGCGCTGGTTGCCGGCGCCCGCATGGTGCGCGCCTTCGGCGGCGCCGCCATGGCGAGGGCCGCCGACGAGGCGCTGGTCAAGATCGGCGCCGTGCTGCCCGATACCGAAAAGGACCGCATTGCCCGCACCGAGATTCACACGCCGATGTGGGTGGTGAGCGATGCCGCGCGCGAAGCGATCGACCTGATCGAACGCGCCATCGAGAAGCGCCAGGTGCTGACCATAGACTACTCGGACGAGGCCGGCCGCGGCACCGCGCGCGACATCCGGCCCCTGGGCCTCTGGTTCTGGGGCAAGGTCTGGACCCTGGTCGCCTGGTGCGAGATGCGCGACGATTTTCGCGCCTTCCGCATCGATCGCATCGCCTCGGTGGTCATCGCCGGCCGCATCTACAAGCCGGAGCGCGGCAAGCAGCTCGCCGACTTCTATCGCGCCGTGGAGCGCAGCGAGGACTATGGCATGGCGCCCGACCGCGCGGCGCGGACCTGATCCTCCCCAGCCGCCGCCGACAAAAAAGCCCGCTCGAAGCGGGCTTTTTTGTCGGGTTTAGAGACCCTTATTCCTCTTCCTCGTCGTCTTTCTTGTCTTTCGACTTCAGCGCCGAAAGCTTGGCGAAGACGGCGTTGGCGTCGAGCTCGGCATCTTCGTCCTTCGGCTTCTCCGGCGCCGGCGTCAGCCTCTCGGTCAGCGCAGCCGGCAGCAGTGTGTCGCCGGCAACCGGCTGTGCCTGCTCGCGGCCGCGCGAGGCGCGGTTGACTTCCAGGTCGAGGTCGATCTGCGAGGTGAGACCCAGCGTCACCGGGTCCATCGGCTGCAGGTTGGCCGAGTTCCAGTGCTTGCGCTCGCGGATCTGCTCGATCGTCGACTTGGTGGTGCCGACGAGACGGGCAATCTGGGCATCCTTGAGCTCGGGGTGGTTTCGCACCAGCCACAGGATGGCGTTCGGCCGGTCCTGGCGCTTCGACAGCGGCGTATAGCGCGGACCCTTGCGCTTCGATTCCGGCACCCGCACCTTGGGGTCGGACAGCTTCAGCCGGTGGTTCGGCTCCTTCTCGCCGCGCGCGATCTCGTCGCGGGTGAGCTGGCCGGTCATGATCGGGTCCATGCCCTTGATGCCTTGCGCCGACTCGCCGTCGGCGATCGCCTTGACCTCCAGCGGATGCAGCCCGCAGAACTGCGCGATCTGCTCGAAGGAGAGCGCGGTGTTGTCGACCAGCCAGACGGCGGTCGCCTTGGGCATCAGCAGCGTATTGGCCATATCAAAAATCCTTCTCGTTCGCCCGCGTTCCCGCGCGGGCGGTGGTTTTAGAGCCACCAAAATGGGAAATTCGCGGCCTGTATAAACGCTCCGTCACGATTTCGCAATGTTTTTGGGAGGGAAGGGTCTGCGGCCCGAAAAAGACAAAACCCGCTGGACAGGATCCAGCGGGTTCGGAACCGGAGACGAGCAAGCGTCTGCGACGGCTCTGGCTTCGATGCCGCAGCCGGCCTTGCGGCCGGGTCGCGCTTGAAATCAAAGAGCCTGGCGGGCGATCTTCTCGATGTCGGCGCGGTTGATGCCGAGATCGTTCAGCTGACGGGCGTTGAGCCGGTTCAACTCACGCACGGTTTCGTTGTACATACGCCAGTTGCGGAAAGCGCGGATCGGGTTCATGTCAGTCCTCCATTCGTGGGGTTCAATTGTTTCGATGCCGTGTAAATAGGCACCCTTGCCCACAAATTGAACGGACGCTTTTGCATGGCGGCAATGCATTTTGTGCAATGCAGCATTAAGCATTGTTGAACCTGTCGCTGGCGATGCCTGAGGTCTGTTGAGATTCAGGTCAGGCCGAGCCGAGAATGGTGGCTTCCGAGAACCGGCCTACGCCGGCCGTAGCCTTCATAGAGCGGAACACTTATGAGGGCTTCGGCCGGCGAAGGCCGGAAGCGCAGGAAGTCACCGTTCGCAGGCCGGCATCACCTGAATATCGACGGACCTCAGCCGACGTCGAGCACGATCTTGCCGATATGCTCGCCCTCTTCCATCCGCTCATGCGCCCGCCAGGCTTCCGTCAGCGGAAAGATCATGTCCATGACCGGAGCGACCTTGCGGGTGCCGAGCAGCGGCCAGACCTGGGCCTCGAGAGCGGTCGCGATGGCCGCCTTGAATTCGACGGTGCGCGGGCGAAGCGTCGAGCCGGTATGGACAAGGCGCTTGACCATGAGCTTTGCGAAGTCGGCGCTGGCGACAGCGCCGGCCTGCACGGCGATCTGTACGATACGGCCCTCGATGGCGGCTGCGTCGTAGTTGCGCGCCACGTAGTCGCCACCCACCATGTCGAGGATGACGTGGGCGCCTTTGCCGCCGGTCGCGTCCTTGACCTCGGCTACAAAATCCTGCTCGCGATAATTGATCGCCCGGTCGGCGCCGAGCTTCAGGCAGGCGTCGCACTTCTCCTTGCTGCCGGCGGTGGTGACGACATAGGCGCCGAAGGCCGACGCCAGCTGTATGGCGGTAGTGCCGATGCCGGATGAGCCGCCATGAACGAGCAGGGTTTCGCCTTTCTTCAGCCCGCCCCGCTCGAACACATTATGCCAGACGGTGAAATAGTTCTCCGGCACGGCGGCGGCCTCGGAATAGGTGAAACCGGCCGGGATCGGCAGCACGCTGCCGGCATGGACCTTGACATATTCGGCATAGCCGCCGCCCGGCGTCAGCGCGCAAACCCGGTCGCCGATGCGCCAGCGCGATATCTCGTCGCCGAGCGCAGCGACTTCGCCGGCCGCCTCGAGGCCGGGCAGGTCCGAGGCGCCCGGCGGCGGCGGGTAGGCGCCCTTGCGCTGCTGCACGTCCGGCCGGTTGACGCCGGCGGCGTGCACGCGGATGAGGATTTCGCCGGGACCAGGCGCGGGCACGTCGCGCGTCTCCGGCTTCAGCACCCTGGGGCCGCCCGGCTGCGAGATCGCGACAGCCGTCATCTTTGCCGGAATCTTCTGCCCGCTTGCCATGGCTTCCCATCTCCTTGTGCCGGCATCCGAAAATCAGAATCGATTTTCGGAGAAGCGCGAAGCGCGACACAAAAACTACCTTGGCCGGTTATTTGCATCGGCGCCCCTGCCCTATGTATGCTGATTGCCAAACCAGGCAAATGGCCAATGAGGGAGGAGCGACGATGGCGATCTTCGACGACGAACCCAGGAAGAAGCCGCGCCCGCATGAGATCGGCCAGGATCTCTCGCTGCTGTCCGTCGACGAATTGTCCGAGCGCATTGCCCTGCTGCGCGAAGAGATTGCCAGGCTGGAAGCCGAACGGACGGCCAAAGGCTCCACCAAATCCGCTGCCGAGGCGCTGTTTCGCCGCGGATAATCCGGCCGGCGTGTCCGCCCGCCCCGGAAAAGCCTGAAAGCGACTGCCAGACCTGTACTCTGAAGCAGAGCTGCGCTCTGAAATTTCCAGCCGGATCAGCCCATGTTCGCAACCTACCGACCGATCCTCTCGCTGCTGCGCGGCACTGCGTTCCTGCTGGCGGCGTCGGGCCTGCACGGCTTGCTTTTGCCGCTGCGCGGCCAGGTTGAAGGGTTCTCGACCGCCTCGCTCGGCCTGATGGGCACGGCCTGGGCCGGCGGCTTCGTCACCGGCTGCTTCTTCGCGCCGCGGCTGGTGCGCCGGGCCGGCCATGTCAGGGCCTTCGGCGCCTTCGCCGCCTCGGGGGCGATCATCGCGCTGCTCACCGGCCTCATCATCGACGAGTATTTCTGGATCCTGCTGCGCGCCTTCACCGGCTTCACCATGGCCGGCGCCTTCATGGTCATCGAAAGCTGGCTGAACGAGAAGGCCACCAACGAGAACCGCGGCACCGTCTTCGGCCTCTATATGATGGTCACCTACGCTTCCATCATGGGCGGCCAGATGATCGTCGCCGGCGGCGACGTAAGATCGGCCTCGCTGTTCATGATCACCGGCATCCTGTTCTGCCTGTCGCTCATTCCGACCGCCGTCTCGACGCAGTCGCATCCCAAGCCGCTGCAGGACGTCAAGCTCGACGTCAAAGGCCTTTATGCCAATTCTCCGGTGTCGGCGGTGGCCTGCCTGCTGATCGGCATCGCCAATGGCGCCTGGGGCACGCTCGGCGCCGTCTATGGCGCCCGTATCGGCATCTCCACCGCCGAGATCGCGCTGATGATGAGCCTTGTGGTCGTCGCCGGCGCGGCCATGCAGCTTCCCGCGGGGCGGCTTTCCGACACCACCGACCGCCGCTTCGTGCTCGCCGGCGCCGCCTTCGGCGCGGCGCTGGTCGCGGTGCTGATCTTCCTGATCGAGCCGCATGCGGGCGTCTTCGTCATCGTGCTGACCGCCGCCTACGGCGCCTTCGCCTACACGCTCTATTCGATCGCCGTCGCGCATGCCAACGATCACGCGCGGGCGGAGGATTTCGTAAAAGTGTCGGGCGGCCTGCTTCTGCTTTACGGCTTCGGCACCATGATCGGGCCGCTGCTGGCCGCCGCCCTGATGGGCTGGCTGCGGCCGGAAGGGCTCTTCCTCGCAACCGCGCTCGCGCATCTTAGCCTGGCCGGCTACACGCTGCTGCGCATCCGCGCCCGTGCGCCGGTTCCGATCGAAAACCGCGATGCCTTCAAGACGCAGCCGGCCGACCGCGCCGTCACGCCCGAAGCCCTGCGGCTCGATCCGCGCACAAAGGTTGAAGCCGATAGTTGAGATTTGGAAAACTTTGCCTCACAAATAAGGCATGATGTTTTCCGACGCCTTCGTGGCGATAGCCGATCCCAACCGGCGCTATCTGTTGGAGGAGCTCCGGCGTGGCCCCAAGACGGTGAACGAATTGGCCGCCGGGTTGCCCGTTTCACGCCCGGCCGTTTCGCAGCACCTGAAAGTCCTGCTCGACGCCGGCCTGGTCAACGCCAAGGCGGAGGGCACCAGACGGGTCTATGCCGTCAGCGCCGCCGGTTTCCTCAGGCTCAACATCTGGCTCGACCAGTTCTGGGAAACAGCGCCGGGGGAATAGTCTTTGGCCGTGAATGCATGTCGCTCAGAAGTGTGCAGCGGTTCTGACACAACGACATGCATCAAAGTCGATTCCGCCATGCTAAGGTTTCCGAGCGTTCCGTAAAAACGTCACGTCCGGTTTTTCGTTGCGCCGTGCCGAGAGAGATGGGCAGTGCTTTGAAACTATGGCGCCTTTCGGCGAAGCTGACGGGGGACGACCCGACTGACACTGGTGTCGAACAGGCGCGGCTCTCTCGATGAAACCGGTGGCGACCCATAGCTTGAGAGCGCTTCAGGCGGGGTTGCTCACTGCCACGTCGGCACCATCCGAGAACCGCGAACGCGCATTCGCGCAAGATCGGAATCGTGCGTCTTTGAGGATCGAATTTCCCGATGGAGAATTGCGGACAGGCTGCGAGGAGCTAATGCAAATCGTATCGCTGGTCCAAGCGATCTACATGCCGCAAGAGCAGGCGGCCATGTCCGGTGGCAATGCCCCTGCGTACTCCCGCATCGACGAAAACCATCCGGCATAGATGTCTGGAAAGATGCGCGCCTTTCAATTCCTTCCGATCGATGGTCTGGCTCCCTATGTCGACAGGATTTGGGGATGGGAAAGTGTCGGCGGCGAGCGGGTCGACTTGCCTGTGCTGCTTCCCGGAACCGGGGCGGAACTGTATTTCCACTACCGTACGCCGTTCAGGCGATCGGTGAGTGATGGCGCGCCGGAAACCTGTTCCGTCGCCCACTTGTTCTACATTCGCCGCCGGCCGTTGGCATTGTTGCCATCAGACGACGTTGGTTTCGTCGCTGTGCGCTTCCGGGCCGGCATGATACATCGATTTGTCGACATGCCGGGCAGGGACATGATGGATCGTGCGCCTTCCGCGGAGGACCTGTGGGGTGCGGCGGGCCAAGAGTTGGCCTGGCGTGTAGCCGGCGCGGAGGCGCTGTCCACCCGGCTCCGGCTGATCCAGCGCTTCCTTGCAGAACGCCTGTCCCGAGCGGCGCCGGACTTCGTCTTCGAACGCGCAATGGGCATGCTGTATGGCGATCCTGCCAACCTTGCGATCGACCGATTGACGGACTGCATCGGACTCGGGCGTCGTCAGTTGGAACGCCGTTTCGCTAGCATTGCCGGGCAGACACCAGTCGAGATTCGTAGTCTGGGACGCTTCCAGAAGACGGTTCGCGCCCTGATGCTGAATGATAGCGCAAGGACCACAGACACGGCGCTGGCATACGGCTATTATGATCAGGCTCACTTTATCCGCCACTTCCGCGAGCTGGTTGCGGAGTCTCCGCAGCGCTACCTCAGAGAGGCTCGCGCCAGGACGCATTTTTACAATACTTCCCGCTGGGCTGGAGCGATGGTGATGGCTCCTTCACACCTCTAGGAGATTGTCATCATGCATCTTTTGCTGGCGGAATTGAGTGCCCGTCCGGCCTGTGCCGGCGAAGTCGAAGGGATTCTGCGCAAGCTAGTGGATATCGCAAGCGGCGAAGATGGGAATGTGCGCTATGCCGTGCATCGGCGGAAGGAGGATCCCAATGCCTTTGTCGTCTACGAGCTCTATCGAGACGCGGGGGCGTGTGACGCGCACCTCGCATCTCAGCCGGTGAAGGAGGCGTTGGAGCGTTTCGAGACGCTGCTGAGTGCGCCGCCGCGGCTCGTTTTCTGTGATTTGGTCGCCGCGGCGGAGTAGGACTGCTTAGCTGGACCGGCTTTCCCCATGCAGCGACGATACGCGAAGCATTTGACAGGTAGAGGGCGGCTCGCCGTTTCCGTGAAATGGTGAAACGCTCTACTGCTTCATGTCGCCAGTTCCAGTGCCGCCCCGAGCGCGTCGAGCAGTTCGCCGGTGCCGTGCTCGCGGGTGGCCGGTGAGTCGATGCCGTCGAAGAAAGCCCCCTGCTCCGTCAGGATCAGTCGCGTACCCTTACCCTCCGCGATGAGCTCGATCGTCGCGAGCGACACCGAGACGCGGGTTTCGCCGAACAACAGCTCATAGCTGTAGACGATGCGCTGGTTGGGCACGATGTCCTGATAGACCGCATTGAAGAAATGCATCTGCCCATCGCTCGGGCAACCGGCATTCATCTCCTTGCCGCCAATACGAAAGTCCATTTCATGCCGGCTCGGCATAGGATTGTCGGGATCGACGAACCAGCGCTTCTTGGCCGCCGGATCGCTTAGCGCGAAATAGACCTTTTCGGGCGCCGCCGGATAGACGCGCTCGATGACGAAGGTGGAATGGACGACGGATCGTTCGGTCATGCGGGCCCCTTCAGGTTTCGTCTTTGGTTTCAGTGAGAAAATCGCCGAGCCGATCGAGCCTACGCTCCCAGGCGAGCCGCCGCTCGTTGATCCAGCGCTCGGCGGCGCTCAACGCCTTCGGTTCGATCCGGCAGGTGCGCACCCGGCCAAGCTTCTCGGTGCTCACCAGGCCGCTCGCCTCGAGGACGTTGAGATGCTGGACGACGGCCGACAGCGACATCGCCAGCGGTTCGGCCAGCTGGCTGACCGAGGCCGGCCCGCGCGACAGCCGTTCCACCATCTGGCGCCGCGCCGGATCCGCGAGCGCCTGGAACATCAGGTCGAGCTGGGCGGGATCGTGCAGCATCGCCGGCTAGCCGTTGTTGTACGGAAAGAACTTGAAGTAAGGTCCCGCTTCCTCGATCACGCGGGCGAAGGATGGGCGTTCGAGCAGCCGGTCGTGATAGCGCCTGACGGCGGGGAACTCGTCGCCGAACGGCTCGACCTTGTTGGCGTAGAACAGCGCCGGCGAGGCCGCGCAGTCGGCCATGGTGAAGGTCTCGCCGACCGCCCAGGTCCTCGCTCTCATCTCCTGTTCGATGATGGCGTAGGAATTGCGCAACTGCGCGCGCGCCTGCTCGACCCCGAACGGATCGGTCTTGTCCTTTGGACGCAGCCGGTCGCCGACGATCTTCTGCATCGGCTCCTGCATGTAGAAGTCGTAGAAGCGGTCGGCTTGGCGGACCTTGATGGCGAGGTCGATGTCGGCGGGGACGAGCTCGACCGGCCCGGGGTAATAGGCGGCGAGATATTCGATGACGATGGTCGATTCCAGCACCGTGCGGTCCCTGGCGTCGTCGCGCAGGGCCGGCATCTTGCCGGTCGGCGAAACCTTCAGGAATGCCGCGCGCGACTGCTCATCGCCGAGATCGACGATCACCGGCCTGAAGGGCGTGCCGTTCTCGTAGAACGCGATCAGCGGCTTCCAGCAGAAGGAAGCGAGCGGATGGAAATGCAGCGTCAGGGACATTTTTTCTCCTGTCGTCGGATACAATACTGAAGTGACAACTTAACTATTTTTGTAGACCGCCGGAGTCAAGGCCGGCCCATTCGACTAGCGATGCGTCGCGATGGCTTCGATGATTTGCGGCCAGTCGTTGCGGTGCAGTTCGTGGCCGCCGCCTTGGATCCGCACCAGCCGGGCGCCGGGAACCGCCTTGCTGAGCGCCTCGCCATGCTCGATGGGGAAGATCGGATCGGCGGTGCCGTGGATGACGAGCAGCGGCACCGTCAGGTCCTTTATCCGCCGCTCCGGCCCGCCGCCTTTGAGCAGGAAATGGTTGGAGGCGCTGCCGAGACCGCCGGAACGGTCGTAATCCTCCTCGATCGCCGCGCGCGTCCGCCCCTCGTCGAATGGATGCAGGGAGCTGGCAATGGCGCGAGCGTCCTTGACCATGAAGTCGAGCACCTGATCCCGATTCGACCAGTCGACATCGGCGCCTTCGGCGGAATGCTCCTTGTAGGCCTGGCTCGTCCCCGGCAAACCGGACGTGTCGATGCCGAGCGGCGAGCTGGAGATCACGGTGAGCGCGCCGACGCGCATCGGATATTTCAGCGCCACGATCTGCGCGATCATGCCGCCCATCGACATACCGACGACATGCGCCTTGCGGATGTCGTGATCGTCGAGCACGCGGATGGCATCGTCGACCATGTCCTCGAACGCATAGGGCGGCTCGCCCGGTGTGTATTTGGTCGAGAGACCCGTATCGCGATTGTCGTAGCGGATGACGAAACGGCCGCGCTCGGCGAGCTGCCGGCAGAAGGCTTTCGGCCACCAGAGCATTGAGGCCATGGCGCCCATGATCAAAAGGATCGCCGGATCGGCCGGATTGCCGAAACTCTCCGAGACGATTTCAGGACGTGGCAAAGCGGACATCATGCTCTTCCTTCTCTCAATCCGATTGCATTTTGCAATCAGTTGCACGATAATGAAACCGATATAATAATGCAACCGGTTTTGGGAGACTGTCATGAACACCGAGCACCGCTCCGGCTGCCCGATCAATCTATCGCTCGAGGTTTTCGGCGATCGCTGGAGCCTGATCATCCTGCGCGACATGATCTTCGGCGGCCGGCGCCATTTCCGCGAACTGCTCAATGGATCGCTGGAAGGCATAGCCTCCAACATCCTGGCCGACCGACTAAGGCGGCTGATGGAACTCGGCCTGCTGACCAAGGCCGACGATCCCAGCCACAAGCAGAAAGCGATCTACAGCCTGACCGAGATGGCGATCACGCTGGTGCCGATCATGGCGCATCTCGGCGCCTGGGGGCGGGTATGGCTTCCGGTCAGCGAGGAACTGTCGATCCGCGCCGAGCTTCTCGAAAACGGCGGCCCGCCGCTGTGGGAGCAGTTCATGGACGAGCTTCGCCACGAACATCTCGGCGCGCCGGTGAGGACGCCGCCGGGCACACCGACCGTGCGCCAGCAACTGCGCGCTGCCTACGAGGCGGTGGCCGCGCGAAAGGCTGAGGCTACTGCGGATTGACCGCTTTCGTCTCGGTGGCCTTGGAGATTGGCCGAAACGTCCCTCGCGTCGTCATCCTCTGGCGGAGCACGGAGCGAAGCGACGCGGCGCAGACCATAAGATCCATTCCGTGACTTCCAAGCGTTGCAAAGGTGCAGAATTCTGCTCCGCTGCGCTCTTCGGCCAAGGTCACGGCATGGATTCCAGGGTCTCCGCGACGGAGCTTCGCTCCTGCTTCGCCCTGGAATGACGACATTGGAAGACCTAGTTCAAATTGATGTCGCGGCTCGCCGATCGCATCGACACCGAGAAGCCGGCCAGCACGTCGAACAGCGCAATGATCATCAGCGTGAAAAACACCGAGTGCGCCGCGCCCTTCACCAGCAGGAACTCGACCAGGAAGGCGACGAAGACCAGCGTCGACAAAAGATGATCCAGGATCGATGCATTGGTGGTGCGCACCGATTTTGAGATCTCGATGAACAGGAAGACCAGGCCGATCAGCACCATCAGGCCGCCGAGCGTCATCGAGAACACGCCGCCCGACATCATGCGGAAGGAAAACATCTCGGTCATCCATGGATCGTCGCCGCCGCCGAACAATCCCAGCAGTCCGAGATTGTAGAGGACGAAGGGCACGATCAGCAGCGGGATGGCACCGAACATCTGGGCAACTCCAATGAGGCACCCTTTTGTAAAATCCGCGGCAGGCGCGCCGTCAAGAATTTTCGAGCCCTGCGACGAACACGGTCTGAGACCTAATGAAATAACGATGTCAGCCGGTTGTCTTTGCTTTTCCGCAACCTCCGCGATCCACTCCGCAATCCATCAACCATGCGCCAAAAACAAAAAGACCGGCCAGGGGCCGGTCTTTTGAAGATCACAAACCGTGGAAGCTGCTCAGCTTTCCTTCGGCTCCAGAACCTGGCGGCCGCGATACATGCCGGTCTTCAGGTCGATGTGGTGCGGGCGGCGCATTTCGCCGGAATTCTTGTCCTCGACATAGGTCGGGGCCTTGAGGGCGTCGGCCGAGCGGCGCATGCCGCGCTTCGACGGAGAGGTTTTTCTTTTTGGAACGGCCATGGATATGCTCCACTACATGGTCAAAATGCCCCGGCAACCCTCGCAAAAGGGCCGCATCAAGGCCATAATCTGAGAAAGTCGGGTGCCTATACACGCCTTGCGCCGTTTTGGCCAGCGCCGCTCGCGAAATTTTTTGCGCCGGCGTCGCTTCGCCCTAACTCTTCCGCAGGACAGAGTCCGCTGGCTGCACGGTGGTTATCGGATCGGCGTGCCGATGGATGAGCTTCCAGCCGCCTTCTTCGTGGCGAAAGATGCTCGTAGCCCGAAGATACACCGGGGAGACATCCTTGCGGCCGCTCACCTTGGATTCGAGCCGCTCTACTTCGACGATGTAGGCGAGACCGGGGGTTACATATTTCGAGATGGTATCGCAGCCGACAGCATCGCCATCCCGGTAATTCGATGCTGCACGCTTCATCGTCTCAACAACTTGCGTCAATCCGCGCGCGAAAGGCCCGAAGGGGTTGCCGAGGGTGACATCGTCTTGTTCGGAGAACAGTTGCTTGGCGGGCTCGTAGTCTCCCTGCATGAACGCGCCGAGCGCCCGGTGGTATTGCTCGACGACCTGCTCGAGATCGTTGGCGGTATTCATCGATCCGCTCCTTCTGATCGCGGATAAGGCTGACGCGAGGTTCGTTATGCCACCCCGTCAGCGCTGCACGAATCCCCCTTGAGCGAATGAATGTCAACCGGCCTTAGTCAAGACAACCGACATAGGCTCCGGACCTGCCCGCGCGCCGCTCGATCAGATTGGCGAGCCGCCTCAACCCCGGGCCAGGCCTGGCCGGATTGCGCGCGATCGGGTTGGGCAGGCTGACGGCGAGAAGCGCCGCCTGCCGGCGCGACAATTGCTTGGCCGAGACGCCGAAGTGATGCTGCGCGGCGGCCTCGATGCCGTAGATGCCCGGCCCCCACTCGGCGATGTTGAGATAGATCTCCATGATCCGCCGCTTCGACATCACCGCGTCGAAATAGATGGCCAGAGGCAGCTCGACCACCTTGCGCACGCTGCCCAGCGGCCGCGACCACAGGAACAGGTTCTTCACCGTCTGCATGGTGATGGTGGAGGCGCCGCGCGTCGCCTCGCCGGCCAGCGCATCGTCGACGACGCCGCGCAATTCGCCGAGATCGACGCCACGGTGGAAGCAGAACTGCCCATCCTCCGACATGATCACCGAATGCGCCAGCACCGGCGCCACGTCGTCGATCGACACCCAGCGCCGGTCGTAGCCGGAGAAGGTCGCGAGATCCTTCAGCATCAGCGTCGAGATAGGATGCACGAAGGACGGCAGATAGAGGAAGGTGAGCACGACCGGTATCGCCGCCAGCACGATCGCCGCGACCAGGCAACGCCGGCCAAGGCGCTTGAGACCGGCGCGATTCAGGCGCCGCGGTCGCGCCATGTCCAGCCCTTCGCTTTCATGTTCGACGATCGGTTCCGTCAAGCCGCCCCACCCGTGCCACGCGCTCAACGGCATAAAGGTGCCGGGCTTCTTGCGCAATGTCTGAGTGTCGGCTACCGGTCCCGGCCATGATGAAAGACGACCAGACGGCCTTCGAAACCGCGCTTTTCGCGCACGCCGCCGCAATCGAGGTTCTGCTGCGGCAGATCCTGGATGCGCCCCTGCTTTCCGGCGAGATAGCCCGGCCGGAGCGCCTGATGGCGGCCATGCGCCATGGCGTTCTCAACGGCGGCAAGCGGCTCCGCCCTTTTCTGGTCATGGAAAGTGCTGCGCTTTTTTCCGCCGATGGCGAGCCGGCGCTGCGCATAGCTGCGGCGCTCGAATGCGTGCATTGCTATTCGCTGATCCATGACGATCTGCCGGCGATGGACGACGACGATCTGCGTCGCGGCCAGCCGACGGTGCACAAGGCCTTCGACGAGGCGACCGCGATCCTTGCCGGCGACGCGCTGTTGACCTTGGCCTTCGACATCGTCGCCGACGAGGCGACCGTGCTGCCGGCCGAGCGCCGGGCAGCACTCGTGCTGGCGCTGGCGCGCGCCGCCGGAGCGGGCGGCATGGTCGGCGGCCAGACGCTCGATCTCGAGGCCGAGCGCAAGCGGCCGGATGAGGCCGGCATCATCAGGCTGCAGGCGATGAAGACCGGCGCGCTGATCCGCTTCGCCTGCGAGGCGGGCGCCATCGTCGCCGGCGCGCCGGCTGCGGATCGTGAAAGACTGGCGGAATTCGGCTCGGCCATCGGCCTTGCCTTCCAGCTTGCCGACGACCTGCTCGATCTGACGGCCGACGAAAAGCGGATGGGCAAGGCGACGAAGAAAGACGCAGCCGCCGGCAAGGCGACGCTTGCCGCACTCAACGGCCCGGACTGGACGCGCGAGCAGCTCCACGGCCTGATCGATCAGGCGCATGCGCTGCTGGAGCCCTATGGCGAGCAGGCGGCCCTGCTCAAGGCTGCGGCGACTTTCGTGGCGACGCGCAACAGCTGAGCTGCGGCGCAGGCGGGGCGGCGATGCCGGCCAGCATCGATCCTCACAGCCTCGCCTCGGCAAAGAATGCGCGATGCCCCGCTCCAGGAGGAACGTAGCCGCGGAGCAAGCTGCCGGTTTCGCGGATCGATTGTTCGCCCTGCCTGAATACTGCTGTCGACAACCAGGTGATTATTCGGCGTCCGAGGCAATCTATATCCGCTCCGGGACAGCGAACGAAGATCGATCCGGCCGATGACGCCTCGCCGGCTTCTTCGTCCAGCGCCGTGAAAATCCAACCCGGAAGGAACCTGGAAATGCCCTTTGCCAACTTCAAGATGCCCGAGGCCGCCCTCACAAAGGCGCAGAAGGAAGACCTCGTCCACAAGACCACGCAGATGTTCGTCGACTATTTCGGCGAAGGCGTGCGTCCCCATACCATGGTGCTGATCGAAGAAGTTCCCGATGGAGGCTATGGCCGCGCCGACGAGGTCTTCATTCTTCCCGACGCCTACCGGGCCAAGGATAGCGCCTGACTTGAACCGGGCGGGTCGCTTGTCGAGCGGCTCGCCCAACTTTCCGTGTCGGAGCCGATACTCGCTTTCCCTTGGATCAGCCCCGGTTCGGCAAGCTCCGGAGGAATTCGATCATCGCGGCGTTGACCTTGTCCGGGCGCTCCTGCTGGGTCCAATGCCCGCAGCCGGGCAGCATCAGTGTATCGCGGATTTGCGGAACGAACTTCCTGAGATTGGCCAACAGTTGATCCATGCCGGGGAAGGCGATCACCAGGTCGCGGTCGCCTGCTATGTAGAGCGCGGGAACCTTGATCCGCGCGCCCGCAAAGGGCGCCATCAGCTCCCAGTTCCGATCGATGTTGCGGTACCAGTTGAGACCCCCGGCAAAACCGGTGCGCTGAAACTCGCCCGTGTAGAAATCGAGGTCGCTTTCGCTGAGCCAGTGCGGCAGGTTCGGAGGCGCCTCGACGGCTTGCAGGAGACCTCTGCCGTGCGGGACCATGCTGATTCCAGCGCCCGCTGTCGTGCTGACGGCCGAAGCATCTCCCGATGCAGCGTAAAGCATGGTGTGCACCGTGGCGCGGGGGTCCCGTTCCAGCTCTGCCTCAGCAACGCCGGGTTGTTGGAAATAAAGCTGGTAGAATTGGGAATCCGCCGTTCGCGGCATGAGGCTGGTCGGGCGCGCATTGCCGCGCGGCCGGAACGGCACGCTGAGGCCGATGACGGCGTGGAAGCGGTCCGGTCGCAGCAGCGCCGCATACCAGGCGACGACCGCGCCCCAGTCGTGGCCCACGATGACGGAGGTGGGGGCTTCAAGGGCGTCGAGAAGGCCAACCATGTCGCCGACCAGATGAAAAAGCGTGTATTGGTCGATCGCTTCCGGCCGATCGCTCTTGCCGTAGCCTCGCATGTCGGGGGCGACGGCGCGAAAGCCCGCCGCAGCAAGCGCGCCCAACTGATGGCGCCAGGAATACCAGGATTCGGGAAAGCCGTGGCACAAAAGCACCACCGGCCCTTCTCCCTGCTCCGCGACATTGAGGCGGATGCCGTTGGTCTCGACCGTTCGCTGTGTAGGTTCGCTCACGACCGCTTCCCGTGCTCGTGTTTCCACCTCCGATCAATGGCAGGCGGCCAGACGCCGCAACGGGTGGCTGGGCCGACGGAGTGCCAGGTTTCGGAAGCGCGCATCTTTTATTGACTGTCTCAGGGGCGGTCGCGGCAGTCAATGTCCGACATGGTCACCCGGCCGTCAGCGCCGCGAGGATCAAGGTCAATGGGCTTCTTTCTTCCAACCGATCCCCAACGGTGCATATTCCAATCGAAAAATCGGGCAGGCGCCCATGCATTCGAATAGTTCTGGTGATGCGCGTCCATTCGTGCAGGATCGCCGACTGAGGAAGCGGGGAACCAAATGCTTAAACTGCAAGGCTGGCTAGCCGACTATTGGGTCGTTGGCGCAGGGTTCATGGCGGCATCGCTTATCGCGGTTGCGCCAGTGATGCCGCTTTCGTGGCCGGTGTTCCTGATCTTCTTGCACAGCCCGCTTTACATGGTCCATCAGGTGGAAGAACACACCGGCGACCGATTCCGCAAGTTCGCGAACGAGAATGTTTTCGGCGGCCGTGACGCTCTTACCGTCGCCTCGGTTCTCGTCATCAATCTGCCGTTTGTCTGGGGCATCAACCTGCTGGCCCTTTACGCGGCATTCATATGGGGACCCGCTTGGGGCCTGGTCGCCCCGTATGTCATGATGGTGAACGCGCTCGCTCACCTCGTCACATCGGCGCGGCTCCGCAAATACAATCCCGGCCTCGTCACCAGCGTCACTTTGTTCTTGCCGCTGAGCGTTGCCACCATCTGGATGATTGGCCGAACGGGAGGTCTTGTCCCGCAATTGATCGGAGCAGCTCTCGCGATCCTGCTTCACCTGGCGATCATTGCGGTGGTGGCTGCTCGATACCGCTCTCTCATAGTCAACCCATAGCATCTCCGGCGAACCACCATTGCGATTTCGAGAAAGCCGATAAAACGCCAGTTGGGGCCGAACGCTCAGTTGTTGCCGATCAGAACGAGCACGGCACCAAAGCTGTCAATGACATCTGGCCACCCATCGCCAACGAAATCTTAATGTAAATCAAGCGTAATCCCGACCATTAAAATCGTGCGTATGGGTTTGGGGTTGCGCATGCCGGAATATTCCTCCTTCATCCGGTCGATCCGGATTCGTTACTTTTCGGGATTGCTCGTCTTTGCGCTGGCCTCGGCCGCCGTCATGTTCGCGCTCAACCGAGTGAATTCATACCGCCACGAGGTCGACGCTCTCAGCGGCAATTTCGTCATCTTCTCCCGCGATCTGCGCAACGCCACCAATTTCGCCGAAACGACGGGAACGGCCTGGCGGGCCGAGACCCGCGATGCGCTGGCCGCCGCCGCGCGTGGCCATTCCGAACGGCTGATGGGCGAGATCGGGATACTGAACGCGCAGCTTGCGGCGATCAGGCCGCGCCTGTCGAACAACACCCTCAACGCGCTGGAATCGGCTTCGGTGAACGGCGATCTGTTCTGGTCGACGCGCGACATGGTGCGCAACTTCAACCTGATGTCGGTGGCCCAGAAAGTCGATGAGTGGAGCTATCGCGAGATCCGCAACCAGAACGACCTTTTCGCCCAGCCGATGCTGGTGCGCGTGCGCACCGCGCTCGATGAGGAGCGGCGCCTCGCCGACGCCTCCAGCGACCGGCTGCTGTTGTGGGCGAGCGGCCTGCTGGTTGCCGTGATCGGCGTCGCCGCGGTTCTGATCTTCCGGCCGATGGAGAACGCGATCCGCCGCGCCTTCGCCGAAACCGCCGCGTCGCTGTACAAGGCGGAGGCCGCCGACCGCGCCAAGTCGGAATTCCTCGCCAATATGAGCCATGAGATCCGCACGCCGATGAACGGCGTGCTCGGCATGGCCGAGCTTCTCGCCAAGACCGAGCTGACGCCGCGCCAGAAGACGTTCACCGACGTCATCGTCAAGTCCGGCAACGCGCTGCTCACCATCATCAACGACATCCTCGATTTCTCGAAGATCAATGCCGGCCAGCTGACGCTCGACCCCGCCCCCTTCCGCCTGGCCGAAGCGGTCGAGGACGTGGCAACGCTGGTGTCGGCCCGCGTTGCCGAAAAGAACCTCGAGCTCATCGTACGCGTCGATCCGCGCCTGCCGGCCTTCGTCGTCGGCGACGCCGGGCGCTTCCGCCAGATCGTCACCAATCTGCTCGGCAACGCGGTGAAGTTCACCGAGAAGGGGCATGTGCTGATCGATGTCGGCGGCGATGTCGTCGACGGGGTGGTCCAGTTGAAGGTCCGCGTCGAGGACACCGGCATCGGCATCCCGGCCGAGAAGCTGCAAAGCGTGTTCGAGAAATTCGCCCAGGTCGACGGCTCGTCCACCCGCCGCCACGAGGGCACCGGCCTCGGCCTCGCCATCTCCGCCCGCCTCGTCGACCTGATGAGCGGCAAGATCGGCGTCGAAAGTGAGATCGGCCGCGGCTCGGTCTTCTGGTTCGCCGTGCCGCTGCCGGTGCAAAAACAACAAACGCGCGACGAGATCGTGCCGGTCGACGTCACCGGCGCGCGCGTGCTCGTCATCGACGATAACCCCGTCAACCGCGAGATCCTGCTGGAGCAGCTGAGAAGCTGGAGCTTCGACTGCGCCGCGGCCGAAAGCGGCGCCGTCGGCCTTGCCTTCCTCGATCGTGCCTGCCAGCTCGGCGCCTCGGTCGACTGCATCATCCTCGACTATCAGATGCCCGGTATGAACGGAGCCGATGTCGCGAGAGCCATTGCCGCCGACAACCGCCTTTCTTCCATTCCGGTCGTGCTGCTGACCTCGGTCGACCAGGTCGATTTCGGCAGGATGGTGATCGATTTCGGCATCGCCGCGCATCTCACCAAGCCGGCGCGTTCGGCGGTGCTGCTCGGCACCGTGATCTCCGCCATCCAGAAGGCGCGCACGCAAGGCGCCAAGGCGCAGTTCGTTCGCGAGCCGGTCGCCGCCCAGCCGGCACCTCCCGCCTTCACCGTAATCCGCGGCCCGGCTGTTCCCGTGCCCGCGGCGCCAGAATCGACCGCCACGCCGAGCGGCCCGATCGATATCCTGATCGCCGAGGACAATGACGTGAACCAGCTGGTCTTCGGTCAGATCCTCAACGGCCTTGGCTTGAGCTACCGTATCGCCGGCAATGGCCGCACCGCGGTCGAGATGTACCGCTCGCTGCGGCCGCGGCTGGTGCTGATGGACGTGTCCATGCCGGAGCTGAACGGCTATGAGGCGACGCGCGCCATCCGCGCCATCGAAGAGCAGAACGGCAGCCATACGCCGATCATCGGCGTCACCGCGCACGCGCTGAAGGGCGATCGCGAAAAATGCATCGAAGCCGGCATGGACGATTACCTGCCGAAGCCGGTCTCGCCCGACCGCCTCGGCGCCAAGATCGGCACCTGGCTCAGCGAGACGGTGGCGGCGAAGACGGCCTGAGCGTTTGCTGACTAAAGACGGGTCTCAAAAACCAACTGCCGAGTGCCCGCCACCCCCCCTCTGTCCCGCCGACATCTCCCATTTTCTTTGTGCTACCGGTTGCGCAGCACCACGCATGCCCCGCCGACGCTTTGCAGCTTGTTGCAAATGCCGTTGGCCTCGGCGCGCGAGTCGGCGCCGATCCTGACCGCGTAGATGCCGCGCCGGCCGATCGGCGTGCGCACGCGGCTCACCACCGGATCATGGCTGGCGAGCAGGGCCGGGAACCGCCCACGCACGCGCAGCCATTGGCCGATTGCGGCGGAGCGGCGGAAATTGCCGGCCACCTGCACGCCCCATGGCTTGACGTTGATCGAGGCCATGGCGACCGTCCGCGACATGATCACCGGCAGCCGGCGGCAAGCGACAGCGAAGCTCGTCTTCGGATCGAGCGGCTGGATGGCGCTGGCGTAAGCGGCGTCGGAAAACTTGTCGACCGGCTCGCCCATGACGTCGAAGACATAGCTTTCCGTCTCCATCGGCAGAAAGCCGCCGGAGGAGAGCCAACGCGACACTCGGTTCTCGCCGGCATTGTAGGCGGCCGCTGCGAGGCCGAGATTGCCGTAGCCGGCCTTCATTTCGGCAAGATATTTCGCCGACGCCGGGATGGCCTGCTCGATGTCGAAGGGATCTGCGAGACCACGCAGCTTGGCCGTGCCGGGCATGAACTGCGCGATGCCTTCGGCGCCCACCGGACTGACCGCATTGGGGTCGAAGCGGCTCTCCTTCCAGATCAGCCGGGCGAAAAAATCCTTGGGCAGGCGGTTTTGCTCGGCCTGGGTCTCGATCAAGTCGCAGACGCGGGAAATCAGCCGTTTGGCGGCCGATTGCGGCGGATCGGCCAGCGCCTGGCCGGCCGAGTTCAGCCCTAAAAGTAGGAAAAGCGTCGCCTTCAACAAACGACGCATGGGCTCATTCCGCGGCGGCTTTGCCGTGTCCGTAACGCTGCTCGATATAGTCGGCGACCATTTTCTCGAAATCCTGCGCGATCGAAGGGCCGCGCAGCGTCGCCGCCTTCTTGCCATCGATGAAGACCGGCGCCGTCGGCGTCTCGCCGGTGCCCGGCAAAGAGATGCCGATATCGGCATGCTTGGATTCGCCCGGGCCGTTGACGATGCAGCCCATCACAGCGACCTTGAGGTTCTCGACGCCGGGATATTTTTCGCGCCATACCGGCATGTTCTTGCGGATGTCGGCCTGGATGCTCTGGGCCAGTTCCTGGAACACGGTGGAGGTGGTGCGGCCGCAGCCGGGGCACGCGGCGACGATCGGCACGAACTGCCGGAAGCCCATCGTCTGCAAAAGTTCCTGCGAGACCTGCACCTCGCGCGTGCGGTCGCCGTTCGGCTCGGGCGTCAGCGAGATGCGGATCGTGTCGCCGATGCCTTGCTGCAGGAGGATGCCCATTGCAGCGGACGAGGCGACGATGCCTTTCGTGCCCATCCCGGCTTCGGTCAGGCCAAGATGCAGCGCATGGTCGGAGCGCGTCGCAAGCGCGGTATAGACGGCGATCAGGTCCTGCACGCCGCTGACCTTGGCCGACAGGATGATCTTGTCGCGGCCGAGCCCGATCTCTTCCGCCATCTCGGCCGACAGGATCGCCGACTGCACGATCGCCTCGCGGGTGACTTCCTGCGCGGTGAGTGGCGAGCCCCGGGCCTGGTTCTCGTCCATCAGCCGGGTCAGGAGCTCCTGGTCGAGGGAGCCCCAGTTGACGCCGATGCGCACCGGCTTGTCGTACCTGATCGCCATCTCGACGATCGCGGCGAACTGGCGGTCCTTCTTCTCCTTGAAGCCGACATTGCCGGGATTGATGCGGTATTTCGCCAGCGCCTCGGCGCAGGCCGGGTGATCGGCGAGCAGCTTGTGGCCGATATAGTGGAAATCGCCGACCAGCGGCACGTTGACGCCGAGCCTCAACAGCCTCTCCTGGATGCGCGGCACGGCGGCAGCGCTCTCGTCGCGATCGACGGTGATGCGCACGATCTCCGAGCCGGCGCGATTGAGCGCCGCGACCTGGGCGACGGTCTGGTCGACATCGGCGGTGTCGGTGTTGGTCATCGACTGCACGACGACCGGCGCGCCGCCGCCGACCGTCACGCCGCCGACGTCGACGCCGACTGATGCCCGGCGCGGGAAAGGAGAAGAAAAATATCCGGTCATGCCGGCCGCCTTCATCTGGAAGTTCCGGGCATGAGGTGGCGGAGCAAAGATGGCTTGTCAATGGCAAGCGGCAGCCACGGTCCGCAAATCGGCTGACCTTGATCGGCGGCCGCGCAACTCAACCAACCACATCGGGTTGCGAGACGCGCCCCGAAAATGGTCAGGTAATTTCGGTGTAAAGCACCAACCCGGCGGCATTTCTTGCCACCGGTGGGGTTGCACCACGACGGGTGCGGTGATGTTGCCTAGAGGAGCTTCAGTGTGCCGTCGGTTTCGCCTTCAGCTTTTCAATCTCGTCCTTGATTGCCAACTTGCGCCGCTTGAGATTGGCGATTTCGAGGTCGTCTACCGAAGGATGCATCATCGCATCGGTGATTTCGCGCTCGATGTCGCCGTGCTTCCGCTGCAGCTCATCAAGATGGGATGCAAGAGACATGATTGGTTCTCCCTTTCATGGTTTCCTCGATTGCAGCCGCCGCAGGCTCGTCCACCGCAGGTCGCTACTGTGACGGCACAATGACAGTCTGCCACCAACCAATCTCGATGTCGAATGCCCAGTGGTAGCATTCCACGACAATGTGAAATGTGATATCAGCGGCGCGCCGGTGACAAGACCGACAAGTCACAAACCCCACCGGCCCCGCCCAAAGGCCCATCCCTGGGCGACGCATACGCAGACGGTAGATAATGTCCGAACAGGAACAGGCTGAGATACGCCTAGAATATTCCCGGCTCAAACAGGAACACGCCGATTTCGACGCCGCCATCAACGCGATGATCGCCATGGGTTGCGACCCGCTACAGATCCAGCGCATGAAGAAGAAGAAGCTTCTGCTGAAGGACCGGCTGATGGCGCTCGAAGACCGCATCATCCCCGACATCATCGCCTAATGCATGTCGCCCAGGATTGAAGCGCGGCGCCTGGATCCATTTCAGCGCGACGCGCTTTAGCCGAAACTTTTCGCTCGTCCTACGAGATCGAAAGCCGCGCCGCGCGCTCGCGCAGCAGCGCGACCAGTTCGCCTGTCCGCTCCTGCGAGGTGTCGATCGGCACCACCAGGCACATCGTCGCCTCGACCGTGCCGGGCGCTGAAAAGACCGGCGCCGCCAGGCATTTGGTATAGGCGTCGACGAGGCCCGACGTCACGCAATAGCCGGTGACGCGGGCTTTTCCGATGTCGTCGATGAAATCCTCGAGCTCGATCTTGCGGCCGTCGGGCAGCACGAGATCGTCCTCGCAGATCATGGCTTCGATCCGATTGCGTTCGAGGCCGGCGAGCAGCAGCCGGCCGGAAGCTGTCCAGGGCAGCGGTATCTGCAGGCCGGTGGCGGAGCTGATACGGAACGGCCGGGTGCCTGGGCTCGAATGGACGATCGTGTAGCGGCCGCTCTGCAGCATGCAGAGCTCCGAGGTCTCGCCCGTCTCGCGCGACAGCGCGTCGACCTCCTGCCGTCCGCGCCGCAACAGGTCGTTGCCGCGCATATAGGCCATTCCATAGAGGTAGAGCTTCTTGCCGAAATAGACGCGATTGCCGTCGCCGGCCATCTCCAGCAGGCCGGCATCGACCAGCTCGCGCACCAGCGTGTAGGTCGTCGAACGCGGCGCGTTGAGCCCCTTGGCCAGCTCGCCGATGCCGATCGCGCGCTGCGTGGCATGCAGGAACTCCAGAATGTGCAGCACGCGGTTGAGGCCCTTTTCGCGCGAGTTCGCGGGCTTCTCTTCGTCGGTGCCAATAGCTGGCCATTCGCTGAGCGTTTCGCCGTCTTGCATTGTCGATTCCTAATGCTAGTATCTGTCTTGTACAGGATACATGCGTCTCTTATAAGAGACAATACCTATCGACCATCGGCGCATGCATCGCTGCTTCATTGGGGAATAACCATCAAAGGAGGTCGCCGTGAACGACACATCCGGCAGACGTGATTTTCTGAAATTGGGCATGGCAGGATTGGCCACCGCCGGCGCGCTCACCGCAGTCAGCGCCGAAAAGGCGGCCGCGCAGGCCGCATCCGACAGCGTGCTGCGCACCGCGCTCGATCGCGGCAAGCTCATCGTCGGCACCGGCAGCACCAATGCGCCCTGGCATTTCGAGAACGATGCCGGCGAGCTGGTCGGCATGGACATCACCATGGGCCGCATCCTCGCCAAGGGCCTCTTCGACGATCCGACCAAGGTCGAGTTCGTCATGCAGGACCCGGCGCAGCGCATCCCGAACGTGACCACCAACAAGGTCGACATTACCATCCAGTTCATGACCATGACCGCGCAGCGCTCGCAGCTGATCCACTTCTCGCGGCCCTACTATGTCGAAGGTGTCGCGC
The DNA here is from genome assembly GCF_040545255.1 of Mesorhizobium shonense. Classification (NCBI taxonomy): domain Bacteria; kingdom Pseudomonadati; phylum Pseudomonadota; class Alphaproteobacteria; order Hyphomicrobiales; family Phyllobacteriaceae; genus Mesorhizobium; species Mesorhizobium shonense. The sequence goes on from NZ_JBEPLM010000022.1 coordinate 45,260, forward strand.
TGCTGACGCTGCCCGGCTCCGAGAACAAGACCTTTGACAAGCTGCTTGCCGGAGGCTCGGCCACACGCATCTCGATCCTACAGAATGTCGATGCCGAAAGCTCGGTCCATTTTGCCCTGCCGCAGGCGCAGGTGATGCAGATCGACACCCAGGCCAACGTCCTGCAGGCACTGGAATCGAAGCGCGTTGACGCCGCCGCGGTCGACCTCTCCACCGTGCGCTGGCTCGCCTCGCGCAATCCGGACAAATATTTCGACGCCGGCAAGAGCTGGTACTCGATGCTTTACGGCGCGGCGGTCCGCCAGGGCGATCTCGACTGGCTGACCTATGTCAACCAGACCTTCACCATCGCCATGTTCGGCCACGAGACGGCGCTCTACGACGCCGCCTTCAAGGAATATTTCGGCCAGGAGCCGCCGCCACGTCACCCGGGCTTCCCGGTCATCTGACCAGGCCCGTCAGACAAAGTCGGCGGAAGGGCGCGGCAAACGCTCTTCCGCCTGTTTCTCCTCGACACGGGCCACGCGGAGGACGAATGCTGTGTTCGTCACCGCGGGCCATTGAGACGGACGCATGGGCTACACGCTCAATTTCAACCTGATCTGGCGGCATTTCGACAAGCTTTCGGGCGGCCTGCTGCTCAGCCTCGAGCTTGCCTTGATCTCGATCGCCATCGGCATCGTCATCGGCCTGGTGCTGGCGGTCTGGTACGTCTCGGCCGGGCGCGTCGCGCGCGCCATCATCGCGGCTTACGTCGAATTCATCCGCAACGTGCCGCTGATCCTGCTTGTCTATCTGGTCTTCTACGGCCTGCCGACCGTCATCGACGTCGCCTACAGCGCGCAGACCTCATTCGTTGCGACGCTTGCGCTCTACAGCGGCGCCTATCTGGTCGAGGTGTTTCGCTCCGGTCTCGAGGCCGTGCCGCGCGGCCAGATCGACGCCGGCAAGGCGATCGGCCTCACCCCCTGGCAGCGGCTTATCCATGTGCGCCTGCCGACGATGATGCGCATCACGCTGCCGGCGCTCTCCAACACCTTCATCTCGCTGTTCAAGGACACGTCCGTCGCATCCGTCATCTCGGTACCGGAGCTGACCTACGGCGCGCAGTGGATCAACTTCAACACCTTTCGCATCGTCGAGGTCTATCTCGTCGTCACTGCGATGTATCTTGTCACTGGCTACGCCCTGCTCTTCGCACTGCGGCTGGTCGAGCGCTGGTACAGGACGGCGCACTGATGCTTGGCCAGATCGCCTATGCCCTGCCGTTCCTCGCCGAGGGCTTCGCGCTGACGCTCTGGGTGTCCTTGCTGGTCGTGGTGCTGTCGCTGATTGCCGGCGTCATCCTCGGCGTCGGCCTCGTCTACGGACCGGCGCCGCTGCGCTGGGCGGTTCGCATCTTCAGCGACACCATTCGCGGCATCCCGATCCTGGTGCTGATCTTCTTCGTTTATTACGGCCTGCCGGCGGTTGGCGTGCATCTCCAGTCCTTCTGGGCCGCGGTGCTGGCGCTCACTCTGTTCAAGACCGCGCAGGTCGTCGAATATCTGCGCGGTGCGGTCGCTTCCATTCCAAAGGGCCAGTCCGAAGCGGCGATGGCGATCGGCCTGACCTTCCGCCAGCGGCTCGCCTACGTCATCTTCCCGCAGGCTTTCCGCCGCTTCCTGCCGCCCTGGATCAACGGCGTCACCGACGCGGTGAAGGGCAGCGCGCTGGTCTCGCTGCTCGGCATCACCGATCTGATGCAGGCCATCAACCAGGTCATCGGCCGCACCTATGAGGCGATGCCGCTCTATATCCTCGGCGCCCTTCTCTATTTCGCCGTCAATTACGCGCTTTCGCTCGCCAGCCGCCGGCTCGAGCGGCGTTTCGCCTTCATCCGGGAATAGCACTATGGCCAGCAGTTCCAATGACATGCCAGCGCTTCTCGACATTGCCGAGGTCTCGAAATCCTTCGGCTCCGTCGAGGTGCTGCGTTCGGTCAGCCTCAAGGTGGCGAAGGGCGAGGTCGTCACCGTCATCGGCCCGTCCGGCAGCGGCAAGACCACGCTGCTGCGCTGCGTCAACTTCCTGGAAAGCTACGACAGCGGCTCGATCGGTATCGACGGCAAGGAGGTGGGCTTCCGCGACGGCGGTGCGCGCCAGCGGCGCAGCGAGCGCGACCTGGCCGCCATGCGCGCCGAGACCGGCATGGTGTTTCAGAGCTTCAACCTGTTCCCGCATCTCACCGCCGCCGGCAACATCATGCTCGGCCTCACCAAAGTGCGCGGCAAGAGCAGTGCGGAAGCGCGCTCGATCGCCGAGCATTGGCTCGGACGCGTCGGCCTCGCCCACAAGGCCGACAGCCTGCCGGCGGAGCTTTCCGGCGGCCAGCAGCAGCGTGTCGGCATTGCCCGCGCCGTCGCCATGGAGCCGAAGATCCTGCTGCTCGACGAGATCACCTCGGCGCTCGACCCCGAACTCGTCGGCGAAGTGCTGGCCGTGGTGAAGAGCCTGGCCGAAGACGGCATGACCATGGTGATGGTCACGCATGAAATGGCCTTCGCCCGCGATGCGTCGAGCCGCATCGTCTTCATGGCCGATGGCGGCGTCAGCGCCGTAGGGCCGCCGAAAGAGGTTCTCGCCGCGGAGACCACCAACGAACGCCTCCGCACCTTTCTGGCGCGCTTCCGCGCCTCGCATTTTTGAAATCGGATGGCATGAAGCCATCCATTGTCGACAACGGATGGCTGAAGCCATCCTAGGGAGCCTTCTTCCATGACGCCTTACACCCGGCTCGCCGAACTCGGCCTGACGCTGCCCGAGCCGCCGACGCCCATCGCCAACTTCGTCACCCATGCCGAGAGCGGCCGGCTGATCTTCCTGTCCGGGCAAGGGCCGCTGCGCGCCGACGGCACGCTTTGCACCGGCAAGGTCGGTGAGGACGTGACCGTCGAGCAGGCCTATGAGCATGCCCGCCTCACCGGCCTCAATTTGCTTGCCGTCATGCATGCGGCGGCGGGCGACCTCGGCCGCATCGTGCGCGTCGTCAAGCTGCTCGGCTTCGTCAACGCGACGCCGACCTTCAGCGACCACCCCAAAGTGGTCAACGGCTGCTCCGACCTCTTCGCCGACGTCTTCGACAAGATCGGCGGCCATGCGCGCTCGGCGATCGGCGTCGGCTCGCTGCCTGGAAACATCACCGTCGAAATCGAAGCGGTCGTCGAGATCGCCGCCTGACTTTCATGGAGTCCACTCAAATGAAGACCTATTCCGACACCGGCTCCAACACCACGATCCGCGAAAGGCTGGGCTTGCGGCCGATCATCAACGTCTCCGGCACGATGACGTCGCTCGGCGCCTCGATCATCGTTCCGGAAGCAATCAGCGCCATGGCCGAGATCGCCTCGCAATGGGTGGAGATGGACGATCTGCAGCGCGCTGCGAGCGCGGTCGTGGCGCGTCTCACCGGCGGCGAGGCCGGCTTCATCACCGCCTGCTGCGCCTCAGGCATCACCATGGCAATCGCCGGCGCGATGACTGGTACGAACCTTCTCGCGGTCGAACGGCTGCCGGACGACACCGAAGGCCTGAAGTCGGAGGTGGTGATCCAACTCGGCCATATCGTCAATTACGGCGCGCCGATCGACCAGTCGATCAGGGTGGCCGGCGCCAAGGTGATCCCCGCCGGCACCGTCAGCGTCACGCAGGATTATCACGTACGCGAGGCGATCAACGAGCGCACGGCGGCAGCGCTCTACGTCGTCGCGCACCACACCGTGCAGTACGGCATGCTTTCGCTGGAGGAATTCTGCGAGATTTGTCACGCCAAAAACATTCCGGTGATCGTCGACGCCGCCTCGGAATACGATCTGCGCAGCTTCCTGGCGCGCGGCGCCGACATCGTCGTCTACAGCGGCCATAAGTTCCTGAGCGGCCCGACCAGCGGCATCGTCACCGGCCGCAAGGACCTGGTGCGTGCCGCCTATCTACAGAACCGCGGCGTCGCCCGCGCCATGAAGGTCGGCAAGGAAAGCATCGCCGGCACCATGGCGGCGCTCGAGGCCTGGGAAAAGCGCGACCATGCCGGCATCCGCCGGCGCGAGGAAGCGGCGCTCAATCTTTGGAAGGATGCCCTCCAAGGCATTCCCGGCATCGGCGCTCAGATCGTGCCCGACCCGACGACCAATCCGCTCGATCGCCTGCAGGTCTTCGTGCGCCCGGAAAGCCGCTTCACCGCCGCCGGTCTCGCCTCCGCCTTGGCTGCCGGCTCGCCACCCGTCATCGTCCGCAACCACGAGGTCGAGCGCGGCCACTTTTTCCTCGACCCGTGCAACCTCCATCCCGGCGAGGCGGAGATCGTTGCCGAGCAACTGCGCGCCGTGCTGACCGCGAAGGACCGACCGGCGGATGCAATGAAGGCGGCACGCAAGGATTCGGCGGGCGCACTGCGCTGGCCGGACTAGAGCATGATGCCGAAGAGTGTGAAGCGGTTTTCGGGCGACATTATGCTCTATCTCTTTGATTTAGAGCCGGATTCAGATTTCAGGTCGGTTCGACCTGAAATCATCCGGCTCTAGCACCGGCCTGCAACTACCTCGACAGTGCAGCCATCCGGCCTGCGAGGAAATCAACGAACAGGCGGGCCCGGACCGGCAGCTGCCGCCCGAACGCGTGCACGATATGGACCGGCATGGTCGGCATCGCCGCCCGGGGCAAGATGCGAACCAGGCGACCGGCATCGAGATCATCCTGCACCGCAAACTGCATCAGATGAGCGATGCCGGCTCCGGCAAGCGCCGCCTGCCGGATGGCGCCGCCGTCGTCGGTGTCCAAGCGCCCGTTCGGCACGATCTGTGTGCCATTCGCGAAAACGACGGGATAGGGTCTCCCTGCCATCTGGTGGCGGATAAAGTCGTGGTCCTGCAGTGCATCGATAGAGGCCGGTTGGCCTCGCCGCTCTATATAGACGGGCGCGGCAACCAGCACGACCGGTAGATTGGCGATCCTGCGGGCGACAAGACCGGTGTCGGACAGGTCGCCTATTCGCACCGCCATGTCGTAGCCCTCGCGGATCAGGTCGGCATGGCGGTCGGTGACGCTGAGCTCCAGTTTCAGCTCGCTATGTTGCGAAAGAAAGAGCTGCGCCCAAGAGGCGATCAGGCCGCGCCCGAGCTCGAGGGGTGCGGTGACTCGCAACAGGCCCCGGGCCGTATCGGCCATCTGGACGATATCTTCAGCATCGTCGAGCGCCCTTAGCAGCGGCGCGACCCGCTCGTAATAAGCGATGCCTTCGCTGGTCAGGCCGAGGCGGCGCGTCGAGCGTTGGACCAATCGCACGCCCAGCCGCCGTTCCAGTCGCGCCACGCTTTTCGATACCGCCGACGGGCTGGAGCCGAGTAGTCGGCTGGCAGCGTGAAAGGAACCGGCATCGACTGTACGAACGAAGGCGACAAGACCGGCGGTCTTTTCGAGGATTGTCGTCATTCCAGAATTCCAGGCACGAAAGAAATGATCAGGCTGATCCTAATACGCCTTCCGATCATCACCAGATACGGCTCATCATCAACACAAGGAGAGATTTGATGAGCAGACTGGCCGAAAAGGTCGCAATCGTTACCGGCGCTTCGAAAGGCATCGGCGCCGCCATCGCCAGAGGATTGGCGGCAGCCGGCGCTGCCGTGGTCGTCAACTACGCCACTTCCAAGGAAGGTGCTGACCGCATCGTTGCCGAGATCAAAGAAGGCGGCGGCCGGGCGATAGCCATCCAGGGCGACGTCTCGCTGGGCGACGACGTGCGCCGTCTGTTTGAGGCGGCGAAGTCGTCCTTCGGCACCATCGACATACTGGTCAACAATGCAGGCGTGTTCGAATTCAAGCCCCTGGAGGCCGTAACCGAAGCTGAGTTCCACCGCCAGTTTGACACCAATGTGCTGGGCACGATCTTGACCATCCAGGAAGCAGCGAAACATTTCGGCCCAGCGGGCGGCAGTGTCATCAACATCAGCTCGATAGCCAGCCAGAACCCGCAACCCAATTCGCTCATCTATGCCGCAACCAAGAGCGCGGTGGATTCGATCACGCTGTCGATGTCCCGGGAACTCGGGGTTCGCAACATCCGCGTCAACGCAATAGCTCCGGGCGGCGTCGACACCGAGGGGCTGAAACGGGTCGGCGTCGTAGGCAGCGAGTTCGAAAAGGAAATCATTGCGAAGACCCCACTCGGCCGTTTCGGCCAGCCCGAGGATGTCGCCAGAATTGCGGTCTTTCTCGCTTCCGATGACGCGTCGTGGCTGACCGGCGAGCGCATTGCCGCCTCTGGCGGGTGGCGATAGACGTCAGCCGGAGCATCGATCGGGCCCAAACCGAATCCTTGCGGCTCCTGGCGTTTTCCGCTAAGGCGCGCCTTTGCCGCCGGGAGCGAAAACCTTGACCGATCAGCGTGCCGACGTCGCCATCATCATGGGCAGCCAGTCCGACTGGGCGACGATGCGCCAGGCGGCCGAAACGCTGGACGCGCTGGGCATTCCGCACAGGCGGCTGATCGTCTCGGCGCACCGCACGCCCGACCGCCTCTATGAATTCGCCAAGGGCGCCAAGGCTGCCGGCTACAAAGTGATCATCGCCGGCGCCGGCGGCGCCGCGCACCTGCCCGGCATGACGGCGGCGATGACGCCGCTGCCGGTTTTCGGCGTTCCGGTCGAATCCAAGGCGCTGTCCGGCCAGGATTCGCTGCTTTCCATCGTGCAGATGCCGGCCGGCATTCCGGTCGGCACTTTAGCCATCGGCAAGGCGGGTGCCGCCAATGCAGCCCTTCTCGCGGCGGCCGTGCTGGCGCTATACGATGAAAAGCTTGCCGCCCGGCTCGACGCCTGGCGCGCGGCTCAGACCGCCAAGGTCGCCAGCGAGCCGGCGGATACGCCGTGAGCCTGCCCATCGGATCGACCATCGGCATCATCGGCGGCGGCCAACTCGGCCGCATGCTGGCGATGGCCGCGGCCCGACTTGGTTATCGCATGATCGTGCTGGAGCCGCAGGCCGATTGTCCGGCGGCGCACGTCGCCAACCGGCAGATCGTCGCCGCCTTTGACGATCCGGCAGCACTTGCCGAACTGGCCAGCGCCAGCGCCGTCGTCACCTACGAATTCGAAAACGTCCCGGTTGCGGCCGCGGAGACGCTCGCCGCGCGCGTTCCCGTCTATCCGCCTGCCCGCGCGCTCGAAGTCGCGCAGGATCGCGTGACCGAGAAGAGTTTCCTGAACGGCATCGGCATTCCGACGGCGGAATTCTGCCCAATCGACAATGACGATCAGCTCACCGTGGCGCTGAAAAAGTTCAGCGGCAGCGGCGTGCTGAAGACGCGCCGCCTGGGTTATGACGGCAAGGGCCAGCGCGTCTTCCGCAACATGGAGACGGGCGGCTTTGCCGGCACCTGCGAGGCGATGGGCAATGTCCCGTTGATCCTCGAATCGCTGGTCGCCTTCGAGCGCGAGATTTCGGTGATTGCCGCGCGAGGGCTTGACGGAAGCATCGCCGCCTACGATCCAGCGGAGAACGTTCATCGGGAAGGCATCCTGCGCAGCTCGACCGTACCGGCCACGATCAAGCCGGAAACCGCCGCGGCAGCGAAGGAGGCGGTAGCAAAAATTCTCTCGGCGCTCGGCTATGTCGGCGTCATCGGCGTCGAGTTCTTCGTGCTTGCCGACGGCGCGCTGCTCGCCAACGAGCTGGCGCCGCGTGTCCACAATTCCGGCCACTGGACGGAAGCCGCCTGCATCGTCTCGCAATTTGAGCAGCATGTCCGCGCCGTCGCTGGCCTGCCGCTGGGCTCGCCCGCACGTCATTCCGACTGCGAGATGGAAAACCTGATCGGCGACGACATGCTGACGGTGCCGGCGCTGCTCGCCGAGCCGGACCTGATGCTGCATCTCTACGGCAAGACCGAGTCACGCCCCGGCCGCAAGATGGGCCATTTCACGCGGATCAGCCGCAGGAGCTAATCGCGCCGCGCCTATTGCATGTCCTGGTCTTCGTCTTCGTCCGGGCTGGCGCAGCTCGGATCGCCGTCCTTGCAATTGGGACCGGAGGTGAGCTGCTTGGTGCGCTCGTTGGTCAGCTCCGTCAGGCACTGCGAAACCTCCATCGGATGGATGGAGCCGCCCGCGCTGTCGGCGGTCGAATAGGCGCATTCGGCATCGCGGAAGGCGATCCAGGCGCGCTGCGCCGTCTGCAGCAGCTTGTTGGCCTTCTCGTCATTGTCGCCGACGAGATTCTTGTAGGCGGCATTGAGCTTGGCATCGGCCGCCTCATAGTCGGTGTTGGCGCAGATGGTCATCATCGACTGGCTGTCGTCGCTGCGGTCGCATTCTTGTGCCCAGGCTGCCGGAACGGTTGCCAGGAGGACGAGGCTGGCTGACAGAAAGAGACGGCGCATGCTGGATCTCCAATCGCTTTGCGTCGGCCCAGCATTCCAGCCGCTCTTGAGTCGCGCAATGCGGCGCGATCCGGATGGCGAATATTCGATGAGCGCGCCCAGTTGCGGTATCAGAGTTGCGCGCTTGCGGTTGACAGGGGCAAGGCTCCTCGTTTATGAGCCACGCAAGTTCAAAGGCGCGCTTTTTCCGGGCGCGCCTTTAAAATTCGGCCCGGGACCGGGCCCCGACCGAACAGGCAAGACCATGAAGATCAAGAATTCGCTCAAGGCGCTCAAGGCGCGTCACCGCGACAACCGGCTGGTTCGCCGCAAGGGACGCATCTACATCATCAACAAGACCGCTCCGCGCTACAAGGCGCGCCAGGGCTGAGACTTGTGCGCGGCGTTAAGCGCCGCGCCCGCTGATGTCGACTGCCGGTTCGCCGGCCTCTCACGTTAAAATCATTTTGACGATCCGCCGTCCGGGACTAGATTCCGAACATGCGGATTCTTTTTGCATTTTTCACCGCCTTCGTCCTTTCCGGCACGGCCTTGCCAGCCTCGGCGCAGGATCAGGCCAAGCCGCCCGCCGCGACGCCGCCGCCCGCCATCACACCGCCACCGGCCGCCTCGACCAGGCAGGGGCGGCTGGACCAGCTCTTTGGCGATCTCAGACGCGAGCGCAACGAAAAGGCCGCCGAACGCATCGCCGGCCGCATCTGGAATGAGTGGAGCCAGTCCGGCAGCGCCTCGATCGACCTGATGATGCAATGGGCGCAAAAGGCGACGGAAGACCAGAAATTTGACGTCGCGCTCGATTTCCTCGACCAGGTCGTGACCCTGCAGCCCGATTATGCCGAGGGCTGGAACCGCCGCGCCACGGTGCATTTCCTGATGAAGAACTATGGGAAGTCGATGGCTGACATCGACCACACCCTGCAGCTCGAGCCCCGCCATTTCGGCGCCCTTTCCGGCTTGGCGCAGATCATGGCCGAGACCGGCCATAAGCAGTCGGCGCTGGAAGCCTGGCAGAAAGTGCTTACCATCTATCCGATGATGCGCAGCGCCCAGGACCAGGTCTCGACGCTTTCGGAAGAGCTGGCCGGCGAAGGGATTTGAGGCAGTAGGAATTGGGCAGTAGGGCTTAGGGGGAAGAGAGCACCTACTGCCTACTGCCTACTGCCTACTGCCTACTGCCTACTGCCTACTGCCCTAAACTAACTTCCCGCCACTTCCGTATTCCTCCGCATGAACCTCATCTGCGCTGCATCTCTCTTCCTCATTGCGCTCGTCTTTGTGCTTGCCGGCATCACCCGTGCCGGTGCCTGGCTGATCGAGCGCCGCAACCCGCCGGTCGGCGAATTCGCCGACATTAACGGCGCCCGTATCCATTACGTCCACATACCAGCCGCCCCAGGCGCCGAACTCCCGCCGATCGTCTTTATCCATGGCGCCAGCGCCAACCTCAAGGATCAGTTGCTGCCGCTGAAGCCCCTGCTCGACGGCCGCGCCGAGATGCTGTTCCTCGACCGGCCGGGCTTCGGCTGGTCCGAACGCGGACCGGGCAACAATGAAACGCTGGCGGCGCAGGCCGACACCATCGCCGCGCTGATGGATCGCCTCGGCATCGAAAAGGCGGTGATTGTCGGCCATTCCTTCGGCGGCGCGATCACGACAGCCTTTGCGCGGACGCATCCCGAAAAGACGCTCGGCCTCGTCTTCCTCGCGCCTGTCAGCCATCCCTGGCCGGGCGGCGCGACCGCCTGGTATTACAGGCTGACGGCGACTCCGATCGTCGGTCGGCTGTTTTCGGAGACTCTGGCCCATCCTGCGGGCATGCTGCAGGTTGGCGGCGCCACGGCCTGCGTCTTCTCACCGAACAAGGTGCCGGACGGCTATGTCGAGAATACCTCGATCCCGCTGGTGCTGAGGCCGCGTGCCTTCCGCGCCAATGCCATCGATGTGGCGCAGCTCTATGATTATGTGCGCGAGGCCTCGCCGGGCTACCGCGAGATCAAGGCTCCGACAGTCGTCATCTCCGGCGATCGCGACAAGGTTGTCTACGCCACGATCCATTCCGTCGGCCTCGAACGCGACATTCCCGGCGCCGAATTGGTCTGGGTCCGCAATCTCGGCCACAAGCCCGACTGGATCGCACCCGACCTCGTCATCGGCGCGATCGAGAAGGCCGCCGGCAAAGATATCGATCTGGAGGCGATGGCCAGGACAGTGGAAGGCCGCATCGCCGGCGACACCCAAGGCATCGGCAGATGTCCCGAGCTCAAAGTGCCGGATGCAGAGCTCGCGCCGGGTTGAGCTCAAGCGCCTTGAGGTGCGTCGAGATTCAGGTCAGGCCGAGCCGAGAAGAGTGGCTTCCGAGAACCGGAGCGGAGCGTACTTGAAGTACGTGAGCACCGGCCTACGCCGGCCGTAGCCTCAAACTGCGCGGCGACTCATGAGTGCTTCGGCCGGCGAAGGCCGGAAGCGCAGGAAGCCGCACTTCGCAGGCCGGCCTCACCTGAATATCGGCACACCTCAGTGAGTTTCCGACCCGACATAGGCAATCCGCAGCATATTGGTCGATCCGGGCGTCCTGAGCGGCACGCCGGCGGTGATGATCACGCGGTCGCCGGGCTTGCCGAAGCCTTCGTCGAGAGCGATGCGGCAGGCGCGGTCCACCATGTCGTCGAGGTCGATGGCGTCCTCCGAGACGACGCAATGCGTGCCCCACAGGAGCGACAACCGACGTGCCGTGTTGACGATCGGCGACAGCGCCACGATCGGCACCTGCGGGCGCTCGCGCGCGGCGCGCAGGCCGGTTGTGCCGGAGGCGGTGTAGGTGATGATGGCCGACAGTTTCAGCGTCTCGGCGATCTCGCGCGCGGCGAGCGAGATCGCGTCCGCTCCGGTCGCTTCCGGCTCCGAGCGCTGAGCGTTGATGATGCCGGCATAGGTCGGGTCGGTTTCGACCTTGGTGGCGATGCGGTCCATCATGGCGACCGCCTCGACCGGATAGGCGCCGGCCGCGGACTCGGCTGAAAGCATGATCGCATCCGCGCCTTCGAACACGGCGATCGACACGTCGGAGACCTCGGCGCGGGTCGGCACAGGCGCGGTGATCATCGATTCCAGCATCTGGGTGGCGATCACCACCGGCTTGCCGGCGCGGCGCGCGGCGCGGGTGATCTGCTTCTGGATGCCGGGCACGGCTTCCAGCGGCATCTCGACGCCGAGATCGCCACGGGCGACCATCAGCGCGTCGGACAGTTCGATGATCTCCGGCAGGCGGGCCACCGCCTGCGGCTTCTCGATCTTGGCCATGATCAGCGCGCGGCCGCGCGCGATCTTGCGGGCTTCGGCCAAATCCTCCGGCCGCTGCACGAAGGACAGCGCCACCCAGTCGACGCTTGCAGCCAGCACCGCGTCGAGATCGGCGCGATCCTTCTCGGTCAGCGCGCCGACCGGCAGATCCGTGTCGGGCAGGCTGACCCCCTTCTTGTCGGAAATGCCGGTGCCGGCGACGACCGTGCAGGTGATCGACTTGCCGTCGCTCTTGATCGCCTTGAGCTGCAGCTTGCCGTCATCGATCAAGAGACGGTGACCGGCCTCGACCGAGCTCAGGATTTCCGGATGCGGCAGGTAGACACGGCTGGACGTGCCGGGCTCCGGATTGTCGTCGAGCGTGAAGGTCTGGCCGACGGTCAGCGCTTCCTTGACGTTGGCGAACTTGCCGACCCTGAGCTTCGGCCCCTGCAGGTCGGCGAGGATGCCGATCGGCCGGCCGACGGCCGCCTCGACGGCGCGGATGCGGCCGACGAGCGTGCGCATCAGCTCGTGGTCGGTATGGCTCATATTGATGCGGAAGACATCGGCCCCAGCCTCGAAAAGCTTCTTCAGCATCTCCTCGGACGAGGAAGCCGGACCGATGGTGGCGAGGATCTTGACCTTGCGGTTACGTCTCATTGACTGTTTGTTCCCGGGGCGGGGGTCGCTGGCGCGCCTCCCGTTGCGGGCTCGTCGGTCAGCTGGACCATCCAGCTGGCCTGCTCGCCCGTGTCATATTCCTGAAATCCGGCGCGCTGGAAGCCCCGGGCGACGCAATCATTCACGCCGGCGATCTTGAACTCTTTTTCGGCGACGCACATGTTGATTGGGCCGTCCCAACGCCCGCCGCGCTCGGCGTCTTCTGCATAAAGATAGTAAAACCTTGATGACAGCGGACCCTCGATCAGCGTCTTGCAGGTCGACCCCTCGATGTGCCACCAGCCTTCGGTGATCCAGCCGGCCTTGGCGCGGTAGCCGATGCCGACGCCGACCAGGTTTTGTGTCGCGTTGCAGACGCGGAAGTCGGCGCGCGCCGGCGAGGTCGCGCAAAGCGCGGACACGGCCGCGCCAAAGATCAGGAGCGGCAGGGTCAGGCGCTTGCGCGGCCTGCCGGCGAAACCCATTCCAAATCCCTTCGCGAACCACATCTGCATCTCTCGAAGCCCTTTTCAGCAAACTCCGGGCGCATGTCAACGCGCCGTTTTGTTCAATTCCAATCGATTTAGAAGGGCTCGGCGTGCGGTAAGTCGTCCCGCTCGGGATTTTTTGCAGAAACCGTGGCCAAACAACGGCATTGCGCCTGCGTCCTCTTCATGGAATGACGATACCACCCCGCCTGGACACCAGCGAACAGACCGTTTTCAGCCAATGACCCGATCCACAGTTTTCGCGCCTTTCGACATCGTCGAGGGCGACCGCAAGAAAGGCATCGTGCTTCTGGCCGACCACGCCCGCCGCGACGTGCCGGACGAGTATGGCAGCCTCGGCCTGCCGGCGGCGGAGTTCGAGCGCCACATCGCCTATGACATCGGCGTCGAGACGGTGACGCGCGAGCTGGCGGCAGCGCTCGATGCGCCGGCCGTGCTTGCCGGCTTCTCGCGGCTTCTGATCGACCCCAACCGCGGCGAGGACGACCCGACGCTGATCCGCCAGCTCTATGACGGCACCATCGTGCCGGGAAACTACCCCATGGCTGAAGAGGAACGGGAGAAACGGCTCGACCGCTTCTACCGGCCCTATCACGACGCAGTCGGCGCGATGATTTCGTCGGTGGCGCACGCCTCCGGCAAGGCGCCGTTCATCTTCTCGGTGCATTCCTTCACCCCGCGCATGCAAGGCTTCATCCGCCCCTGGCATGTCGGCATCCTGTGGGACCGCGACGACCGCGTGGCGCGGCCGCTGATCGACATGCTGGCCGAGGACAAGGCGCTCGTCGTCGGCGACAACGAACCCTATGACGGCGCGCTGCGCGGCGACACCATGTTCCGCCACGCCATCGTCAACGGCTACGCCCATGCGCTGATCGAGATCCGCCAGGACCTGATCGCCGACCGCGCCGACGCTCTTGCGTGGGCGGAGCGGCTGGCCCCGATCGTTGACGCCATCGACCGCCGTGCCGATATACACGAGGTGAAGATGTTCGGCTCGCGCACCGGGCCGGTGTGACGGGCCTCAACGCATGTCTCCCGAAAGTGGGAACCGGTTTCGGGATAAAGACATGCGTAAAATCAAAATCCTAAAGCGCATGGAGCGAATCTGAAAGATCGCGACGCGCTTTAAGCCCACGGAGTTCCATGCAATGGCCGAACTCAGCGACGAACAGAAACGCGATTTCGAGGCCGCCGCCTTCCGCCGGCTGGTCGATCACCTGCGCGAGCGCGGCGACGTCCAGAACATCGACCTGATGAACCTCGCCGGCTTCTGCCGCAACTGTCTGTCCAACTGGTATCGCGAGGCCGCCGAGGCCGACGGCGTCGCGCTCTCCAAGGACGAGTCGCGCGAGATCATCTACGGCATGCCCTATGCCGAATGGCAGGCGCTGAACCAGACCGAGGCGTCGGACGCCAAGAAGGCGGAGTTCGAGGCCAGGCGGCCGAAGGATCACTAGCGATGCCGAACGCCTTCGCGACTTCGTCATCCTAGGCGAAGCAGTCGCGAAGCGACGTCGCGGAGACCCTAGAATCCAATCCGTGACGCCGAAGAGCACGGCGGTCCAGAATATGATCGTAACGGCGCAACTCGGGGGACGTTCCACATCGTAGCGGCGCTCCTATGTCACGGAATGGATCCTCGGGTCTGCGCCGCGTCGCTTCGCTCCTTGCTCCGCCCGTGGATGACGAACGGAGTGGCGTTTCTGCCAACCTCCAAAGCCGCGGCATGCCTCGAACGAAAACCGATCCTCGGTCGCCCCCTTGGTCCAAGCACTTCCTGAATGCGGTTCTTGACCGCCGATTGAATCGATCTAATTTGCCACCCAAACCATTCGCGTTGCGGACAAACCATGAGCGCGCAAACCACAACGCGCGGCCGCTGGGCCGTTGCCGGCATCTTCCTTGCCAACGGCTTCCTCACCGGCAGCTGGGCGCCGCAGATTCCGGTGTTCCTCACCTGGCTGGACATTTCGAAATTCACCCTCGGCCTGCTGATCCTCTTGTTCGGCGTCGGCGCGGTGATGGCGATGACATGGTGCGGCCATCTCATCTCCAGGCACGGCTCGCGCACAGTGCTGCGCTGGTTCGGCCTTTGCGGCAGCTTAGGCCTGCTGGTCGTGGCCCTCGCCCCCAACGTGCCGCTGGCAGCCATCGCCATGCTCCTCTTCGGCGGCTCGATCGGCGGCATGGACGTCGCCATGAACTCCAACGCGGTCGTGGTGGAGAGAAGATTGTCCCGCGCCATCATGTCGTCCTCGCATGGCTTCTGGAGCCTCGGCGGCTTCGCCGGCGGCGCGGTTGGCGGCTACGCCATCCAGAATTACGGCTCCCTCGTGCATGCGACCGTCGTGACGGCGATCGCTTTCGCAGTGATCGCCTTTGCTGTTCGTTACCTCATCGCCGAGGACAGGCCGCAGGTCGCCGAGCACCAAAAATTCGCGCTGCCGCGCCACCCAATCGTCTATCTCGTCGGACTGATGGCGCTGCTCACCATGGTCTCCGAGGGGGCGGTGCTCGACTGGGCGGCGCTCTACCTGCATCAGGAGCTCGGCGCCGACCTTGCCATTGCCGGCCTCGCCTATGCAGCCTTCTCCGGCGTCATGGCGCTCATGCGCTTCCTGGGTGACGGCGTGCGCAACCGCTTCGGCGCGGTGGCGACGCTGCGCGGATCGGCGCTCGTCGCCGCGGCCGGCATGTTCGTGGCCGGCCTCTCGCCCTCGCCCTGGCTTGCCATTGCCGCTTTCGCCTTCTGCGGCTTCGGCATCGCCAATATGGTGCCGATCCTGTTTTCGGCCGGCGGCAATCAGGAAGGCATGTCCTCCGGCACCGGCATGAGCGTGGTCACCACCATGGGCTATTCAGGCATCCTGGTAGCCCCGTCGGCGATCGGCTTCGTCGCGGAACACTCGAGCTTCGGCCCGATCTTCATCGCGCTCTCCGGCCTGCTGGTCATCGTGCTGTTGATGGCCAGCCTTGCTCACCGCGCCAAATTCGCCGCCGAGCCGGATGGATTTCAGGTCGGATCGACCTGAAATCATCCGGCTCTAGGATCAGAGAAATAGAGCATGATGTCGTCCGAAAAACCGCTTCACACTTTTCGGCATCATGCTCTAGCCGGCGCCGGCGGAGTAGCGCTTCAGCTCTTCATGCAGGAAATCGGCGACGCGACGGATGCGCATGCTCGTGCGCACGTCGCGATGCATCGCAAGCCACACCGGTAGCACGGGCAAGGGAACCTCCGGCAAAAGCTTCTCCAGCTCCGGATCGCTGTTCGCCAGCGGCTCCTGGCCGATGCCGATGCCGTTTCCTGCCCGCACCGCTTCCCAAAGCACGATCTGGTTGTCGGTCCGGAAACGGAAATGGCTGCGGCCGATGGGAATGCCGAAGGCGGTGAAGCCGCGAATGATCTCGTCGCTGCGGTCGAACCCGACCAGGGCGTGGTCGGCGAGGTCGGCGGGCTTCTCCGGGCGGCCGCGCCGGTCGAGATAGGATTTCGCCGCGCACAGGCAGAGCGCAATGTCAGTGACCTTGCGCGCCACCAGCTCGTTCTGCGCCGGCCTGACCATGCGGATGGCGATGTCGGCATCGCGGCGCAGCAGGTTCTCGACCTGGTTCGAGGCGACGATCTCGACCTCGATGCCCGGTTCCTCCTCGCCAAGACGCGCCGTCATCTGCGGCAATACGCAGGCCGCAACCACTTCGCTTGCGGCGATGCGCACCGTGCCCTCGATCGCCTCGACCGAGCCCAGCGCCAAAAGCGAGAAGGCATTGGCCTGCTCGCTGACCGCCTGACCGCGCTCATAGAGCGTGCTGCCGGCCTCGGTGAGCTCATAGCCGCGCCGCCCGCGCCGGAACAGCGTGACGCCCAACGCCTGTTCCAGCTCGGCGATGTGGCGGCCGAGCGTCGGCTGGCTCGCCTCCAGCCTGCGGGCGGCGGCCGAAAGACTGCCGGTCTCGGCCACCGCGACGAAGCTCTTGATCAGGTTCCAGTCGAATTCCTTCATTCATTTTTGAATATCAGACCGCCGATATCTGTCAATTTTCATTCGCTTGCGAAGAGGACAGATTGATTGGGCAAACCCAAGCACCGGAGAAGACAAAATGACCAAGATCGCAATTCTGGGCGCCAATGGCCGGCTCGGCCGCGTGGTCGCCAAGGCCTTCATCGACGCCGGTTTCGACGTCCGCGCCGTCACCCGCACCGGCAAGGTGCCCGCCGAGCTCAAGGGCGCCACTGCGGTTGCCGGCGACGCGCTGGACCGCCAGTCGCTGATCCGCGCGACGCAAGGCGTCGACATCGTCTTCAACGGCCTGAACCCGATCTATACCGACTGGGGCAAGTGCCTGCCGATGGCCGAGAACGTCATGGCCGCCTGTCGCGCGAATAACGCGCCGCATCTTTTCCCCGGCACCGTCTACAATTACGGCTCGCCGATGCCGCGGGTGATCACCGAGGAGACGCCTTTCCATCCGACCACCGAAAAGGGCCGCATCCGCTGCGCCATGGAAGAGCTGTTCCGCCGCGAGGCCGATGCCGGCCGCGTGCGCACCATTCTGCTCAGGGCCGGCGACTTCTTCGGCGGCACCGGCAGCGGTTCCTGGTTCGACCTCGTCGTCGCCGCCAAGATGAGCAAAGGGAACCTACACCGCCCCCGGTCCGGCCGACCTCGTGCATGAATGGGCTTATCTGCCGGACTTCGCAGTGGCCTTCGTCGGAGTGGCGCGCAACCTCGACAAGCTCGGCTTCTACGAGGCGATCAATTTCCCCGGCCACGCCATCACCGATCTCGACATCAAGGCCGCGGCGGAGAAGGCGCTCGGCCGCAAGCTGAAGCTCTCCTTCATGCCTTGGTGGGTTCTGCGCGCCGGCAGCCCGTTCGTGGCCATGTGGCGCGAGATCGTCTCGATGTCCTATCTGCGCTTCGAAGCGCACCGCCTGGTCTCGGCGCGGCTGGAAGAGGTCATTGGCGAAATCCCGCACACCCCGCTCGATCGGGCGGTTGCGGAAGCCATGCAGGATATCGGCATCGCCGTTGCGCCCTCGCGTCAGGCCGCCTGATCGCGACAAGAGAGCATCCAGAAATGAAGCGGCCGGTCCCGAAAGTCCGGCCGCAATGTTGAGGTCAAATCCTGCCCATCAACAAAAGGATCAGCAGCACTATCAGAATGACGCCGACGATCCCCGACGGGCCATAGCCCCAGGAGCGCGAGTGCGGCCATGCCGGCACCGCACCGATCAGGATCAAGATCAGGATGATGATGAGAAGTGTGCTGATCGTCATGAAAAGCCCTCGCCGTATGGTTGAATACGAGGGAACAATGCAAAAAGCCGCCCGGTTGTTCCCCGGGCGGCTCTTTTGCCATTGGGTTCGAAACCGGCCTATTCCGCGGCTTTCGGGAAGGCTGCCCCCGGTTCGAGGTCGGTTTCCACAGTCGGTTGATCGGTCGACACCTTGCCGCGGCGGAACAGGCGGCTGAACAAGCTGCGCCGCGCGCCGGGCTTCACCTTGGCGCGGGTGAACACCATCAGCATTGAAGGCGTCACCACCAGCGTCAGCAAGGTGGCGAAGGACAGGCCGAAGACGATCGCCGAGGACAGCGAAATCCACCACTGCGTCGACGGCGCGTTGATCGTCGTCTCGTGATGGAAGATTTCGAGGCCGAGGCCAAAGGCGATCGGCAGCACGCCGAGGATCGCCGACACCGCCGTCAGCACCACCGGTCGCGCGCGTTCGCGACAGGTCTGCAGCACCGCGTCCATCTTGTCCCAGCCCTCCTCGCGCAGCCGGTCATAGGTGTCGATGAGCACGATGTTGTTGTTCACCACCACGCCGGCGAGCGCGATGACGCCGATACCCGACATGACGATGCCGAAGGCCTCGCCAGTCAGAAGCAGCCCGAGGAACACGCCGATCGTCGCCATGACCACGCAGGACAAGACAAGCCAAACGCTGGTGAACTTGTTGAACTGCGCCAAGAGCACCAGGAAGATCAGGAAGATCGCGGCGCCGAAGGCCTTGCTCAAGAAAGCGCTGGCTTCCGCGCTGTCCTCGTTGGAGCCAGCGAGCTTCCAGCGGATGCCGCTGCCGAGGCCCATGTCGGCGACGGCCTGAGTGACCTCCTGCTGCACGGCCGCCACCTGCGCGCCGGCGCTGACATTGGCTTGCACGACCACGGTGCGCGCGCCGTCGATGCGGTTGAGGATGCCGACCGTCGGCTCGGGCTTGCGCACCACGAAGTTCGAGATCGGCACCGACCCTTGCGAGGTCTGCACCCTAAGCTCGTCAAGCGTCGACAGCGTGCGCCGGTCCTCCGGCAGACGCAGCCGGATGTCGACCGCGTCGTCGGCGCCGGCCGGCCGGTACTCCGACAGCTTGAGGCCGTTGGTTACCAGTTGCACCACCGTGCCCACGGAGGTCGGGCTGATGCCGTATTGCGCAGCCTTGGCGCGGTCGACCTCGAGCGCCCAGTCGACGCCGGGCGGCGGCAGGCCGTCCGAAACGTCGATGACGTTGGGTATCTTGGCGATCCGCGCCGCCACCGCGCGCGCCTTGTCGTCGAGGCCGGCAGGATCGGCGGCCGACAGCCTGATCTGGATCGGCTTGCCGGTCGGCGGGCCGGCTTCTGGCACGCGCACCTCGACGTCGACGCCGGGAATGCCGGCCGTCACCGCGCGCAGGTCGTCGAGGATCTGGTTGGCGGACTTGCGTTCGCGCCAGTCGACAAATTCGTACTGGATCACGCCGACGACGTCTTCCGGGATGTCCTGGCCGCCGCCTTGCGTCTTGCCGACGCGGGTATAGACCGACTTCACCCCTGGCCAGCCGAGCAGGCGGCTTTCGGCCGTCTTGGTGGCAGCGTCCATTTCGGCCAGCGAAAGGTTGCCGCGGGCATGCACGTAGAGCAGGCCGTAATCCGGCTCGACATTGGGGAAGAACTCGACGCCGGCGCCGTACTTGGAGTAGGCGAAGCCGACGCCGACCAGCAGGCCGACGGTGAGCAGGATGACGGTGATCGGGAAGCGCACCGCCTGCTTGACCAGGGCCATGTACCAGCCGTCGCGGTTGCTCTCCTCGTGATGCGCCGGCGCCTTGGCGAAGATGGCGCCGAGCGTCGGCGCAAAGACCAGCGCATAGAGCATCGAGGCCGACAGCGTCACGATCAGCGTGATCGGCATGTATTTCATGAAGTCGCCGATGATGCCGGGCCAGAACAAGAGCGGCGAGAACGCGGCGATGCGCGTCATCGTCGCCGCGATCACTGGGCCGGCCATGCGCTTGGCGGCCAAAGCGAAGGCATCCGCCTTCGGCATGCCTTCGCTCATGCGCCGTTCCGCGAATTCGGTGACGATGATGGCATCGTCGACCAGCATGCCGACCGCCAGGATGAGGCTGAACAGCACGATCATGTTGATCGTGTAGCCCATCATGGCGAGCAGAAGGATGCCGATCAGGAACGACGACGGGATGGCGAGGCCGATGAGCAGCGAGGCGCGGCCGGACAGCGCGTAAAGGATAACGATGAACACCAGGATGACGGCGATCATCACATGGTTCTGCAGGTCGCCGAGCAGCTGGTTGACGAAGACCGACTTGTCCTGCGTGTAGGTGACATGCATGCCTTCCGGCATCGACTTGATGAAGTTGTCCGACACTTCCCTGACATGGGTCAGCGTATCGATCAGATTGGCGCCGATGCGCTTCTTCACCTCGATGGCGATCGCCGGCTTGCCGTCGAGCCGGGTCACCGTCTCGGCGTCCTTGAAGGTCGAGCGTACGGTGGCGACGTCCTTCGCCTGCACCACGGCATTCGGCGTGGCGACGACCGGCAGGTTGGCGACGTCCTCGGGCGTTTCGATCAGCGACGGCACCTTGACCGCGTATTTGCCTTCCGAGCCTTCGAGATTGCCGGCCGCGACAAGGCTGTTGGAAGCACCTACGCCCTGGATCACCTGGTCGAGCTGCAGCCCGTACGAAGAGAGCTTCACCGGGTCGATGACGACTTCGACCAGGTCGTCGCGCGCGCCCTGCAGCGAGCCTTCCAGCACGCCCGGCACTTCCTCGATGCGGTCGCGCAGTTCGCGCGCCGCCGCCGTCAGCACGCGCTCCGGCACGTCGCCAGACAGCGTCACGACCAGGACCGGGAATTCCGAGACGTTGACTTCGGTGACGGTCGGCTCCTCGGCCGCCTGCGGCAGGTCGGCCTTGGCGTCCTGCACCTTGCTGCGCGTATCCTGCAGCGCGGTGGCCAGATTGGTCTGCGGCTGGAACTCGACCAGCACGTAGCCGCCGCCCTGGAAGGCCGCAGAGCGCATCTCCTTGAGCCCCTTGAGGCTCTTGAGCTTGCTCTCCATCGGCCTGAGCAGCAGGCGCTCGGAGTCCTCCGGCGAGATTCCCTGGTAGACCAGGCTGACATACATCATCGGAATCGGAACGTCGGGCTCCGCTTCCTTCGGCGTCGACTGATAGGCTACCCAGCCCGCAGCCAGAAGGAACATCAGCGCCGATATCGTGAGGCGGGCGTTGTGAATGGCGAGTCTGACGATGTCCATGACTTATGCCTGCTGTTTCGTTGGAAGCGGCGACACTGGCCGGCGGCGCCGGTCGGGCCGGCGCCGGGCGGTCGCGCTACTGCGTGCCGGCGGTGGCTTCGCTGATCAGCTTGTTGATGGTGGCCTGGTCGGCCTCGACGGGCTTCACCGGATCGCCTTCCTTCACCAGCTCCTGGCCGGCGACGATGATGCGCGCATCCCGCGGGATGCCGCCGAGGACCAGGCCGCGCGGCGTATCGTCGACGAGGTCGATCGGGAAGAAGGCCACCTTGTCGTCCTTGCCGACGGCGCGGATGCCGAGGTCGCCCTTGTCGCCCAGCGTCACCACCGAGCGCGGCAGCATGACCGCATCGGTCGGCTCGGCGCTGAGCGTGATCTCGGCCGTCATGCCGGCGGGGATGGAGCCATCCCCATTGGGGATCGCCACCTCGACGCGGAAGGTGCGGGTCTGCGACGAGGCATCCCGGCTGATGTAGCGCACCGTGCCGGTGACCTTCTGGTCGTTGACCAGGCGCACATTGGCCTCGTCGCCGATCTTGATGTAGCGCAGGTCGCGCTCGCTGATCTCGCCGCGCGCGATCACCGGATCGAGTTTGAGGATCGTCGCCACCTCGCCGCCTTGCATGACCGAGCTGCCGAGTTCGACCGGCACGCGGTCGATGACGCCGTCGAACGGCGCCTTCACCTCGTTGCGGTCGAGTTCGGCCTGTGCCGTCTCCAGCATCGACTGCGCCGCGGTGAGGTTCGAGCGCGCGGTGTCGAGCTGCAGCTTGGGCAGGTTGCCGGTCTTCATCAGCTTGAGCGCCGCTTCGAGTTCGGCCTGTCGCTGCACCAGGAGCTGCTTGGCGTTGTCGACGTTCGAGATCTTCTCCTCGGCGGCAAGCATCAGCACCAGGTCGCCGGTCTTGACGCGATCGCCCTGCTTGACCGGCAGCTTGTCGATGACGCCGGCGACGCGCGTGGCGAGCACCGCCCGCTTGTCGGCCTCGGTGAGGCCCGAGATGCGTATCGCCCGCGCGAAGGTCTTGCGCGGCGGCGTCACCACCGCGACGGTGCGCAATGCGGCCTTCGGCTCGGCCTCTGCCGTCTTCGGCTTCTCGGCTCCTGATTGCGCTGCTTTGCCTGCCTCCCCTGCATTCTGGTGGTCGGCGGCGCTGCCCACGGACGAGAACTCGCCCGTTGCCATCCAGGCAGCGAATCCGATGAGCACAGCAATGGCTGCAAGCTTGTGAAACCTGATTTTCGGCATCGTCGTTTTTCCGTTGCGGGCTTGGCGAGGTCGGCGCTTCGACTCCCTGGCGCGCGGCCGATATGGGTGCGCGCAAAGCCATGTTCAATTTGCCGTGATCGGCGAAGCGCGCTTCTACCTCAAAGTTGCGGCGCAATATAGTCAGAAAAATTGCAGCATCATTGCGCTTTCAATCGGTGCTTGCTGGCTTTTTCCACTTTTCGGACCGTCGGCAGCCGGCTTTTCCCGGTCCGGACAGATATTTTTGTTCGCGGGGACCCTCGATGGCAGTAGGCGTCAGCATGCTGCGGAATTTTTTCGCGCAATGACTTGCCCCATTGGCATGAGACAACGCTGAGGCGCGCCCGCTTCGAAAATAAATGCTGTCAGCCGATCAAGTTCAGCAAGCGGAACAACTGCTCGAATGTCCTGCCATAGGGCGGTCTGAGCAGGCCGCCGGCGCTTAGCCTGGACTGGACGAAGATCGGCTTTTCCTTGCTGAAGGTCCGGAAGCCCCATTCGCCGTGATAGGCGCCCATGCCGCTCTCGCCGACGCCGCCGAATGGCTGCCGCTCCTGCACCAGATGCATCATGCAGTCATTGACCGTGACGCCGCCGGCCACGGTTTCCCGCATCACCCTTTGGCGATTGGCGCTATCCTTGCCGAACCAATAAAGAGCGAGCGGACGCTCGCCCCGGTTCACATGCTCGATGGCGTCGTCGACCGTGCCGTATTCGAGGATCGGCAGCACCGGCCCGAAGATTTCCTCGCGCATCAGCCGCAAGGTCTCACCGGGATTCCTGACCAGGACGGGCGCCATCTTGCGGTCAGTGACGCCAAGCTCTTCATTTGCCGGGTTGACCTCCGTGACATCGGCGCCGCCTTCGCGCGCCTCGGCAATCATGTCGCTCAGCCGTTGGCGGTGCCGTTCGCTGACGATCGCCGTGTAGTCGGGATTGTCGGCGAGGCGAGGATAGAGCCGCGCCATCGCGGCGGCGAGCTTTGTGGCGATCGCCGCACCTTGCCCTTGCGGGACCATCAGATAGTCGGGCGCGATGCAGGTTTGGCCTGCATTCAAAAGCTTGCCATAGGC
Organism: Mesorhizobium shonense; assembly: GCF_040545255.1. Taxonomy (NCBI): domain Bacteria; kingdom Pseudomonadati; phylum Pseudomonadota; class Alphaproteobacteria; order Hyphomicrobiales; family Phyllobacteriaceae; genus Mesorhizobium; species Mesorhizobium shonense. Next base: position 69,000 of record NZ_JBEPLM010000022.1, read on the forward strand.
GACGCTTGCGACGGCAGCATCGAGATCGCAGGATTGATCGAAGATCGCCGGCGACTTGCCGCCGAGCTCGAGCGTGACCGGCGTCAGATTGGCGGCCGCGGCCAGCGCCACCTGCCGGCCGACCGCGGTGGAGCCGGTGAACAGGAGATGATCGAAAGGCATCGACACGAATGTCTTGCCGACGTCGGCATCGCCGACCGCCACGCTCATCTCGTCAGGGGAAAAATGCTCCTCTACCAAGCGGGCGAGCAGGTCCGAGAACTTCGGCGTCAGTTCGGAAGGCTTGATCAGCACCCGGTTGCCGGCGGCTAAAGCGGCGGTCGCCGGCGCGACGGCGAGCTGGAACGGATAATTCCAGGGCGAGACGATGCCGACGACGCCGAGCGGTTGCGGCAAAAGCCGATTGCGCCCAGGCAGGAAGGGCAGGCTGGTGGCGACGCGGCGTTCGCGCATCCATCCGCGCAGATGCCGAATGGCGTGCCTGATGCCGGCGCGAACGACGAACAGTTCCGCAAGCCGCGTTTCCTGCTGAGCCCTGCCGGAAAAATCGCTGTCGATCGCCGCGCAGATCTCGGCCTCATGCTTTTCGGTGAGAGCGAGCAGGCGCTTGAGCCGGTCCTTGCGCACCTCGAGGCTGGGAAAAGGCTCCTTCTCGAAGGCCCTGCACTGCGCTTCAAACCTGACCCCGAGGGAGTTCTGTCTGGTCTGCAGCATCGCTACCTCCCCTTTACGTTCAGGTAAGTTACATCGGCCTGGCAATCGAATCCAGCATTGCCCCGGTTCCGTCGGGGAATGTTCCCGGCGGTTGCCCCGATCCGAACGCCTCAAATATGCCGTTTGGCACCCGTCATCGACACAAGAAAGTCACCGGTCCGCAAATGGCCCTTTTCGCCGTTCAAGCGTTAATTGGGCGTGCGTAAACAGCCCTTGGCGATGGTGTGCGGCCGGTGACAAAACCGCAAGATCGGTCGAGCGCCTCATGTCCGCGCCGCTTAGCTGGAGCTGCCACGGAGAACAGAACGATGCAGGCGGCGCTGCAAAACTACCTTGCCCGGATGCAGCGGGTGCTGGATCACATAGACCGGCATCTGGACGACGATCTGGACCTGGACGCGCTGAGCAGCGTCGCAGCCTATTCGAAATATCATTTCCACCGGCAGTTCACGGCGACCTTCGGGCTGTCCGTGCATCGCTATATCCAGCTCGCCCGCATGAAGCGCGCTTCATACCGGCTGGGCTACGGGGATGCCGAAAGCGTCACGGATATAGCGATGGATGCCGGTTACGACGCACCGGATGCCTTCGCCCGCGCCTTTCGGCAACGGTGCGGGCAATCGCCTTCGTCGTTCCGGAGATCTCCCGACTGGGGGGCGTGGCTTATGGCCTTCGGGCCTCTCGACAACGCCAGGAGAAAGCTCATGCAGATAATTTTTACCCGCGACGACGTGACGATCCGCGATGTGCCTCCCACCCCGGTGGCGATCATGGAGCATCGGGGTGACCGGGCGACGCTCGGCGCTACGATCCAGCGGTTCATCGCCTGGCGCAAGGCCGCCGGCCTGTCGCCCGAAACAAGCCCGACCTTCAATGTCTTCCGTTCCGAGAGATGTCCCGCTGTCGCGGCCGACTACAGCATGGACATTTGCGTCGGGACCGACCAGCCGATCGACGCGAACGACGAGCAGATGAAGGCTGGCGTGATCCCCGGCGGACGCTGTGCGGTGCTGCGCTACCCCGGCAATACCAACAATCTGGAGCCCGCCGCGCTTTACCTTTATCGTGAATGGCTTCCGGCCAGCGGCGAGGAAGCACGCGACTTTCCGGTCTATTGCCAACGACGGCTGTCCTTCTCCCCAGAGATGGCGGTGCCCGAGATCATCGTCGAACTCTTTCTCCCTCTGAAATAGCGCGACAGGAAAGCGGCTTGTCCTGTCCGAGCGAGAAGCGGGACAGGCCGCCATCCAACGATCTCGATCTTTGTGAGGTCGCGACCTGGCAAATCAGGCGCGGCGTCGCGCCGATTCCGGCTTGATGCGCGCTGCGAGGAATTCCTTGACGCGGCGCCCCGGCGCCGGACCGCGCACCGGCTTGAAGCCGTCGTCGAGCTCGCCCGACAGGTCGAGCGTCGCCTGGCTGCCGACGGCGTCGTAATTTTCCTCCAGCCAGTCGCTGGCGGCATTTCGGCCGAGGTCGCGCAGATAGGCGAGGAAGGCCCATTCGGCATTGACCTTGGACGAGGCCGAGAGATCCTTGAACGCCTCGTCGGCGTCGATCCTGTGCATGCGGATATCGCGGTATTCGCCATGCGGCAGGCGGCCGGCCGCGATCAGCTCCTTGACGAAGGCAATCGAGCGGAATTCGCGCAGGAGCCCTGCGTTGAAGGTGATCTCGTCGATCCGGTTCTGGATCTCGTTGGCGCTCTTCGGCGTGCCTTCGCGCACCACCGGATTGATCTGCACCAGCAGCACATCCTCGGTCGCCGCCGTCTTGAAGAAAGGATAGAGCGCCGGATTGCCGCCATAGCCGCCGTCCCAGTAAGGCACCCCCTTGATCTCGACCGCGCGGAACAATTGCGGCAGGCAGGCGGAAGCCATCACCGTGTCGAGGTCGATCTCGCCGTCGGAGAAAACGCGCAGCTGTCCGGTCTCGACATTGGTCGCCGAGATGAAGAGCTCGATCGACTTGCAGGCGCGCACATTGCGGAAATCGATTTCTTTCTCGACCACGTCGCGCAGCGGGTTGAGGCCGAGCGGATTGGCGATGTAAGGCGAGAAGACCCGCGACATGGTATCGAAGAAAAAATAGCCGGGCGTATTCTCGATCGACCAGTTGCCCCACACGACATCCCACGGCATGCGCTGCACCGGGCTGAAGCGGCCCTTCGAGGCCACCGCACGCCAGAACTTGTCGAGCTTCTTGCGCGCGCCCTCGACGCCGCCGCGCACGAAGCCGTCAGCCAGCGCGACCGCGTTCATGGCGCCGGCGCTGGTGCCGGACACGGCCGCGATGTCCAGCCGCCCGTCCTCGAGCAGGCGGTCGAGCACCCCCCAGGAGAAGGCGCCGTGCGAACCGCCGCCCTGGAGCGCGACGTTGATCTTCTTCTTTTCCCCCGCCTTGCCGTTCTTCGCCATGACGTTCCTTGTCTTGATGCTTCGGCCTGCCCTTGCGTCATAAGGAGCAGCCCAGCGCAATCAGCCTATGTTGCAGCGCAGCATATAAGGGCGGACCAAGGCAAGAACACGAACACACAAGCGTGATCTGTTGAAATTTCGGCAGTCGCCTTCGTCATCCTATGGCGGAGCAAGGAGCGAAGCGACGCGGCGCAGACCATAGGATCCATGCCGTGACTTTCGAGAGCCGCGACGGTGCAGAAAGAGCGACGGCAGCGCCATGCGCTCGTTCTGGATCGCCGCATTCTTCGCTTGATGTATCGGCATGGATTCCAGGGTCTACGCTTCGCGTCGCCCTGGAATGACGAAGTTCGAGGGGCTTCGGCCAATTCCGAACGTTTACGCGGTGCAATGATCACCGATCCGCGCTGTCAGGCGACGAGATCGGGCACCGGCCCGACATAGCGCGACTGCGGCCGGATCATCCGCCCGGTCACCTGCTGCTCGCGCGCGTGGGCGATCCAGCCGGCGACGCGGCCGGCGGCAAAGACGTTGGAGAACGCTTCCTCAGGGAAGCCGGCGGCTTCGAGCAGCAGCGCCGTATAGAACTCGACATTGGTCTGGATTGAACGCTGGGGCTTGGCGATCCTGAGCACGTCGAGCGCCGCCTGCTCCACCGTTTCGGCGAAGGCCAGCCGGCTGCCCGCCTTCCCGCTACTCGTCTGGCTCCTGGCGCCAAGTCGCCGCACCACGGCCTTCAGCACGTCGGCGCGCGGATCGCGCACGCGGTAGATGCGGTGGCCGAAGCCCATGATGCGCTCGCCGCGCGCGATCTCGTCGCGCAGCCAGGCGGCGGCGTCGCCGCTCGCCTCGATCGCGTCGAGCATCTCGATCACCGGCCCCGGCGCGCCGCCATGCAGCGGACCCTTGAGCGCGCCGAGCCCGGCCAGGATCGCCGAGGTCAAGCCGGCCTGCGTCGATGCCACCACGCGCGTCGCGAAGGTCGAGGCGTTGAGCCCGTGGTCGCAGACCGTCACCAGATAGGTGTCGAGCGCCTTGGCAAGCGCCGGCGATGCGGTGCCGCCGAGCATCTTGAGCATATCGGCGGCATGATCGGCGCTTGCATCCGGAGCGATCGGCTTCTTGCCGCGGCTGAGCCGCAGCAGGGCCGGCGTGAGCACCGCCGGCGCCGCGGTCAGCCGCAGCGCATCGGCAAGCCCATCGCCGTCGGGCAGCAGGGCGATGCCGGCGCGCATGGCGCTGTAGATATGGAGCGGCGCGAGCTCCGTCAGCATCGGCTGCAGCCGTTCGAAAACCTCGACGCGCGCATCGCCGATGGCTTTTTCCAGCTCGGCATCACCGGGAAGCTCGTCGAAGAAGCCGTCGAACAAGAGGCGCACCACCTGGCCATAACGCCAATGGGCGGCGAGTTCCGTCAGGGAATGGCCTCGGATGGTGAGATGGCCGCCCGCGCCATCGACATCGGAAAGCACCGTGTCCGCCGCCACAACATCATCAAGCCCGTTTGCCATGACTTGTCTCCTTGACCTTTTGTGCACTGCAATTAATGCTGCGCAACCAATGCATCAATCTTGATCAATAGAATCAATGTGAGGCACCAGGCATGTCCGAATGGTTGACACGAGAGGAAGCGCTGACGCGGCTCAACGTGCGGCCGCAGACGCTTTATGCCTATGTCAGCCGCGGCCGCATCGGCATGCGGCCCGACGAAGTGGACCCGCGCCGCAGCCAGTATCGTGCCGACGACATTGCCGCGCTTGCCACCCGCCGGGCGCGCGGACGCAGCCCGCAGGCGATTGCCGAGAGCGCCATCGCCTGGGGCGAGCCGGCGATCACCACCGCCATCTCGACGGTGCTGCATGGCCGCCTCGTCTATCGCGGCCAGGATGCCGTGGCGTTTGCGGCGGCGGCAACGCTTGAGCAAACCGCCGGCCTGTTATGGGCCTCCGGCGCTGCCGTATCCTTCGCTTCGCTGACCCCTTCGACCGCGCGGCAGAGCGGTGCTTCCACGGCATTTGCGAGACTCTCGGCGCTTGCGGGCGAAGGCCGGCCTTCGCTCGGCCGCAGGCCGGCCATGCTGCAGCAGGACGGCGCCAATGCGATAAGCGTGATCGCCACCGCGCTCGGCGCGATCTTCGGATCGGAGCCGGTGCATGAAAGGCTGGCGCGCGCCTGGTCGGTCGACGCGGCCGGCGCCGATCTCATCCGCAAGGCGCTGGTGCTGCTTGCCGATCACGAGCTCAACGCCTCGACTTTTGCCGCGCGCGTGGCGGCCTCCACCGGCGCGCCGATCGCGGCCTGCCTGCTTGCCGGTCTCGCCACCCTCACCGGCCCGCGCCACGGCGGCGCCGGCGCCGCGGCGATCGCCCTTGTCGAGGATTCGGAACGGCTGGGCCCGGACGAGGCGATCGCGCGCTGGCTCGCCCACGACCGGCCGCTGCCCGGCTTCGGTCATCAACTTTACCCCGAAGGCGATCCGCGCGCGGAAGCCTTGCTGCCCGATGTCGAGATCGATGACGGGCTCCTGCATCTGCGCGACGCCGTCGTTGCCGCGACCGGCATGCATCCGAATGTCGATTTCGCGCTGGCCGCGCTGACGCGCAGCCTGCGTCTCCCCGCCGACGCGCCCTTCCGCCTGTTCGCGCTCGGCCGCAGCGTCGGCTGGACGGCGCATGCCATCGAACAAGTGACAAGCAACAGGCCGATCAGGCCCCGCGCGCGTTACGACGGGCCGCTAAGGCCGGAACGATCTATGGTCTAACCGTTGGGGATTAGCCGAAAGGCCTATCGCTTCGTCATACTCGGGCTTGACCCGAGTATCCATGCCGTGGCCCTTGCCGTAGGGTACAAACGTGCAGAATTCTGCAATTGCTGCAACGCTTTAATGTAACGGCATGGATCCTAGGGTCTGCGCGCGTCGCTTCGCTCCTTGCTCCGCCCTAGGATGACGACGTCAGAGACGCCTCGACCACCACAAGCGTTCGCAACCGCCAACACACCCGTCAGGACATCGTGTCGAGCTTGCGCTGCATCGCGGCGATCTGCGCCTTCAATTCCTGCAGATCGTCGGATTTCTCTTCCTTCTTCGGCGGCTCGGCAGGCGCCGCGGAATTGTTCCCCGCGGACGGGAACGGCGTGAACATGCGCATCGCGTTCTGGAACATTTCCACGTTCCGGCGCGTCTGTTCCTCCAGCGCCTTCATCGGCGTCTTCATCATGTCGATCGGCGTCTTGCCGAAGGCGCCCTTGAGCTGCTCGCGGAAGCGCTCCTGCTCCTTGGAGAAGGCGATCATCGACTGTTCGAGGAAGCTCGGCACGATCATCTGCATCTGATCGCCGTAGAAGGAGATCAGCTGGCGAAGGAACGGGATCGGCAGCATGTTCTGCCCATCCTTGTTCTCCAGCTCGAAGATGATCTGTGTGAGCACCGGATGCGTGATGTCGTCGCCGGTCTTGGCGTCCTGCACGGTGAACTCCTCGCCCTTCTTGACCATCTCGGCCAGATCCTCGAGCGTGACATAGGTGCTGGTGCCGGTGTTGTAGAGCCGGCGGTTGGCATATTTCTTGATGACGATCGGGTCGTCTTTTGCGGCCATCCGTATCCTCCCCAGGATACCGGCGCGTTCAGAGTAAGCGGCCGGTAACGATTGCGCCATTTGTCGAGGATATGCGCAAAAGCGTCACAATTCCAAGTGGTTTGTGCAGTGCGGCATCATTTAATGCGGAATGAGCGGAGCAAATTGTACCGCGCGCTGATGGCTGCGCTGTCACGATAGGCGCCCGACCTGCTTGCCGCGCATGGCGGCCATGCCCATTTCCGGTTTGACTCGGGTTCCCTAACGGGCAAGAAAAGTCTTCAATGATCGCCTAAAACACGACACCTCGAAGTCTGGAGAAGAAAATGTCCGCTTCCAATTCAATCGTCGTTGCCAGCGCCGCCCGCACGGCGGTCGGGTCCTTCAATGGCAGTTTCGCCGCGACGCCGGCACATGAGCTCGGCGCCGTGGTCATCAAGGAACTGCTCGCGCGGGCCGGCGTCGAGGCAGGCGAGGTCGACGAGGTCATCCTCGGGCAGGTGCTGACCGCCGCCCAGGGACAGAACCCAGCCCGCCAGGCCTCGATCAATGCCGGCCTGCCCAAGGAGACCACCGCCTGGGGCCTCAACCAGGTTTGCGGCTCGGGGCTGCGGGCAATCGCCCTCGGCATGCAGCAGATCGCCACCGGCGATGCCAAGCTGATCGTCGCCGGCGGCCAGGAATCGATGTCGCTCTCGCCGCATGCCCAGCATCTGCGCGCCGGCGTCAAGATGGGCGACTACAAGATGATCGACACCATGATCAAGGACGGCCTGTGGGATGCCTTCAACGGCTACCACATGGGCAACACCGCCGAGAACGTCGCCCGTCAGTTCCAGATCACCCGCGACGACCAGGACGAGTTCGCGCTCGCCTCGCAGAACAAGGCCGAAGCGGCACAGAAGGCCGGCAAGTTCAAGGACGAGATCGTCGCCTTCACCATCAAGGGCAAGAAGGGCGACACCATCGTCGACCAGGACGAATATATCCGCCATGGCGCGACGCTGGACGCCATGACCAAGCTGAAGCCCGCCTTCGACAAGGACGGCACGGTCACTGCCGCCAATGCTTCAGGCATCAATGACGGCGCCGCCGGCGCGCTGCTGATGACCGAGGCCGAAGCCGCCAGGCGCGGCATCACGCCGCTGGTGCGCATCGCTTCCTGGGCGACCGCCGGCGTCGACCCGGCGATCATGGGCACCGGCCCGATCCCGGCCTCGAAAAGGGCGCTGGAAAAGGCCGGCTGGTCGGTCAAGGACCTCGATCTCGTCGAGGCCAACGAGGCGTTCGCCGCGCAGGCTTGCGCCGTCAACAAGGGCATGGGCTGGGATCCCTCGATCGTCAACGTCAATGGCGGCGCCATCGCCATCGGCCATCCGATCGGCGCTTCCGGCGCCCGTGTCTTCAACACGCTGGTCCATGAAATGCGCCGCCGCGGCGCCAAGAAGGGCCTGGCGACGCTGTGCATCGGCGGTGGCATGGGCGTCGCCATGTGCGTTGAAGCGTTGAACTGAGGCAGTAGCGAATAGCGAATAGGGAGTAGCGAATAGGGAAGAAAAAGCGTCGCGCGGCGGGATATCAGATCCCTACTCGCTATTCGCTATTCGCTACTCCCTATTCGCTCCTCCGACCAAAAAAGGGAGGAACTTCATGTCCAAAGTCGCAATAGTCACGGGCGGATCGCGAGGCATCGGCGCGGCGATATCGGTGGCGCTGAAGAGCGCCGGTTATTCGGTGGCCGCGAACTATGCCGGCAACGACGAAGCGGCGCAGAAATTCAAGGCCGAGACCGGCATCCCCGTCTACAAATGGTCGGTCGCCGACTACGATGCCTGCGCCGCCGGGATTAAACAGGTGGAGGCCGATCTCGGCCCGGTCTCGGTGCTGGTCAACAATGCCGGCATCACCCGCGACGCCATGTTCCACAAGATGACCCGCGAGCAGTGGAAGGAGGTTGTCGACACCAACCTCTCCGGCGTCTTCAACATGACGCATCCGCTCTGGAGCGGCATGCGCGACCGCAAGTTCGGCCGCGTCATCACCATCTCCTCGATCAACGGCCAGAAGGGCCAGGCCGGCCAGGTCAATTACTCCGCCGCCAAGGCCGGCGACATCGGCTTCTCGAAGGCGCTTGCCCAGGAAGGTGCCCGCGCGGGCATCACCGTCAACGTCATCTGCCCGGGCTATATCGCCACCGAGATGGTCAAGGCGATCGACGAGAAGGTGCTCAACGAGCGCATCATCCCGCAGATCCCTGTCGGCCGTCTCGGCGAGCCGGAAGAGGTCGCGCGCTGCGTCGTCTTTCTGGCGTCGGACGAGGCCGGTTTCATCACCGGCTCGACCATCAGCGCCAATGGCGGCCAGTATTTCACCTGAGATCTTATCTCACCTGATGTTCTTCGATGGCAGGTGGCCCGGAGAAATCGGGCCACCTGTTTTTGTCTGCGCTCCCGGCGGAACGCGTGACGCATGCCTCAATTCGGCACGCAAAAGTTAACGGCTTCCGCGCGCCCTATGCGAAATCCCGTTCACAGCTTGTGAATTTTCGGTGCGCAAGCTGTGGACAACACCATATCTAGAGGTGAACAAAACGGGAAAGTTCGTAGATCGCTGATTCGTCGCCGATTCGTTCCGGCTTTGGCCGAAAAGTTAACGCGCGGAGCGGAAACGGCGTCAAAATAATTAATGGGCGATTAGGAAAGATCAACCATTTCATAACTTTGGCGACTGCACTCAGGTAAGCCGCCACCGTTCGCCGGCAAAAGTTAACGGCCGTTCGAAGCGCGCCCGAGCCAAGCATGAAACGGGCCAGTTCTTGGATTCAGCATGTGGTGAGACTCAGCGTCAAAAAATCCACATATAGCCGTGAACAAAACCTGAATCAGGCCGAGTCAGCGATTCGTCGCCGATTCGTTCCAGACTCGTTCCAACGGTTAATCGGCCGCAGATTTTGACCTTGCCCGTCGGCGCGCCATTTTTTTCAGGGAACATTCCGCTTTCGCTTCGCGTCTGAAATCCCTATGTGTCGCCTGTCACACGCGGCGGCACCGCCGCGTTCCCGACAACAAGCGGCAGAAAGCGTCATTTCCCAGCCGATGAACATCCAGCCGAAACACACCCAGCCGCTGATCCTTTCGGGCCGCGACGTGACGGCCGTGCTCGGCCCCACCAACACCGGCAAGACCCACCTCGCCATCGAGCGCATGGTGGCGCATGAGAGTGGCATCATCGGCCTGCCGCTCAGACTGCTTGCCCGCGAGGTCTACACGCGCGTCTGCGAGAAGGTCGGCGCCCACAAGGTGGCGCTCATCACCGGCGAAGAGAAGATCATTCCGGCAGCTGCGAAATATTCTGTCTGCACCGTCGAGGCGATGCCGCGCGAGACCGATGCGGCCTTCGTCGCCATCGACGAGGTGCAGCTCGCGAGCGACCTGGAACGCGGCCACATCTTCACCGACCGCATCCTGCATTTGCGCGGCCGCCAGGAGACGCTGCTGCTCGGTGCCGCCACCATGCACGGCATCTTGCAGAAACTGCTGAAGGGCATTTCGGTGGTGACGCGGCCGCGGCTGTCGCATCTCGCCTATGCCGGCTCGAAGAAGCTCACCCGCCTGCCGCGGCGCACGGCGATCGTCGCCTTCTCCGCCGACGAGGTCTATGCCATCGCCGAGCTGATCCGCCGCCAGCAGGGTGGCGCGGCAGTCGTGCTCGGCGCGCTCTCGCCCCGCACCCGCAATGCCCAGGTGGAGATCTTCCAGTCTGGCGATGTCGATTATCTCGTCGCCACCGACGCCATCGGCATGGGGCTGAACCTCGATCTCGAGCACGTCGCCTTCGCCCAGAACCGCAAGTTCGACGGCTACCAGTACCGCAACCTGACCGCCGCCGAGCTCGGCCAGATCGCCGGCCGCGCCGGGCGGCATCTGCGTGACGGTACCTTCGGCGTCACCGGTCAGGTCGATCCGTTCGACGAGGATCTGGTCAAGAAGATCGAAGGACACGACTTCGACCCGGTGAAGGTGCTGCAGTGGCGCACCGCCGATTTCGATTTCACCAGCCTCGATGCCCTGAAGCGCTCGATCGAGACCAACGCGCCGGTCGAAGGGCTGACCCGGGCATTGCCGGTGGTGGACGCCCAGGCGCTGGAACATCTGTCGCGCGACGAGGATATCCGCGCGCTTGCCAGCGGCAAGGAGCGCGTGGCGCTGCTTTGGGAAGCCTGCGCGCTGCCGGACTACCGCAAGATCGCGCCCGCGCAGCATGCTGACCTTATCGCCTCGATCTACATGGACCTTGCGCGCCATGGCCATGTCGATGAGAATTACATGGCCGAGCAGGTGCGGCGAGCCGACACGACGGATGGCGATATCGACACGCTGTCGCACCGGATCGCACAGATCCGCACCTGGACCTTCGTCTCCAACCGACCGAACTGGCTGGCCGATCAGCTACACTGGCAGGAAAAGACGCGCGAAATCGAAGACAGATTGTCGGATGCGCTGCATGAGCGGTTGACGAAACGCTTCGTAGACCGCAGGACTTCCGTCCTCATGCGGCGCCTTAGAGAAAATACCATGCCTGAAGCCGAAATCAGCCCAACCGGAACCGTCCTCGTCGAAGGCCATCACGTCGGCGAGCTGCAGGGATTCCGCTTCACCGCCGACCAGAGCGCCGGCGGCGAGGATGCCAAGGCGGTGCGCACCGCCGCCCAGAAGGCGCTCAGCACGGAATTCGAGGCGCGCTCGGAGCGCTTTGCCGCCTGCGCCAACGGCGATCTGGCATTGGGCTCGGACGGCATATTGCGCTGGATCGGCGCACCGATCGGCACGCTGGTCGCCGGTGACGAGGCGCTGAAGCCGCGGCTTGTGCTGCTTGCCGACGAACAGCTCACCGGGCCGGCCCGCGACAAGGTCGCGGCGCGCGCCGAGCGTTTCGTCAATTTCCAGATCGAGTCGCTGCTGAAGCCGCTCGTCGACTTGAAGAATGCCGACCAGCTCGCCGGCATCGCGCGTGGCATAGCCTTCCAGCTCGTCGAGCATTTCGGCCTCATCAACCGCCGCGACATCGCCGAGGAAATGAAGTCGCTCGACCAGGAGGGCCGCGCGGCACTGCGGCGCCTTGGCGTGCGCTTCGGCGCCTACCACGTCTTCGTGCCGGCGCTGATCAAGCCGGCGCCGGCCGGGCTGGTGACGCTGCTCTGGGCGCTGAAGAACGAGGGCAAGGACAAGCCGGGCTTCGGCGACGTCGTCCATGCGCTGGCGTCGGGCCGCACCTCGGTGGTCATCGACCCGGCCTTCGACAAGACCTTCTACAAACTCGCCGGCTACCGCAACCTCGGCCGCCGCGCCGTGCGTGTCGACATTTTGGAAAGGCTCGCCGATCTCATCCGCCCGGCGACCAACTGGAAGCCCGGCCTCGGTCAGCGCCCTGACGGCGCTTATGACGGCCACGCCTTCATGGTGACGCCGCCGATGATGTCGATCCTCGGCGCCACCGCCGACGACATGGAAGAGATCCTCAAGGGCTTGGGCTATCGTTCCGAGCCGAAGCCGGCCGCCGAAGTCAAGGCCAAGCTCGACGCGCTGGACAGCGCCGCCCGCGAAGCCGCCGCCGCGAAGCTCGCCGCGGAAGAGGCCGCGCGCGCTGCAAAGGCGGCTGAGATGCCGGCTGCCGATACCGCCGCCGAAGGCTCGGAACCGATAGCCGAAATACAAGCTACCGAAGCTACGACCGACGGAGGCACGGAGTCTGCCGCTGAGGCCGGCGTAGAGCCCGTGTCGGAAGAGCAGCCTCAAACTGAAGCTGTAGGAGAAGCCGCTCCTGCGCCAGAGCAGGCCACCGAGGCTCCGACCTCCCCCTCGATGGGGGAGGTCGCGGCGCGAAGCGACGCGGGTGGGGGTGATGGCGCCGGCGATGCAGACGGCACCAATACCGCCGGTGCCGGCGCTCCCCCCGCCCCGGCGCTGCGCGCCGACCCTCCCCACGAGGGGGAGGGTAAGGCCGGCGAAGCCCCAGCCGAGCAAGAAGAGCCGAAGCCGATCCTTCTGTGGCGACAGGCGCGCTTCGATCATCAGCGCCCGCGCCATCGCCACCATGACAACCGACGCGATAACCGTCAGCGCGGCGCACTGACTGCGCATGATGGCCAGGCGGGCGCCACTGGCGGCCAGGCCGGAGATCGGCCGACCCACGAAGGCCGTCGCGACCAGCGCGACGGCGCCGGCAAACCTCGCTTCGATCGCTCGAAGTTCAAGCCGAGGCCGGAAACCGGCGACCGCCGCGAGGGGCGGCCGGACTGGAAGGGCAACAGGCAGGGCGGCAAAGGAAATGCCGCGGGCGACAACAAGCCGGCCTTCCAGAGCAAGCCACGCGAGGAGCGTCCGCAGCGCTTCGACCCGGATTCGCCCTTCGCCAAGCTCGCCGCCTTGCGCGACCAGCTGAAGAAATAGCCTCGGCCGGTGCAATGGTTGGAGAAGGACGCCAGCGCATCGACAAATGGCTGTTCTTCTCGCGCGCGGTGAAATCGCGCTCCCTGGCGGCGAAGCTCGTCATTGCAGGACGCGTCCGCATCAATCGCGACAAAGCAGCGCAGGCCTCGGATCTGGTCAAGGCCGGCGATGTCCTGACCATCACGCTCGACCGCCGTATCATGGTCTGGAAAGTGCTTGGGCCAGGAACCCGGCGCGGCCCGGCGGAGGAAGCGCGACTGCTCTACGAGGATATGTCGCCCCCACCCACGCCCAAGGGTGAGGCCGTTCCCGACGCCATTCCGGCGCTGCGCGAGACCGGCAGCGGCCGTCCGACCAAGCGGGAGCGCCGGCACACCGACCGCCTGCGCGGCGAGGACTAAGCATGTCTCCCGAAAGTGGGAACCGGTTTCGGGACAAAGACATGCGTAAATTCAAAAAACTAAAGCGCAGGGAGCGAATCTGAAAGATCGCGACGCGCTTTAGAAGAGACGACTGAACCGCGTCGCGGCGACCGGTTGGAATTCTGTTCCGCAACGCCGGCTCCGGCAGCAAGCCCCGCCCTTGCCAGCGAAGGGCAAAGGCGTTACCTCACCCTGAAAAGCCCAACAAAAACGGGACGTCCCGGAGCCTGCGATGACCTATGTCGTGACCGACAATTGCATAAAATGCAAATACATGGACTGCATCGAGGTCTGTCCGGTCGACTGTTTCTACGAAGGCGAGAACATGCTCGTCATTCACCCTGACGAGTGCATCGACTGCGGCGTCTGCGAGCCGGAATGCCCGGCCGACGCGATCAAGCCGGACACCGAGTCCGGTCTCGACAAATGGTTGCAGGTCAATTCCGAATACGCCGAGAAATGGCCCAACATCACCGCCAAGAAAGAGCCGCCGGCAGATGCCAAGACCTTCGACGGCGAGACCGGAAAGTTCGAGAAATATTTCTCGCCGGAGCCTGGCGAAGGCGACTGACTGCCGAGCCGGCTAGGTCGGCATGACGCAGCGTAACAGGCCCGATACAATTGCTGTCTTGACAGACAGCGACGGCGTTTGGCGTTAGCGAACGCAGCAAAACCTTGATTCTTCCGACTTTTTGTGCTACATGAGCGAAACATGCCGGTGACACAACGTCGATTTATGGCGCTAACGCCCCAAATCACTGAAAGGTGAGCTTCTCAATCCGGACCAGAGCGATCTGGGGCAGGCGGGTCGCATTCGTGCGATTTGTCGGTCTCGGTTTTTCCGGTGGGTTCACCTGTTGTGCGGCTAACGGTCGGCTATCGCCGATCGCGTGGGTTTCAGCCGGCGCCGCCATGCCGGCGCTACAACTAAGGAGTTCAGGGCGTAATGGCAACGATCACCCCGCAGAAGAAGTCCACCGCAGCCCGCCACGGGTTCAAGACCGGCGAATTCATCGTCTATCCGGCGCATGGCGTCGGCCAGATCGTGGCGATCGACGAGCAGGAAGTCGCAGGTCACAAGCTGGAACTATTCGTCATCGATTTCCAGAAGGACAAGATGCGGCTCAAGGTGCCGGTCGCCAAGGCGACCTCGATCGGCATGCGCAAGCTGTCGGAAGAGGATTATGTCGATCGCGCGCTGAAGGTCGTGCAGGGCCGCGCCCGCATCAAGCGCACCATGTGGTCGCGCCGCGCGCAGGAATATGATGCCAAGATCAATTCCGGCGACCTGATCTCGATCTCGGAAGTGGTGCGCGACCTCTACCGCGCCGACAACCAGCCGGAGCAGTCCTATTCCGAGCGCCAGCTTTACGAAGCCGCGCTCGACCGCATGGCCCGCGAGATTGCCGCCGTCAACCGCATGTCGGAGACGGAAGCCGTGCGCCTCATCGAGGTCAACCTCAACAAGGGTCCGAAGCGCGGCGCCAAGGCCGACAACGAGGAAGCCGAGCAGGAAGAAGCTGCCTGAGCTTTTTCGCTTTCCGAATACGAAAAAACCCGGCTCGATGAACTGACCCCGTAAAGTTGGACGGTTCATTGAGCTGGTAGATTTAAGGGCTGGGTCCTGTATTGCACAGGGGCCAGCCCTTTCAGTTTCAGTT
>NZ_JBEPLM010000023.1:0-63460 GCF_040545255.1 Mesorhizobium shonense
ATAGCTATCGACAACCGAGCGCTTGAAACGCGCACTGTGTTTGGACATGCAAAACCCCCGAAGGTTGTGTCCAACTTTCGGGGGTCAGTTCACGAGCCGGGTTTTTTCGTTGCGAGCAACGTTGGCAAAGTCAGCGCTGCTCCTCATCCGCCTGCCGGCACCTTCTCCCCGTATAGTGACGGGGAGAAGGAAGACGGCCGTGGCCTCGGCAATCATTCTGCACGTCGACAGTTGGCGAAATCATTCATGACGGCGTCTTTCTCCCCGTCACTATACGGGGAGAAATGCCCGGCAGGGCAATGAGGGGCAGCGCAGGCCTACGAAGAAATCGTACCTGATCCCTCTCTGCCGCCTTCCCTTTGCGCCTCCTCCTGCCGCAGCGAGGCGATGAAGCGCTTGGTCCGCTCGCGCTCCGGATTGTCGAACACGACCGAAGCCGGGCCCTTTTCGACAATCGAGCCGGCATCGAGGAACACCACTTCCTGCGCGATCTTGGAAGCAAGCCGCAGATCATGCGTGGCCATCACCATGGTGGTGCCTTCGCGGGCCAGTTGCCCCAGCACGTCGACCACTTCCTGCGCCAGTTCCGGATCGAGCGCCGAGGTCGGCTCGTCGCAAAGCAGCACGCGCGGCGACGGCGCCAGCGCCCGGGCGATCGCCACCCGCTGCTGCTGGCCGCCCGACAATGTCGCCGGCCAGGCATCGGCCTTGTGCGCCATGCCGACCTTTTCGAGCAGCGCCATCGCCCGCTCGCGCGCCCTTGTCTCGGACCACTTCAGCACCGTGATCAGTCCTTCCATGACATTCTCGATCGCGGTCCGGTGCGGAAAAAGCTGGAAATTCTGGAACACCATGCCGGTCTGCAGGCGCACGCGCTGCACATCCGCCGCCGGCACCTTGCCGCCCGGCCGGAACGCAAGCGTCTCGTCGCCGATGCGCAAGATGCCGGAGGTCGGGATCTCCAACAGGTTGATGCAGCGCAAAAGCGTGCTTTTCCCGCCGCCCGAGGGGCCGACCAGCGCCGTCACGCTGCCCTCGTCGATGCTGACGGTGACGCCCTTCAGGACAAGGTTGTCGCCAAAACGCTTCTCGATGTCGGTGAGGCCGATCATGCGTTGGCCTCCAGGAACCCGCCATAGCGGTTGAGCCGCACCTCCAGCCGCGCCTGCAGCGCCGACAGCACCGAGCTCATCGCCAGGTAGAGCGCGGCCGCCTCGACATAGAGGATCAGCGGCTCGTACGTGGTGGCGACGACGCGCTGCGCTGCCTGGAACATCTCGGGCACCGTTATTGCCGCCGCGAGCGAGGTGTCCTTGACCAGCGAGATGAAGGTGTTGGAAAGCGGCGGCACCGCGACCCGGCCCGCTTGCGGCAGAATGGTGCGCCGCATCGCCTGGCTCCAGGTCATGCCGATCGAGTAGGACGCCTCCCACTGCCCCTTCGGCACCGAGCCGATGACGGCGCGGATGATCTCCGACGTGTAGGCGCCGATGTTGAGCGTGAAGCCGATCAGCGCGGCGGGAAAGGCATCGAGCAGGATGCCGACCGACGGCAGGCCGTAGAAGATCAGGAAGAGCTGGACCAAGAGCGGCGTGCCGCGAAAAATCCAGACATAGAAGCGGACGAGCGCAACCAGAGGCTTGGGGCCGAACAGCCGGACCAGCGCCGTGACCAGCCCGGCGATGAGCCCAAGCGCGAAGGACAGCAGCGTCAGCGGCACGGTGAAGATCAGCGCCGCCCACAGCAGCGTCGGCAGCGACTCCATCATCAGTTGCAACCAGTGCGGCACGGAGCCCTTCTCCTTTCCGGATGCTGCGACCACCTCCGGCCGGCAATGCCCGAAGAATATCATGCAAAAACCGGCGGGCCGTCAAAGACGACCCGCCGGAACTCAAAAGGAAATACGTATGGTTTACTGCGAGACGTCCTGGCCGAAATAGGTGTCCGCGATCTTCTTGTAAGTGCCGTCGGCCTTGATGTCGGCCAGCGCCTTGTTGATCGCGGCGACCAGTTCCGGATCGCCCTTGCGCACGATGACGCCGGAATAGTCGGCGTTCTCTTCCTGCGCGGCGATCTTCACATTGGCGTCCGGCTTGTGCTTCTTGAAGTCGAGGAAGGATAGGCTGTCGTTGATGGTGGCGTCGGCGCGGCCGGTGAGCAGCAGCTGGATCGACTGGTCGAAGCCGTCGGTGCCGACCAGCTCGGCGCCGTTGGTTTCGGCGAGCTTGCCGAAATTGGACGTCAGCGACTGCGCCGACTTCTTGCCCTTGAGATCGGCGAAGGTCTTGATGTCGCTGTTGTCGGCGCGCACGATCAGCACGGCCTTGGAAGCGATGTAGGGGTCGGAGAAATCATACTTGGCCTTGCGGGCATCGGTGATGCCGACCTCGTTGATGACGGCGTCGTAGCGATTGGCGTCGAGACCGGCGATCAGACCGTCCCACTTGCCTTCGAGGAACTGGACCTTGACGCCGAGCTTCTCGGCGATCGCCTTGGCGATCTCGACGTCGAAGCCGACCAGCGCGCCGGATTCGTCATGATAGGTGAAGGGCGCGTAGGTGCCTTCCGTGCCGACCTTGATGACGCCTGCCTGCTTGATCTGGTCCAGATTGGCGCCGGCATGGCCGGCGGTAACCGCCAGAACCTGCAGGGTTCCGGCGACGAGAAGCGATTTGAGCCATTTCATTTTTCTGTGATCCCGTTTTGACCGGTGCCCCGGCGCATTGTGAGAGCCGCAAACTGGCAGATAGATGTCCACGAAATAAGGAACCAGATTTCAAAAATTGGCTCAGCCAGAAATCCGATCCTCAAAATCCATGCAAATCGCGGCAGGCGAACATGCCGGGCCGATAACAAAACCATGCCCGCGCATCGGGCGTGCGCCTCCGCCGCAACGGAACCATCCATGCGCCTGACACGTTGCAGGCTGTTGTAGGGCGCGGCAGCGTCTTTTCAACCTTCATCAGCGTAACGACCGCCAAGAGGAGCCGGCATGATCGAGGACGTGGCAGGACGGACACTGGTCCGGGCGGCGATGAAGGCTCCCTATCTCGAGCGCGAGGAGGAGCATCTCCTGGCGATACGCTGGAAGGAAAAGAACGACCAGGACGCGCTGCACCTGATCACCGTCGCCCATATGCGCCTGGTGATTTCCATGGCGTCGAAATTCCGCCACTACGGCCTGCCGCTCGGCGACCTGATCCAGGAAGGCCATGTCGGCCTGCTGGAGGCTGCGGCCCGCTTCGAGCCTGCCCGCGAGGTGCGCTTCTCGACCTACGCCACCTGGTGGATCCGCGCCTCGATGCAGGACTACATCCTGCGCAACTGGTCGATCGTGCGCGGCGGCACGAGTTCGGCGCAAAAGGCGCTGTTCTTCAATCTGAGGCGGTTGCGCGCGCGCCTCGCCAATGGCGCCGAGCCGATCTCCAACGCCTCGCTCTACCGCGAGGTCTCGGCCGCGCTCGGCGTGCCGGAGGCCGACGTGGCGATGATGGATTCGCGTCTTTCGGCTCCCGACAGCTCACTCAACACCCCTTTAGCCGACGAGAACGGCGCCGCCGAGCGGATGGATTTCCTGGTCTCGGAGGATCCGCTTCCCGACGAGGTGGTCGGCGAAACGATCGACATCGAGCGTCGCGCGGTCTGGCTGAAAAGCGCGCTTGGCGCGCTCAACGCCCGCGAGCTTCGGATCATCGAGGAACGGCGGCTGAGCGATGACGGCGCCACCCTGGAATCGCTCGGCGAGGCGCTCGGCATCTCCAAGGAACGCGTCCGCCAGATCGAAGCGCGCGCCATGGAAAAGCTGCGGGCGGCGCTGGTCAAGCAGAACCCTGAATTCCTTGCGGAAGCAGCCTAAGCAACAACTTGAAGTTGCTAGCGTGAATATTTATTAAATAAACATATCTCGCCATCGCAGCAGCCTTTCTTCTTTTCCATATCGGCGTATTGTGAATTCTTTAACAGACCCGCGTGCCGCAATTGGTCTTTGTGAGCCAATAGACCATAGCGGATGGGGGATTTGCCATGCTGCGATGCTACGCGTTCCTTGCAGCCTTGATCCTCGTGGGCCTCACGGCGTTCGAAGCGCATGCGGATCGCAGGGTTGCCTTTGTGATCGGCAATTCCGAATACCGAGAAATCCCGGCGCTTAAGAACCCGGACAAGGATGCTCAGGACGTGGCGAACACGTTCCGGCTGGCCGGCTTCGACGTGTTCGTCGCCAAGGATCTCACCAAGCTTCAGTTCGAGGCGCAGTTCCGAAACTATCTCGCCGCGGCGGACGGCGCCGATCTCGCCGTCGTCTATTATTCGGGCCACGGCTTTCAGATCGGCGGCGAGAATTTCCTGATCCCGGTCGATGCGTCGCTGAAGGCCGCGGCCGATATCGAGGTCCAGGCGATCAAGCTCGACGACGTGCTGCAGCAACTGCGCTCGAAGTCGAAGATCCAGGTGATCATCCTCGACGCTTGCCGCAACAATCCGTTTCCGCGCAAGGACTATTGGCTGCGCGACCAGCTGATCGTCGCCGGCGGCGCCGGCCTGGCGCAGGTGAAGAGCTCGCTGAACACGCTGATTGCCTTCGCCACCGAGCCCGGCGCTGTCGCCTATGACGGTACCGGCGACCTCAGCCCGTTCTCATCCGCCTTCTCCCGCCGCGCTCTGGCGCCGAACCAGGAGATACGCACGGTGATGGCGGCCGTGCGCCGCGACGTGGTCAAGGCCACCAACGGCAGGCAGGTTCCGTGGGAGAACTCCTCGCTGATCGACGACGTGGTGCTGGTGCGCAGCGCAAGCCAACCGGCACCGGAGACAGTCCAGCCGTCGGGCGTCGCACCTGTCGCGCTGAACCTGCCCAGCGGTGCCGCCGAGGCGATCGAAAGCCGCGACATCGGCATTCCTGTCGGCGTCGGTCCGGTTTCGTTGAAGCTGGACTTCCCGACCAGGGATCCCGCGGTCAGCCTCAAGCTCGCGAGTTATCCGGCAACCGGAACGCTGTCCCTGCCGGATCGCGCGCTGCCGCCTCAATCGAGCCTGACGGCCGATGAAGTCGACGATTTGCGCTACGAGCCGCAGATCGGCTCGGCAACTCCTGTCGAGGTTGGCTTCGAAATCCGCGCCGGCAACGCGTCCAGGTCGGCGACGATGAAGCTGTCGCCAAGCCTCAACCCCTGCGACCAGGCCGCGGGCGCACAGCTCGACCTGCAGGGCGTCGTCCCCGGCAGGTTGCCGAACGAGATCGGCGGCGCGGCTGTCGAGGCCTGCGAGGCGGCTGTGAAGGCTTACCCCGATGTCGCCCGCTTCCACTACGAACTCGGGCGGGCGCTGCTGGCGGCCGGCAAGGTCGACGAGGCCAGGAAGGCCATCCAGGATGCTGCCGACAAGGGACATGTCCGCGCCGTCTTCGAGCTCGGCTACATTGCCTCGTCCGGAATAGGGACGGCCGTAGATCCAGTGAAAGCGAGCGGCTTCTATTCGCAAGCTTCCGACAAGGGAGACCCCTACGCCATGGCCGCGTGGGGACGCGCCTTGTTCAATGGTCTCGGCGTCCAGCGCGATACCGACAAGGGGCTGGACCTGCTGCTCAAGGCGGCGGCGATGGGGCATGTCAATGCCATGAACGATCTCGCGCTGATCTTCCAGGAAGGCCGCAATGGCGTGCCCGCCGATCCGGCCCGCGCCCTGGCTTTTCTCAAAGCCGGCATCAAGCGGCAAGACGTATATTCGATGAGCATTCTCGGTCTTCCCGCGCGCAGCGAGTTAACGGTTGCGGTGTGCAAGCCCAAGATCGTGCGAAAAACAGTCACGAAGATAAAGGTGGTCCGCATACCCACGCCAAAGGCCGTCGAGACACCGGTCAAGCCAAGACAGAAAGATACTGGTCCGGCGTCCTGGCGCGGCAATGGCGGTGATCGTCCCGAGCCCCGCGGCGGCAGCGGCGGCGGATCCGACAGTGGCAGCACCGACGGCGGCACCGAAGGCGGCACCACCGGCGGCACCGAAGGCGGCACCACCGGCGGCACTGAGGGCGGCACGACCGGCGGCACTGACGGGAGCACCACCGGCGGCACTGACAGCGGTACCAGCGGCGGCTTCGACACCGTCAGCGGCGATGGGCTCTGACGACGGCGGCAGCGACGGCATGCCCGGACCGACCGAATAGACGGCGTCGAGCCAAATCCTGGCGGAGCCGCATGAACGCGGACGCCGGCCCCTACTTGTCGGTGACGATCTTTACTTTGTCGCCGGCCGACACGGTCGCGCCGGGCGACATTGCATTCAGCACGCGGAACAGGTCGAGCTTGCGGTCGACGCCGACCATCTGCGCGGCAAGCGTGCCCATGGTCTGGCCGGCCTGGACGGTCACCACCCGGATATGCAGCGGCTTCAGCGCCGCCTTCTCGGTTGCGCTCAGCGTGCGGAAGGAACCGCTGACCGAGCGCGCGACCGGCTCCAGCGCGGTGCTGGCCGAAGGGGCGGCGGTCAGAAGCCGGTAGACCTGCGCGCCGGCCCGGATGACCGCGATATCGAACTGCCAGCCTTGCGCGCTGGCATGCGCCATCGCGGCTTCGTTGCCGTTGACCGTTTCCTGGCGCACGCTTGAGTCTTCCAGTCCGGCGACCCAGCCGCTGCGGATGTAATCGGCCAGCGCCACCGACTTGTCGATCGCCACGCCGTCGAAGCGGATGGCGATGTCGCCAGGTCCGGTCGCGGTCACCGCGGCCGCCGAATTGTCGATGACGAAGCTTTCCGGCACCGAGAACGAGACGCCGAGGCCGGGATGCATGAAGGTCTGGCCGCGCACATAGCCCTCTTCCGGCGTGTCGCCGTAGAGCAGGCCGTCTATGCCGGCGAGGAAGGCATCGCGGTCGCGCGTGCCGACGCCCGGCGCCCCGAAGTTGCGGGCAAGCCGCTGCGCCAGTTCGATGCGCTGCGGCGTGTTGGGGTGCGTGGCCAGGAAGTCGAGGCTGGCATCGGTGGCGCCGCTCACCGAGCGGAAATCGGTATAGGCCGACATCGACTGCAGGAAGCGGCCGGCGGCATACGGATCGTACCCTGCCTCGCCGATCGACTTGATGCCGATGGCGTCGGCCTGCAGTTCCTGGTTGCGCGAGAACTGCGCGAGCTTCAGCTTGCCGCGGATGAGTGCTGCCTTGGCGGTCGGGCTGTCGCCGAGCACGTCGGAGACCACCTTGGTCGCCAGACCTTCCTCGGCCTCGAGCTGCTGCCGCTGCAGGCCATGATTCGCGGTGACGTGGCCCATCTCATGCGCGATGACGGCGGCGAGCTCGGAGGAATCATTGGCCAGCGCGAGCAGCCCGCGCGTGACATAGAGATAACCGCCCGGCAGCGCGAAGGCGTTGACGTTGGGCGAATTGAGGATGGTGATGCGATAGGTCTGCGTCGGATTGGCCGACACCACCGTCAGGTTGCCGACGACCTTGGCCACCATGCGCTCGAGCTTCGGATCGGAATATTCGCCGCCATAGGTTGCCAGGATGCGCGGGTGCTGCGCCTTCGCCATGTC
Source organism: Mesorhizobium shonense (assembly GCF_040545255.1). Taxonomy (NCBI): domain Bacteria; kingdom Pseudomonadati; phylum Pseudomonadota; class Alphaproteobacteria; order Hyphomicrobiales; family Phyllobacteriaceae; genus Mesorhizobium; species Mesorhizobium shonense. Next base: position 7,526 of record NZ_JBEPLM010000023.1, read on the forward strand.
GGCGAGCTTGGCATTGGCGACGACATTGTCGACCGTGATCGGCCTGTCGGAGGGCTGGAAGCCGGATTCCTGGACATCCGGCGGCGTGAACATCTGGCAGCTCGCCAGCGCCACGGCAAAGCTGGCCAACGCGAAAAATCGCGTCAGCGGCTTCATCCACACTTTCTCCGCGCCGGTCGGCAGATCGGCTTCCTTTCGAAACTCTTTCGGCAAATCGCGGCCCACCCGGACCAGCATGGCCGGACCTAGCCACACTCCCCCGGACAAGGCAAGCAAACGCCGGATCACCCGTTGCCGGTTTGGCCGTAAATTATGTCCGCTTCCGGGCAATGTGTTGTGATCCGGCAACGCTGCCGCCTCGATCACCGATATAGCGCCGGAAGGCGTCCGGTCCAGAGCGGTCGAAGAAGTCGGCGGCCGGCCCCGTTGCCGCGACCCTGCCCTCGTCCACAAACACGATCTCCTGGCCGATGCGGCGCGCATCCTCCGGCTGGTGGGTGACGAAGAGTGCAGTCATGTGCCGTTCGGCGTGGATGTCGGCGACCAGATCCAGCATGTCGTCGCGCAGCGCCGGACCGAGCGAGGCAAAAGGCTCGTCGAGCAGAAGCACAGGCCTGTCGCGTAAGAGCACCCTCGCCAGCGCGACGCGCTGCCGCTCGCCGCCGGAAAGCTCGCGCGGCAGCCGTTTCTCTTTGCCGGCAAGGCCGACGCGCGTCAGCGCTTCCGCGACCGCGTGGCGGTCGGCGGAGGTGAGCTTGAGCGATGGCGAGCGGCCGAGCCCGACATTGCCCTCCACAGAGAGATGGGCGAACAGATTGTTTTCCTGGAACACCATCGACATCGGGCGCGCCGAAGGCGGCGCATTGCCGACATCGATCCCACCGATCAGCACTTTGCCCGCGCTTGGCTTTTCAAAGCCGGCGACCAGATTGAGCAGCGTCGATTTTCCGGAACCGCTCGGTCCCATGATGGCGGTGATCCTGCCGGCGGCGAATTCGGCATCGAAGCGGAACGATGCCTCGCCATAGCTGAACCAAACGTCCTCCAGCCTGACGGCCAGCCCGGCCCCCGCCACAATGCCGTTGTTGGTCGTCGTCATGCCTTTGCTTCCCGCCCCAGCCAATCGGCGGCGACCACCAGCATCAGGCAGACGAGGCCGAGCAGCAAGGCCAGCCCCGCGGCGTCGGCGGTCCGGTAGCTGCCCATGCGCGCGAGCAGAAGATAGGGCAAGGTCTGCACCGCATCGCTGCCGAACAGCGCGATCACGCCGAGATCGCCGAGCGACAGCGCCATGGCGAAGGCGAAGCCGGTGGCCAAGGGCCGCCTGAGCGACGGCCAGTCGACCAGGCGCAGCCGATTCCAGCCGGAAATGCCGAGCGCTACGCAGAGCCGCTCATGGCGCTCGCTTGCCGCATCGTAGGCCGGACGAACGGCGCGGATGGCGAAAGGCATCGCCATCACCGCATTGACGGCGACGACCATGACGGGCGCGATGGCGAAGACATCCGTGACGCCGCGCAGCGCCAGGAACCAGCCGGCGCCGACCACGATCGGCGGCACGACGAGCACGAAACCGGCGCCGGTGTCGGTGGCATGCTCGAGCAGCGACATGGCGCTGCCCGCGCGACGGCGCAAGGCCAGCGCGCGCCGCGCCGCGATGAGCGAGAGCGATAGCGTCACCGAAAGCAGCGCCGAGACGAAAGAGAGACCGGCGCTGGTGAGCGTCGCCAGGCGCACGGCGTCCTCGCCAGCCAGCCGGCCGAGATCCGCATCCAGCCCGGCGAGTACGGTCGCCGCCATCGGCCCGGCGACGAACAGCAGGGCAAGCGCGATCAGGCCGGCGTTCAGAACGGCCTCGACCTTGCCGGTTGCAAGATAGCGGCGCGGCGCCACCGGCAGATTGGCGTCGCCGACCGTGTTGGCGCCGAGCCGCATCAGCACGGCGACGACAACGACGGTCAGGCCGATCTGCAGCAGCGTCAGCACCACCGCCCGGGCCGGATCGAAATCGAAGCGCAGCGCCTGGTAGATGGCGACCTCCAGCGTCGTCGCCGACGGCCCGCCGCCGAGCGTCAGCACGATGGTGAAGGACGTGATGCAGAGCATGAACACCAGTCCGGCGACGCCCGGCAATGCCGCGCGCAGCGCCGGCCATTCGATCAGCCGCAACGCCGGCCGGGCGCCCATGCCGAGCTGGCTCGCCAGCCGCCACTGGTCGGTGGGCACGGTAGCCAACGATTCCAGGAACAGGCGCGTGGCCAAAGGCAGGTTGAAGAAGACATGCGCGATAAGGATACCGGACAGGCCGTAGATGCCGGGCCATTCCCCGCCGCCGAATTTACCGAGGACGCCGGCGAAATAACCGGCGCGGCCATAGAGCGCCAGCACGCCGAGCGCCGCGACGATCGCCGGCAGCGCCAGCGGGACGGTGAAGAGCTGCAGGATCAGCCGACGCCCGGGAAAGGTCGGGTGCCTGGACAGGGCGCGCGCGACCAGCATCGCCGGCGCGACCGACAACAGCGTCGACAGCAGCGCCTGCCACAGCGTGAAGCGGGCGACGCGCAAGAGATAGCCGTCGAAGGCAGCGAGAGCGCCGGACGGGTCGTGCACGCCTTCGACAGCGAGACCGGCGAAGGCGCCGCCGATGAGCAAGGCGATTACCGCGAGGGCAACGATGCCGGCGGTGACGCGGAAGTCAGAGCGCGGCGCGGACTGCACGCTGCACCACTTGGGTTTGAGCTAGCGAACGCTGAGTTCCTTCGCGCCCCCCTCTGTCCTGCCGGACATCTCCCCCTCCAGGGGGGAGATTGGAAGCTCGAGCGCCCCGCTCAGTCCTGCAACGTTTGAGATTGGCGAAGGTCGAGGTGACAGCCAATCTCCCCCCTTGAGGGGGAGATGTCCGGCAGGACAGAGGGGGGTGGCTTGGCGCAACCATCGAAAACTTTACTTGCTCATCGCCGCCAGCCACTCATCCACCCAGGCCTTGCGGTTGGCCGCGACCTCTTCGGGGCTGAAAAGCAGGGTCTTGGTCGGCTTCACCAGTCTGTCGAAGGCCGGGTTGAGCGGCTTGTCGGTCTTGCCGGCCGGGAACATCCAGTTGGTTTCCGGGATGACGTCCTGGAATTTCGGCCCGGTCATGAAAGCGATGAACTTTTCCGCCAGTGGGTTCTTCGCGCCGGTCGTGGTGATGCCGGCAACCTCGATCTGCAGGTATTCGCCCTCCTCGAAGGAAGCCGCCTGGTAGCGCTCGGTCTTTTCGGCGACCATATGGTAGGCCGGCGAGGTGGTGTAGGACAGCACCATCGGCGCTTCGCCCTTGGTGAACAGGCCATAGGCTTCGCTCCAGCCAGGCGTCACCGTGAGCACCTTTGACTTGAGCTTGGCCCAGGCTTCCGGCGTCCTGTCGCCGTAGACCGACTTCACCCAGAGCAGCAGGCCAAGGCCCGGCGTCGAGGTGCGCGGATCCTGGATGACGATCTTGTCGGCGGCGCTGCCCTCGACCAGTTCCTTCAAGCTCTTCGGCGGGCTCTTCAGCTTCTGGGTATCGTAGACGACGGCGAAATAGCCGTAGTCGAAGGGCACGAAGGTGTCGTCCTTCCAGCCGCCGGGCACGTTTATGTCAGCGACCGCGCCATGCGGCGCGAACAAACCGGTCGCCTTGGCGTCCGCCGTCAGGTTGGTGTCGAGCCCGAGCACGACGTCGGCCTTGGTGCCGGCGCCTTCCAGCTTGACGCGGTTGAGCAGCGCCACGCCGTCGGCGACCGAGACGAATTCGAGATCGCAGCCGCATTCGGCTTCGAATTCCTTCTTCACCGCGGGCCCCGGACCCCAGTCGGCGGTGAAGCTTTCATAGGTGTAGACGGTGAGCTTGTCCTTCGCCTCGGCAGGCCCGACGCCCGCCAAAAGCGAAACCAGGCCCGTTGCGAGAATAAGCTGGGACAATAGTGAGCGCATCGGCGCCTCCGTCGTTCGCGTGACAAGGAATTGAGGCGCCGGATGGTCCGAAACGTCTAATCCCTCCGCCGGTACAAACCGGATCAGGTTCAGCGGGTTGGCATTGTCGCCTCTCAGCCGGTTCGCAAAGTCAGCGTCCGGCACCCCGTTAGAGCACTGCGAGACATAGGCCCGGCCGAAGCGGCGCGCAAGCGGAAGTTGCCGGGCATCCAGTTGCATCGCCGCTAACTCCGGAACGCTGCTCCGTTGCGTTTGGATGCGCCCGGCTTCCGTTTCGCGGGCAGGGCTGGTAAGGGCGACGCCCATGGGCACATTCACCATCCTGCTTGGCGGCGAACTCGTCCGCACGCCTCGACTCGAGCGCCAGATCGAAGGCTCTCGCGTCATCGCCGCCGACGCCGGCATCGGCCATGCGCACATGCTCGGCCTCGTGCCGGAGCTCTGGGTCGGCGATTTCGACTCGGTGCCGGCGAACCTGCCGGATGATCTCGCCGCCGTCCCGCGTAAAATCTTTCCGGCCGAAAAGGACATGACCGATGGCGAGCTCGCCATCGCCGAGGCGCTTGCGCGCGGCGCCACCAGCCTGGTGCTGGCCGGCGCCTTTGGCGGTAAGCGCGCCGACCATGCCTTCCTGCATCAGGCTCTCAGCGTGCGGCTGGCCGAGGCGGGCACGACGGTGCTGCTGACCAGCGGCGCGCAGGAAGGCGTGCCCGTCCTGCCGGGCAAAGCCAGTTTCGACTACGCCGACGGCACGCTGTTCTCGGTGCTCGGCTTCTCCGACCTCGCCGGCCTGACGGTCACCGGCGCCAAATGGCCGCTCGACCGTGTCGAGGTGGCGTTCGGCTCCTCGCTCACTATATCAAACGAGGTCAAAGGGCAGCTTGGCATCGCGCTGGAGCGCGGCCGGGCGCTGCTGCTCGCCCACCCCTATCCTCTTCCCGAAAGCTGACATGGCGCCGCCACTCCTCAATCTCGACGGCATTAAACTGACCTTCGGCGGCACGCCGCTGCTCGACGGCGCGGCGCTGAGCGCCTCCGCCGGCGAGAAGATCGCGCTGGTCGGCCGCAACGGTTCCGGCAAGTCGACGCTGCTCAAGATCGCCGCCGGGCTGATCGAGCCGCAGGACGGCGAGGTCTTTCGCCAGCCTTCGGCCACGGTTCGCTACCTGCCGCAGATGCCCGACATGGATGGCTTCGCCAGCGTGCGCGCTTATGTGGAGGCCGGCCTTGGGCCGGCCGACGACCCGCATCGCGCCACCTATCTGATGGACCATCTCGGCCTCAGCGGCGAGGAACGGCCGAACGACCTTTCCGGCGGCGAGGCAAGACGCGCCGCGCTTGCCCGGGTGATGGCGCCGGAACCCGACATCCTGCTGTTGGACGAGCCGACCAACCATCTCGACCTGTCGGTCATCGAATGGCTGGAAGAGGAGCTCGCCCGCACCTCATCCGCCGTGATCCTGATCTCGCACGACCGCCGCTTTCTCGAGCGCGTCTCGCGTGCCACAGTCTGGCTCGACCGCGGCCAGACGCGGCGGCTGGACAAGGGATTTGCGCATTTCGAGGAATGGCGCGACCAGGTGCTGGAAGAGGAAGAGCGCGAGCAGCACAAGCTCGGCCGCCAGATCGTGCGCGAGGAGCATTGGCTGCGCTATGGCGTGACCGCCAGGCGCAAGCGCAACATGCGCCGCCTCGGCGAGCTGCAGGCCATGCGCCAGCGCTTCCGCAGTCATCGCGGCGCCGAAGGCACGGCCACCATGCTGGCGAGCGACGCCGCCGAATCCGGCAAGCTGGTGATCGAGGCCAAGAACATCGAGAAGAGTTTCGGCGGCCTTACCGTCGTCAAAGGCTTTTCGACCCGCATCCAGCGTGGCGATCGCGTCGGCCTGGTCGGGCCGAACGGCGCCGGCAAGACGACGCTGTTGAAGATGCTGACCGGCGAGCTGGCCCCGGATGCAGGCTCGGTGCGGCTCGGCGTCAATCTGGAGATCGCCACGCTCGACCAGAAGCGCGAGGCCGTCGACCCGCAGGAGACGCTGGCGCATTATCTGACCGACGGACGCGGCGAGAACCTTCTGGTCAACGGCGAGCAGCGCCACGTCGTCTCCTATATGAAGGATTTCCTGTTCAAGCCGGAGCAGGCGCGCACGCCGGTGCGCGAGCTTTCGGGCGGTGAACGCGCGCGTCTTCTGCTGGCCCGCGTGCTGGCGCGGCCGGCGAACCTGCTTGTGCTCGACGAGCCCACCAACGACCTCGACATGGAGACGCTGGAACTGCTGCAGGAGCTGGTCGCCGGCTTTGCCGGAACGGTCATCCTGGTCAGCCACGACCGCGACTTCCTCGACCGCACGGTCACCAGCGTGATCGCCCCCGACCGCGGCGGCCGCTGGATCGAATATGCCGGCGGCTATTCCGATATGCTGGCGCAGCGCGGCGGCTCCAGGCTGGAGGACCGCAGGGCAAGGCCCAAGGTCGAAACCGCCGACGCAAGCGCCGCGCCGAAGGCCGAACAGGCCGCCCCGAAAGGCGCGGCGAAGAAGCTTTCGTTCAAGCAGAAATTCGCGCTGGAATCCCTGCCGAAGAAGATCGAGGCGGTGACGGCCTCGATCTCGCGGCTGGAGAACAATATCGCCGATCCGTCCTTCTACGAGCGCGACCCGGTCTCGTTCCAGAAGACCATCGCCGCGCTGGACAAGGAGCGCACCACACTGGCGGCACTTGAGGAAGAGTGGCTGGAACTGGAGATGCTGCGGGAAGAGATGGAGGGCTGAGGCCGAGCAATGCCCGCTCGTTGCCGCAATAAGGAAATGCGCATATAGTATACGCATATTGCGGAGACCATCATGCGCAAGATAGCCGCAAATGCGGTCCGTCAACCGGCAAATCTGTCGATCGATTCACAGCTCATGAAGGAGGCAAAGGGGCTTAACGTGAATGTCTCTCGTGCCGCCGAAGCCGGCATCGCCGAAGCCGTGGCCGTTGAGAAAACGCGGCTTTGGAAGCTTGAAAACCGCGCCACGATGGACTCCTGGAATGACTATGTCGAAAAGCATGGCATTCCGCTCAAAGAACATCGGCAGTTCTGATGGCGCGCTATGACGTCTTCGCCGCCGGCGGCATAGAAGGCGGCTACCTTCTCGACGTTCAGTCCGATCTCCTCGACAACTTCAAGACACGAGTGGTCGTTCCGCTTCTGCCGCTCGCGTCAGCCCCGCCGCCAATGCGGAAGCTGCACCCCGTCTTCGAAATCAATGGGCGAAAGCTGGTCATGGCCACCCATCTGATCGCCACGGTGGCCGCGACAGAGCTCGCGGAGAACAGAACCAATCTCGCCAACCATCACGACGAGATCGTCGCCGCACTCGACATGCTGTTTCAAGGATTTTAAGCCGGCGAAAACCGCTCTTATCCAGACGTCTTCGCCGCCCAAGCCTTCAGCGCCTCGTCAAAAACCTTCTCGCCGGGGATGCCCTTTTCCATGGTGAGCAGGGCGCGCCGTCCGGTCTTGTAGACCACCGGAACGTCGATCCAGTCCTGTCCCCTGAGCAGCGTCAGGTTGGCGTCCTCGTCGGCCTTGGTGTCGTTGAGCGCGACGAGGAAGAAGCCGTCGGCGATCTTGGCCGGAATGCCGATCAGCGGACTGCCGGCGTCCTGTTCGGAACTCTTCATGGCGATGCGCAGGATGTTGTCGACGCCGCCGCCATCAAACCCTTCCGGCGTCAGGAAGATCATCTCGATGATGTGGCTCGCCGGCAGGGTCTGGTCCGTGTTGCGCCGGATCGTCATGCGGAGCTGGATGTCCTTGCCGGGAATGGTTGCCTCGGCGCGGATCGCCGGCTCCGGCGGCAGGTCGCCGCCCGGCGATTCCTGCACCAGCGACCAGACGATGCTGCCGGGCTCCGCCGTGCCCTGCTGCGTGCTGGTGCGCTCCTCATAGAAGATCGCCTTCTGGCCGACCGGCACGGTCGCTTGCGCCGTCGCAGGTGCCGGCGCTGCGCCAGCGGGGGGTGGCGTTGCGCCGGCGGCAGGCGGTGTGGTCCCCGCTGCAGGGGGTGTGGTCCCGGCGGCCGGCGCAGGCGGATTGGCGGCAGCACCGGAAGGCGGCGTTCCCGCGGTAGGCGGTGTCGCGGCCGGCGTTTGCGCAGCCGGTGGCGTGCCGGCAGGGGCCGGCGGAGTAGTCGTCGCCGGCGCGGCCGGCGGCGGTGTGGTCAGCGCGGCGACGGATTCGCCCTCGCCGATGGTGCTCTGCCCACCGGCCGGACCGGGATCGGTCTCCTTGCCCTCAGGCGTCAGGCGCTGGGTGAATTTCGCTGTCTCGGCTGGCTCATTGGCAGCCGTCGCGTTGTTGCCCGCGGCGGGCGGCGCGGCTGCCGTCTCGGTGGCCGGTTTTGCTGGAGCGGGCTTGACCAGAGGCTCGGTCGAGACCGTCTTGCTGCCACCGCCTTTCAAGCCGAGCATCGAGCTGAACGCATCCTTGTTCAGCCAGATGCCGTAACCGCCCCCGCCCAGCACCAGCAACGCGACAACGGTCGCGATCAACCCGCCATAGCTGCGCTTGCGTGGCGGCGGCCGCAGCCGCTGGAAAGTGTCTGCCGCCGGCTGCTCGTCATTGGCGAAGACATCGCCGTCCTCCGGCTCGGCGGCGTCCGTGCCGGGCAGGCCGACATCGTCCTCGCGCGGCGAAGGCATCGGCGGTGGCGCCGAAGGCACTTTGTGCCAGCCGCCGGGCTCCGTCTTCGTTGCCCCTTGCCAGCTCGGTTCCGTCTTTGATGCGCTTTGCCAGTTCGGTTCCGTCTGCACCGGCGCCGGCGCCGGCTTGAACGGCTCAGGCTTGGCAGGTTCGGGCTTCGCCATCGGCGGCTGCCGGACATGGCTCGGCTGGTTCTTGTTGCGGTCGATCGACGAGAAGATGTGCTCCAGCTCCGCCAGTGGATCTTCCGCCGGGACGGGCTTGGGCGCCGGAGCTGGCTTGGTGTACTCCCGCTCGACGCTGGAAATCGCGTCTTCCAGCGAGCGTTTCTGTTTGCTGACGATATCGGGCGCCAACGGCGGAGAATACTCCGCGAGCTTCTTCACCAGTGCCGTACGAACGTTCTCGTAGATCCGCTTGCGAAGCTCGGACGAGGGCTCGCCGTGCTTCTCAAGCTGCTTTTTCAGAACACTAACGAAATCTGCCATGCGTCAGTTGACCTGCATTCTTTCCCCGGCGCACAAATCAGCTGTTACGCCGGGAAGGGCTGTGAAACTAGTCTTGAAACGGATCGGTCACAAGTATCGTGTCGTCCCGCTCCGGGCTGGTGGAAAGCAGCGCAACCGGGGCGCCGATCAGCTCCTCGATGTAGCGGACATATTTGACCGCTTGCGCCGGCAGATCGTTCCAGCTCCTGGCGCCGGCCGTCGTCCCCTTCCAGCCTTCGAGCGTCTCATAGACCGGCTCGACGCGCGCCTGGGCGCCCTGGCTGGCCGGCAGATAGTCGATCATTTCGCCATCGAGGCGATAGCCGGTGCAGACCTTGATCTCGTCCAGCCCGTCGAGCACATCGAGCTTGGTGAGCGCGATGCCCTTGATGCCGTTGACGGCGACGGCCTGGCGCACCAGCACCGCATCGAACCAGCCGCAGCGGCGCTTGCGGCCGGTGACGACGCCGAATTCGTGGCCGCGCGTGCCGAGGAACTCGCCGATCTCGTTCTGCTGTTCGGTCGGGAACGGGCCTTCGCCGACGCGCGTCGTATAGGCCTTGGTGATGCCGAGCACATAGCCGATCGCGCCTGGGCCGGTGCCGGAGCCGGCGGCCGCCTGTCCCGCCACCGTGTTGGACGAGGTGACGAAGGGATAGGTGCCATGGTCGATATCGAGCAGCGTGCCCTGCGCGCCTTCGAACAGGATGCGCTCGCCGGCGCGCCTTTTGTCGTCGAGCACCTTCCAGACGCGGTCCATGTAAGGCAGGATCTCGCCGGCCACCGAGGTCAGCTCCTGCATGATCGCCTCATGCGTCGCCTCGGCATGGCCAAGCCCACGGCGCAGCGCATTGTGGTGCGTGAGCAACCTGTCGACCTTCAGGGGAAGCGTTTCCAAATCCGCCAAATCCATTACCCGGACGGCGCGCCGGCCCACCTTGTCCTCGTAGGCGGGGCCGATGCCGCGGCGGGTCGTGCCAATCTTGGTTCCGGAATTCGAGGCGGCGTCTTCGCGGAATCCGTCCAGCTCCCGGTGCAGCGACAGGATAAGCGCGGTGTTTTCGGCTATTTTCAGGCTTTCGGGCGTCACGTCCACGCCCTGTTCCTTGAGCTTCTTGACTTCCGCGACGAAGGCATGCGGATCGAAGACGACGCCGTTGCCGATGATCGACAGCTTGCCCTGCCTGACCACGCCGGACGGCAGCAGCGACAGCTTGTAGACCTTGCCGTCGACGACCAGCGTATGACCGGCATTGTGGCCGCCTTGGAAGCGCACGACCACGTCGGCGCGTTCCGACAGCCAGTCGACGATCTTGCCCTTGCCTTCGTCGCCCCATTGCGAGCCGACGACCACCACATTGGCCATGTTCTTTTCCCTTGAGATGCCGCCTTGGCGGCTTGAAACGACAGGCCTCTATAGACTCATGTGCCGGCCGATGCGACCCTTTCTTTGCCGCCGAAAACCCGAAACCGAAGGTCGGCGAACGCAAAAAAGTGGGAACCGGTTTTCGGAAGAGATCATGCTCCAACCTAGTGTTGGATCAGGATGACTCAACAAATCGTCATCCTGATCCAGGCACAACAAATTCTGGCTTTCGCATCATTTACTTGGCCTTGCGGCCGCAATAGGCCGGCTTCGATCTTCGAACGCAGCTTCCGAGCCGGATTGAGCAATGCATCGAGCCGCCTATCTGTTCCTTCTCTCCACCACGCTGCTATGGGGCGGCAATTCCGTGGCCGGCAAGCTTGCCGTCGATCACGTGTCGCCGATGACGCTGGTCTTCCTGCGCTGGGTATTGGCGGTGCTGATCCTGCTGCCCGTCGGCTGGCGGGCGTTTCGCGAGGACTGGCCCGAATTGCGCCGGCATTGGCTGCTGCTCGCCGGCCTCGGCGCTTGCGGCTTCACGATCTTCAACGTCATCTTCTACACGGCGCTGAACTACACGACCGCCATCAACGTCTCGATCGAGCAGGCCGCCATACCGATCGTCATCATCCTTGCCAATTTCGTGCTGTTCCGCCTGCATGTGCAGCGGCTGCAGATCGTCGGCGTCGCGCTGACCACCGTCGGCGTCGCCCTCACCGCGAGCCACGGCGATCTCGGCCAGTTGCTGAAGCTCGAGCTTAATTTCGGCGACGCCATCATGCTGGTCGCGGTTGTCTGCTACAGCCTCTATTCGGTGGGGCTGCGTCTGAAGCCGGCCATTCGCTGGCAAAGCCTCATGCTGGCCTTGTCTTTCGCCGCGCTTTTGACCTCGGTGCCCTTCTTCGTCTGGGAAGTGGCGGCAGGCCGCGTCATCGTCCCGGACGCGCGCGGATGGGCGGTCGCATTTTACACCGCGCTCGGCGCCAGCGTCGTCTCGCAGATTTTCTATATCAGGGGCAATGAACTGATCGGGGCCAACCGCGCCGGGCTGTTCATCAATCTGGTGCCGATCTTCGGCACGCTGCTTTCGGTGCTGATCGTCGGCGAGCAGTTTGAGCTCTATCAAGGTCTTGCGCTTGTGCTCGTGCTCGGAGGCATCGCCCTCGCCGAATACAGCGGCAGAAAGGTGGCCGTCACGGCTCACGTCACGGGGAGCTGTCGGTCACACCACGTTTAATCAGAATGCCTTCGGGAGACCTGCCTGTTTCAGAATGGCATTTGCTGTGTGACGGGACTTGATGGCGTGATCCACGGTGACCTTGCGCCCGGAAATCGGATTGGTCCAAATTTCATGGTCGCCTTTACCCGAACGGAGAAACTGCCAACCGGCTTGCGACAAGAGCTTTTTCGTTAACGGGGCGAAATTATTCACCGCAGACAACTCGATATTTGAAAATGATTCCGCTCACTTTAAGCGGAAATTAATAAAAAATTCTTAAAAATCTATTAAATCGCAACTAACAGAGGTTAATACCTAGGCGGCGACTGTTTGGTGACTCCGCGCAATCAGCTCGATCTCGAACGGCCCTTCGTGGTCGCCGCCGAGCAGGTCAGGAACTAAAACCGCCAGTTTGTCCTGAAGCAGTTCTATCGTATCGGCTTCTGTTGCGAGCCCGATCTTTTCCCGGGACGACGCGACCCAAACCTTCGCGTCATCATCCCAGAATGCGTCGACCACGATCTTCATAGCGAACTCCTCGGTTGCGCCATATTAACGTATCAGGTCATAAACAAAAAGGCGCGGAACGGCCGCGCCTTTGCATGCCCTTTTGGGCCCGGATCACACACCGCCGACGTCGAAGTGCAGCGGCTTGGCCGAGTCGATCGACTGGTGCGCCCGCAGTTGATCCAGCACCTTCTCCGGGAACGGCGCGTCGAGATAGAGCAGTGCGATCGCATCGCCGCCCGGCCGGTTGCGGCCGAGCTGGAAGTTGGCGATGTTGACGCCGTTCTCGCCGCAGACGGTGCCGAGCAGGCCGATGATGCCGGGCGCGTCCGCGTTGGTGGTGTAGAGCATATGCTGGCCGACCTCGGCGTCGAGGTTGATGCCCTTGATCTGGATGAAGCGCGGCTTGTGGTCGGAAAAGCAGGTGCCGGCGATCGAGCGCGTCCTGTGCTCGGTCTTGACGGTCAGCTTGATGTAACCGTCGAAGACGCCCGATTTGTCACGCTTGACCTCGGCGACGATGATGCCGCGCTCCTTCACCATGATCGGCGCCGACACCATGTTGACGTCGGAGACCTGCGGCCGGATCAGGCCGGCAAGGGTGGCGCTCACCAGCGCGCGCGTGTTCATCGTCGCGGTCGAGCCGTCGAACAGGATCTCGACCTCCTTGATCGGATCCTCGGTGACCTGGCCGACAAAGGCGCCGAGCACTTCGGCGAGCTTGACGAAGGGTTTCAGCCGCGGCGCTTCCTCGGCGGTGATCGAAGGCATGTTGATGGCGTTGGAGACGGCGCCCTTGATCAGGTAGTCCGACATCTGCTCGGCGACCTGCAGGGCGACATTCTCCTGCGCCTCGGTGGTCGAGGCGCCGAGATGCGGGGTTGCCACGACATTCTCCATGCCGAACAGCGCGTTGTTCTCCGCCGGCTCGACCTCGAACACGTCGATGCCGGCGCCGGCCACCTTGCCGCTCTTCAGCGCCGCGACCAGGTCGGCCTCGACGACCAGCCCGCCGCGCGCGCAGTTGATGATGCGCACGCCGTCCTTCATCTTGGCGATCGCAGTCGCGTCGATGATGTTGCGCGTCTTGTCGGTCAGTGGCGTGTGCAAGGTGATGAAATCGGCACGAGCGAAGAGCTCGTCGATTTCCACTTTCTCGACGCCGAGCTCCTCCGCCCGGCTGTCCGACAGGAACGGATCGAAAGCCACGACATGCATCTTCAGGCCGACGCCGCGCGTCGCGACGATCGAGCCGATATTGCCGCAGCCGACGACACCCAGCGTCTTGCCGGTGATCTCGATACCCATGAAGCGGTTCTTCTCCCACTTCCCGGCATGCGTCGAGGCGTTGGCCTCCGGGATCTGGCGGGCCAGTGCGAAGATCATCGCGACGGCGTGCTCTGCCGTGGTGATCGAATTGCCGAAGGGCGTGTTCATCACGATGATGCCCCTGCGGCTGGCTGCCGGGATGTCGACATTGTCGACGCCGATGCCGGCGCGGCCGACGACCTTCAGCCTGGTGGCGGCGTTGATCAGCTTCTCGGTGACCTTGGTCGCCGAGCGGATGGCGAGGCCGTCATACTGGCCGATCACTTCGGCGAGCTTTTCCTTGTCCTTTCCGAGATCGGGCAGGTAGTCGACCTCGATGCCGCGATCCTTGAAGATCTGCACGGCGGTGGTTGAAAGTTTATCCGAAACGAGAACGCGGGGCGCCATGGCGGCCTCCTTGAAGGGAATTGAGTGTATTGGGAAATGGTGGCGGCCCGCGGGCCGCCACGGATTTCAGGCCGCTGCTTTCAGCGACGCCTTCTGCGCGGCGCAGGCCCAGTCGAGCCAGGGCAGCAGCGCTTCGAGATCGGAAGTCTCGACGGTGGCGCCGCACCAGATGCGCAGGCCGGGCGGCGCGTCGCGATAGGAGCCGATGTCGTAGGCGACGCCTTCCTTGTCGAGCGCCGCGACGATGCCCTTGGCGAACGCCGCCTGACCGTCGGCGTCGAGCGCCGCGACATCGGTATCGGTGAAGGACAGGCACACGGAAGTGTTCGAGCGTGTCGCCGGATCGGCGGCCAGATGGCCGAGCCATGGTGAATTGTCCACGAACCGGTCCAGCACCGCGGCGTTGGCGTCGGCGCGGGCGATCAGCGCCTCCAGGCCGCCGATCGATTTCGCCCACTGAAGCGCATCGAGATAGTCCTCGACGCACAGCATCGACGGCGTGTTGATGGTCTCGCCCTTGAAGATGCCCTCGATCAGCTTGCCGCCCGAGGTCAGGCGGAAGATCTTCGGCAGCGGCCAGGCCGGCTTGTAGGTTTCCAGCCGCTCGACGGCGCGTGGGCTGAGGATCAGCATGCCATGCGCGCCTTCGCCGCCCAGCACCTTCTGCCATGAGAAGGTCACGACATCGAGTTTTTCGAAGTCGAGCCTTTGCGCGAACGCCGCCGAGGTGGCGTCGCAGATGGTCAGGCCGCGGCGCGCGGCCGGAATGAAATCGCCGTTCGGCACGCGCACGCCGGAGGTCGTGCCGTTCCAGGTGAAGACCACATCGCGGTCGAAATCGATCTTGGTGAGATCCGGCAGTTCGCCGTAACCGGCCTCGAACCTGCGTATGTCGGCGAGCTTGAGCTGCTTGACGACATCGGTCACCCAGCCGGAGCCAAAGCTTTCCCAGGCGACCATGTCGACGCCGCGCTCGCCAAGCAGCGACCACAGCGCCATCTCGACCGCGCCGGTGTCGGACGCCGGCACGATGCCGATGCGGTAGTCGGCGGGAACCTTGAGGATCTCGCGCGTGAGCTCGATCGCCTGCTCGAGCTTCGCCTTGCCGATCTTGGCGCGATGGGAACGTCCGAGCGCGGCGGCTTTCAGCGCCTCGGCCGACCAGCCGGGGCGTTTTGCGCAGGGACCTGAGGAGAAATTGGGATTTGCCGGACGGAATCCAGGCTTGGTAAGCGTCGTCATCGTGGTCTATCCTTCCAGATAGTGGCCCCTCGTTGGGGAGGGGTGGCCCACGGACGGCGATATGCTTTCAGCCTTCCGGCGTCAAGAGCAAAGTTTTTGTCGCTGGCGGGATACTGGCTTCAATCTGCGCTTCGGCTCAAACGAGAACGACGGATCTCCCGGGATCCGCCGTCGGCATCTCCTGCTTGTGCCGCTCACCAGAGATCGTAGCGCAAGCCGAGCTTGACCTGGTGATTGCTGATGCCTTTGTGGACCGGGAACGAATTCAGGCTCGCGGCGGTGACGTATTCCGCATCGGGGGCGGAAAAATACTGGTAGCCCAGGTCGATCAGCACATTCTTCGAGACCTGGTAGGCAACACCCGCATTCAATGTATAGGCCAGCGAATATTTCGCCTTGGAGCTACGCTCGACAAAATCGTCGGTGTCGTCGCCATTGGCGGTAAAATAGCTCGCCGAGAGCTCGTATTTGCTTCGGACGATGCCGACGCCTGCGCCAACGTAAGGCGTGAAGCCGACATAGGTGCCGAGATCGACATAGCCGTTGAGCATGCCCGAGATCGCATGGTTCTTGAGGCTTCCGGATGCCACGGTCGGCTCTGCCGCGGTCGCCGTGTCATCATAGCTGAAGCTGAACTTGTTGCCGGGCAGATAACCGAGGTTGAGATCGGCGCGGAGATAATCGTTGAAATGATATCCGAAACCGATGCTTGCGAAATACGCGTCCTCGCTCTCGCTTTGACTGGCAGGCGTGAAGCTGAAGTCCTGGTCCCTGAAGCTCTTTTCCACCAGATAGGAAACATCGCCGCGCAGGTACCAGCCTGAGCCCACCTCGACCGGCTGATAGTCAGGGGCCTGGTCGACATAGATCGGCGGATCGTAGTCGGCCGCGAGCGCTGGCGTCAGCGGCAAAAGGGTTGCGGCAAGCGCTGACGCGATACGCGATTTGAGTGTCATGGTCCCCGGCTCCCGAAATTGGCGCCAGCCGCGAACGCGAGCGCCGTTTCAAGGAGCCATTGTTAACCATAGTGGTTAAGTGCCGGTTAAGGATAACGGATGGTTACCGAATTGATTTCGATGCGATTTTACCAGCCGCGCAAAAACGAAAACCGCCCGGCTGGCGCCGGGCGGTTCGCAAATCTCGGGATCGCAAGGGCGATTACTTGGTATAGATCGGCTCCGGCTCGGGCACATAGGGTTCCGGCGGCGGGGCGCAATCGGACCTGCCGAATTGATAGCGCAGACCGCCGCGCACTTCATGCACGTTGATGCCGCGGTCATACCCCGGGCCGACATTGCTATCCGAAGCATATTCGAACATCTTGCCGCCATTGATGTGGCTGTAACGGTAGCCGACATCGAGCTTGACGCGATCGGTCAGGCAGTAGGAGGCACCGGCCATAAGAGCATAGGCGAAGCGCCAGCCCTTGCCGCCCTGATGGAAGAAATCGCCGTCGTCGTCGCTGTTGTGCAGCGTGTCCCACTTGACCCATGCGCCGCCGATGCCAGCGCCGACATAAGGCGTGACACCATGCCAGGTGCCGATGTCGACATAGGCGTTGGCCAAAAGCAGCAGCGCCGAATAGGACGAGGTGTCGGTCGATACGCAGGGTACGCCGCCGCCGCAGAAGCCGACCGTTGAACCCCGGAAGTTGGACTTGCCCATCCAGTCTGCGGTTAGGTCGGTGCGGAAATACTGATTGACCTGATAACCGATACCGGCACCGGCGGAGAAGGCGCCTTTCAGCTTGCCGCTGGCGAAGCTACCCTGGGTCTGGGGTGCCGCGCCGTAAGTGATGTAGTCGCCACCGCGGAAGCGCGACCAGTGATAGTCGATATCGCCGCGGATATACCAGCCGCCGAAGTCGACCGGCTGCGCCTCCACGACCGGCGGCGGAGCTTCCTCGACCGGTGGTGGTTCCGCAATATCCGCGGCGAACGCCGGTCCGGCCAAGCCCGCGAACAGCGCGGCAAACAATGCCATTCTTGCTGTATTGAACATGCTGTCACCCCTAAGAAGCCTCGGGACGACACCGCCCGAAGATGAACCTCGGCGTGGATAATGAATTGCAAAGGTTAAAAGCCGTTTAACCGTACCGATTAACCACGAATCTATACAATTTTAGAGGGTATGCCGTTGTCCGGGCGCCGCGGGCGCACGAAAAAGCCCGCCGGGCGGCGGGCTTCCGAACGCGATGGGCGGTTGCCTGTTTTACGCAATTCCGGACGGAAAACCGTTACACTTTTCCTGGAATTGCGCTTGCGGCTCCGTCAGGCGGCGCTGCGGGTTTCCGAGATGATCCCGACAATGTCGTTGACCACGGTCTCGACCAGTTGCGGATCGTCGCCTTCGGCCATGACGCGGATCAGCGGCTCGGTGCCGGAAGGCCGGATGACGAGGCGGCCGGCCTTGCCCAACCGGTTGCGAGCATCCTCGATCGCCGCCTTGACCGGCGCTTCCTCCAGCGGCTTGCCGCCGGAGATGCGGACATTCTTCAGAAGTTGCGGCACCGGTTCGAACTTCTTCGACAGCTCGCTGACCGGCCGGTTCTGCCGCTTGATGCAGGCCAACACCTGCAGCGCCGAAACCAGGCCGTCGCCGGTGGTCGAGAAATCGGACAGCACGATATGGCCAGACTGCTCGCCGCCGACATTGAGGCCGTGCGCGCGCATATGCTCGACGACGTAGCGGTCGCCGACCTTGGTGCGGTGCAGCTGCAGCTTCATGTCGCCGAGGAAACGTTCGAGGCCGAGATTGGACATCACCGTGGAGACGACGCCGCCGCCGGCCAGCCGCCCGTTCTGGTGCCAGGATTCGGCGATCAGCGCCATGATCTGGTCGCCGTCGACGATGGCGCCGTTCTCGTCGACGATGACCACACGGTCGGCGTCGCCGTCGAGCGCGATGCCGATATCGGCGCGCACCTCATGCACCTTCTTCTGCAGCCCGGCCGGATGGGTCGAGCCGCACTCCTTGTTGATGTTGAAGCCGTTGGGCTCGACATTGATGGCGACCACTTCGGCGCCGAGCTCCCATAGCGCCTCGGGCGCCACCTTGTAGGAGGCGCCGTTCGCGCAGTCGACGACGATCCGCAAGCCCGAGAGCGACATCGAGCGCGGCAGCGTGCGCTTGGCGAATTCGATGTAGCGGTCATGCACGCCATCGACGCGTTTGGCGCGGCCCAGCCCGTCTGAATCGGCAAGCGCAAGCTCGATGTCCTTGTCGAGCATGCCTTCGATGCGCTCCTCGATCTCGTCGGAGAGCTTGTAGCCATCGGGGCCGAACAGCTTGATGCCGTTGTCGTAGTAGGGGTTGTGCGAGGCCGAGATCATCACGCCGATGTCGGCGCGCAGCGAGCGCACCAGCATGGCGACCGCCGGCGTCGGTATCGGTCCGAGCAGAAACACGTCCATGCCGGCGGCGCACAGGCCCGACACCATCGCGTTCTCGATCATGTAGCCGGAAAGCCGCGTGTCCTTGCCGAGCACGACGCGGTGCCGATGATTGCCGCGCTGGAACGAAAGCCCGGCGGCCATTCCGACCCGCATGGCAACCTCGGCCGTCATCGGAAATTTGTTGGCGCGTCCGCGGATGCCGTCGGTGCCGAAATACTGCCCTGCCATGCTTGCCAATGTCCCCGTCGGTTTTTCAGCCGCCCGTATTGCCACAATTGGGCCGCATCCGATCATCACATTTCGTGATTATATATTACCATTCCTTAGAAAATCATTGTCGCGGGCGGGTCAAGTGATTCGACAGCCTACCATGCCCCCTCACTGTAGCGGCAATATACCAGCCGGGGCGAGCTTTTCTGCCCAAAACCGCCTGGCAAAACCTTGTTTACGCGACCGACGCCAAGCAATTCGTCACCTTATCGGGAGGAACACACTTTGTGAGGGCATCCGCGCCGGAAGCATCTGGCGCAGTCTGAAGTTGAGAGCTATTGATTTGGTATAGGGACACCACCTGGCGGCAGCAAGGGAGAAAACGCCATGCTTATTCATAGACTTGCAACATTGACGGGCATCGCCGTCGCAACCTTGTTCCTGGCGGCGCCGGCCAACGCGCTGACCATGGCCGAGTGCAGCACCAAGTATAACGCGGCCAAGGACGCCGGAACGCTCGCCGGCCAGACCTGGAACCAATTCCGCAAGGCGCAATGCGGCAGCGACGCCTCCGCCGCGACCGACACCAAGGCGGCGACCGATACCAAGGCGGCTGACACCAAGCCGGCCAAGAAGGCCAAGGACACGACCGCCGCGGCCGACGACAGCTCGGCCAAGGGCCTGACCGCCAAGGAATGCAGCACCAAGTATCAGGCCGCCAAGGCTGCCGGCACACTGAACGGCATGAAGTGGAACGACTTCCGCAAGACCGAATGCGCCGCCGGCGCCACCGCCGCTGCGACCGACACCAAGCCCGCCAAGGCGACCAAGACCGAGACCTCGACGGCGGCTGCAGCCGACGGCGGTAAGGGCCTGAGCATGGCCGAATGCAGCACCAAGTATCAGGCCGCGAAGACCGCCAACAAGCTCAACGGCATGAAGTGGAACGACTTCCGCAAGGCCGAGTGCGGCGCCGGCGCCGCCGACGACGACACCGTGCCGGCTCCAACGGAAGCGACTTTCACCAAGGAACCGGCGAAGCCGACCGCGGCCGCCCCGAAGGGCGTGACTTTCCCGACCGCTATCTCGCCGAAGTTTGCCACCGAGACCCCGGCCAAGGGCCGCATGCACACCTGCCTCGAGCAGTACTACGCCAACAAGGACGCCAACACGCTGAACGGCCTGAAGTGGATCCAGAAGGGCGGCGGCTTCTACAGCCTCTGCAACGCCAAGCTGAAGAGCTGACCTCTTAGTCACATCTTCCAGAGAAGGGCCCGCGCATCGCAAGATGCGCGGGCTTTTTTTGGGATTTGTTTGGTCTCGCGTGACCGTCAGGGCCAAATCTGGGCCATAGGTCGAAGCCGAGGCGACAATCCGATTTCCCCCTCGTGGGACCCACAAGGGGAAGATTGCATGCTCCACCGTCTTCGCCAATCACCATCGCTGAGATTGTTGGCGCCGTCGCTAAAACTGCCAATCTCCCCCCTTGCGGGGGAGATTGGCTGTCACCCCGACTTTCGCCAATCGCCAGCGTTGCAAATACCAGATCGAGGGCCGGCAATCCCTGCGATCCCCCAAAGCAAAACGCCGCGGTTTGATCCGCGGCGTTCCAAAGTTCCTTTGTTCTCTTCGAACTCAGCCCTGCGGCTGCGGCTCCATGCCGCCTTCGGGCTCGGGGCCCTTCTTGCGGCGGCCGCCGGTGCCGGCCTTCGGCACGGCCGAGCCGCGGCTGGGCGGGGTGTCGTCGCCGAGGTCGCGGGCGGGCTTGTGGCCGGCGATCAGCTGCTTGATCTCCTCGCCGGTCAGCGTCTCGTATTCGAGCAGCCCTTCGGCCAGCGCGATCCAGTCCTTCTTCTTCTTGGTCAGCACGGTCTTCGCGGTGGAATAGGCGTCGTCGATCAGCCGGCGCACCTCGGCGTCGATGATCTGCGCCGTCTCTTCCGAGATGTTCTGCTGGCGCGCAACCGAATGCCCGAGGAAGACCTCTTCCTGGTTGTCGCCATAGGCGACATGGCCGAGCTTGTCGGAGAAGCCCCAGCGCGTGACCATGGCGCGCGCCAGCTTGGTCGCCTGCTCGATGTCGGAGGAGGCGCCGGAGGTGATGTTCTCCTTGCCGAACTTGAACTCCTCGGCGACACGGCCGCCCATCATGATCGCGAGCCGCGAGATCATGTACTTGTAGCTCATCGAGTAGCGGTCGCCTTCCGGCAGCTGCATGACCATGCCGAGCGCACGGCCGCGCGGAATGATGGTCGCCTTGTGCAGCGGGTCGGCCGTCGGCACGTTGAGCGCCAGAATGGCGTGGCCGGCCTCGTGATAGGCGGTCAGTTCCTTCTCGGCCTGCGTCATCGCCGACGAGCGGCGCTCGGCGCCCATCATGATCTTGTCCTTGGCGTCCTCGAACTCGGCCATGGTGACGAGCCGCTTGTTGCGGCGCGCCGCCATCAGCGCGGATTCGTTGACGAGGTTCATCAGGTCGGCGCCGGAGAAGCCCGGCGTGCCGCGCGCGATCACCTTGAGGTCGACATTGGGCGCCAGCGGCACGTTGCGCACATGCACCTTGAGGATCTTCTCGCGGCCGACGATGTCGGGGTTCGGCACCACGACCTGGCGGTCGAAGCGACCGGGCCTGAGCAGCGCCGGATCGAGCACGTCGGGCCGGTTGGTGGCGGCGATCAGGATGATGCTTTCGTTGGACTCGAAGCCGTCCATCTCGACCAGCAGCTGGTTCAGCGTCTGCTCGCGCTCGTCATTGCCGCCGCCGAGGCCGGCGCCGCGATGACGGCCGACCGCGTCGATTTCGTCGATGAAGATGATGCAGGGCGCGTTCTTCTTGGCCTGGTCGAACATGTCGCGCACACGCGACGCGCCGACGCCGACGAACATCTCGACGAAGTCCGAGCCGGAGATGGTGAAGAACGGCACGTTGGCTTCGCCGGCGACAGAGCGGGCGAGCAGCGTCTTGCCGGTGCCGGGCGGGCCGACAAGCAGCACGCCGCGTGGGATCTTGCCGCCGAGCCGCTGGAACTTCTGTGGATCGCGCAGGAATTCGACGATCTCCTCGAGATCCTCCTTGGCCTCGTCCACGCCGGCGACGTCCTGGAAGGTGACGCGGCCGTGCGCCTCGGTGAGCAACTTCGCCTTCGACTTGCCGAAGCCCATCGCGCGGCCGGAGCCGGACTGCATCTGGCGCATGAAGAATATCCACACGCCGAGGATCAGGATCATCGGCAGCCACGAGATCAGATAGCCGAACAGCGAGTTGGAGCCGTCGGTTTCAGGCCGCGCGTTGATGGTGACGTTCTTGTCCTGCAGCCTCGAAACCAGCGACGGATCGCCGGGCGAATAGGTCTGGAAGCCGTTGGCGTTGTCCGTGTAGTTGCCCGAGATGCGGGCGCCGGCGATGGTCACGCTCTTCACCCGGCCGGACGCGACATCCTGCAGGAACTGCGAATAGGCAACCTCGCTTGAGGCGCCGCGCGTCTGCGGCGTCTGGAAAAGATTGAACAGGGCGATGAGCAGGACCGCTATGATCGCCCAGAGCGCAAGGTTGCGATAATTCGGATTCATCTATTGTCCTGTTGGCGTCCGCATGCGGACCCACGATGATGATGGAGGCTTGGGCCTAACATAGGGAGAGCGCTTCCCCTTGCCAAGCATAACAGCACGCCTCGGTTAAGCTTTCGCCCATGCTCCATCGCGATCATGGCCGCGGAAAGGCAAAGGCGGCAGCGGCGGCGCGCCAATCAGCGCGGCGACTGCCGCGGCGACCAGCAAATCGAAGGACGGCAGGAAGCGGGCGAAAGGCGACACCACCGGCACGCTGGCCATTGGCCGCGGCACATCACCGCCGCCAGCAAAATCAAGACGTTCAGCGCCGCGCCACAATGCGGGTTCGGCGGCGAGCGCCCTGCGTAGCAGGCTTGCCGGAACGTCGCCCTCCCGGACGGATCGTTTGGCAACGACGGCCCCCATGGGCGCGATCACCAACCCGCCCGACCTGTCGCTCAATGTGATCCGGCGCCGGCCGTCCCAAAGGGCCTGATCCTGCGCCGGAACGGCGGCGGGCAGATTGCGCGCCTCGCGGTGAAGGAAGATGCCGCTCCGGCGCGCATCGACCACGGTCCGCGACAATGTGGCGCAAAGCGTTCCGGACCGAAGACGCTCGAACAGCGCCCGGCAACGCGCCTGATCGACAAGGAACGAGACGCCGCCGACCGTGGCGAGCAGGATGCGCAGCGCATAGACGGCCGCCTCGCTGTCTTCACCATGAGCGAAAACGCGATCGAGGCGGATGAGCCCCGAAGCCGGCCTGTCGGCAAAAGCGCGGATCAGCGCGGCCGCGCGGCGGCCGAGGTCGTCGCGTTCGGCGGCCGCCTGTCCGGCCTTTGCGATTGCCTGCGCGAAGCGCGCCTCGCCGTCGTCGCCGGCAAGCGAGATGCGCATGCGCGGCCGCTCGAAACGCTGGTCGACATTGGTCGGATCCTCGATCCAGCCGATGCCGCGGCGCTTCAGCATCGCGCGCAGTGCCGCCCGGCGCGTGCCGAGCAGCGGCCGGGCGATACATGTGCGCCAGTCGTAGAGCGTGACGGGCGCCATGCCGGCGAGGCCGCGACCCTCCTCGCTCGACTCTTCTTCGCCGGCCCTTTCATCGCGGGTCCCTTCGGCGCGGACTTGCCGCATAAGAACCGTCTCTGCCTGGTCGTCGGCGGTGTGGCCGGTTACCACCACGCGGATGCCTTCCGCTTCGGCCGCCTCGGCCAGCAGCCGGTAGCGCGCCTCGCGCGCGGCGGCTGCCAGGCCGGTCGTCGGCTTGCGCCCGGACCAGACCAGCGTGCGGTGCGCGATCCCATGCTCGGCGCAGACGCTCGCCACGGTTTGCGCTTCCGCTGCCGAACCTGGTCTGAGGTCATGATCGATCGTCACCGCGAGCAGTTTTGCCGCGGGCAGGGTTCGGTCGAGATGATGTTTGAGGAGAAAGAGAAGGGCGGTCGAGTCGCTGCCGCCGGACACGGCTGCAACGGCGCCGTTGGAAAAGTCGAAGTCTGAGAAAAAGCGATCCGAAATGTCAGGCTCGGTGTCGAGCATCGGCGCATGTCGCCCAAGAGTGGTTCCGGGTTTGGAACAAACGGCATTCAGCCTAGCACGACGCCAGCGCCTTTTCCTGCTTGATGCGCTCCTTGAGCGTGCCGGAAACATCCGGATAGCGCTTGCCGATCTCGCTGAAGGTGGCGCAGGCCACGTCGTTCTGCTTGAGGCCGACCAGCGACACGCCGAGCTTCAGCAGCATGTCGGGCGCCTTCTTGGCCTTCGGATAATCCTTGCTGGCGGCCAGGAAGACCTCCGCCGCGTCGCGGTATTTCTGCTGGCCGAGCAGGGATTCTCCCAGCCAGTAATGCGCATCCGGCGCCTTGGCGTCCTTGGGGAAGCGGGAAATGTGGTCGCGAAAACCCTGCTCGGCGGTGGGATAATCGCCCGACAGGATGAACTGGTAGGAGTTGCGGTAGAGCTCGTCCGGATCATTGGTCGAGGGCAGCGAAGCCATGACCGTGCCGCCGGACTTGCCCTTGCCGCTCTTGGTGCTTGTCTCGGCCGAAGGCGCGTTTGCCGTGGCTGCGGGAGCTTGCGCCTGCGCACCCGCCTGCGGATCGGATTCGGCGTTGACGACATTGCCGTTCTTGTCGACCGTGATGGTGCCGAAGGTCTTCGGCGGCGCGCCGGTGATCACCTTGCCCGGATCGCCGGTCTGCGACTCGACGATAACCTCGCCGACGCTCTTGCCGCTGCCGCTTTGCGCACCCGCATCGGCCGGAGCCTGCGTCGCCGGAGCTTCGGCGACGCCGGTGTCCGTACTGGAGTCGCCGGTACCCGCATCACCCAGATTCGTGTTGCCATTGCCGGTGTTGCCATCCTGCGGCGCGGCCTCGGACTTCTTCTGGCCCGTTGGCTTCGCCCCTTGCGAGCCGCCTTCGAGCTGCTGGAAGCGGAACTCGTTGTCTTCCTGCTGCTTGCGCATCTGCTCCTGCATTTGCAGGATCTGGAAATTGAGCTCCTCGATCTTGCCGTTCATCTGGCGCAGCTGATCTTCCAGGCCGGTCATGCCGGTGCCGTCCTGCTGCGCCATCTGAGCCTGCTCGGCCTTCTTCTTGTCGCCGAAGATGCCGAGCGTCGGCAGATGGAAGGTGAACCCGCTGTCGGAGGATTGCCCGCTGTCCGCCGGGGCGGCGACGGCTGCGATGCTTGATACGAGCAGCAGCGCAAGCGTGCCGCTCAGGACCGTTCTGAAATGCATTCTATCTCTCGCCGTGAAATCTGTTGGCCTGATGCGCCTTTCCAAATCGGAATGGGAGGAAGCGCCCTCGCGCTCTTAGCAGGACGCGAGACTTCGGCCAAATTTTGTTTCAGGCTGTCGCATATGAAAAAGGCGGCCCTGAGGCCGCCTTTCGTTCCGCGATGTTGTATTTTTGCCGCCCGGTGGGGCGTCAGGATCCGGCGCCCGAGAGGGTGGTGACGGCGCGGCGGTTCTGCGACCAGCACGAGATGTCGTCGCAGACGGCGACCGGGCGTTCCTTGCCGTAGGAAATCGTCTTCAGGCGGTTGGCGGCGACGCCCTTGGAAACCAGGAAGTCGCGGGTGGCGGCGGCGCGGCGGGCGCCCAGCGCCAGATTATATTCGCGCGTGCCGCGCTCGTCGGCATGGCCTTCGATGACG
Source organism: Mesorhizobium shonense (assembly GCF_040545255.1). Classification (NCBI taxonomy): domain Bacteria; kingdom Pseudomonadati; phylum Pseudomonadota; class Alphaproteobacteria; order Hyphomicrobiales; family Phyllobacteriaceae; genus Mesorhizobium; species Mesorhizobium shonense. The sequence continues at coordinate 33,024 of NZ_JBEPLM010000023.1, forward strand.
ATGGCATACTGCCTGTACTGGCTGAGCCACTGCGCCTGGCGCCCCAGCGTGGTCTGCGCGTCGGCGCGGATCGACGAGGAGTCGGTGTCGAAGAAGATGCGGTCGCCGATGTTGACGGTGAAATCCTGAGCGGAGCCCGGCGTAGCGGCGCCGGCGCCGTTGAGGCCGAGATCGGCCGCGCTGTTCGGCGTCTTCTTCGAGGCGCAACCGGTGATGGCAAGCGCTGCCACCAGCGCGATCATCGCCGGATTTCTGGTAAGTGCTGCGATACGGCCCATGCCGCCTCTCCTTCGCATTCGAGTGATTTCGTTGATCACCCAGTAACCACGTTTGGGTTAACCGGCATTCAAGAAACACGGTTAATATTTGGTTTCAGGCCGCCGTCCTCGGCCATTTTTGGCAGGGGCCACGATGCGAGCGAACCGTAGGCGGAAATTTGACCAAAACGCGACCACGACGTGAAAAAGCGGGATTTCCCCGCTTCTTCAGTTCTTCAATTCCCCAGTTCTTCAATTCCAGTTCAGTCCCTACTCCAGCAACGGCGACCAAGCCGGGTCCGACGCAAAATTCGACGTCGGGATCTGCTGCTCGTTGCGGCCGGTGAGGTCGACCGAAACCAGCTTCGGCCCGCCGGCCGAGTCGCGGAAGAACATCAGCACGCGGCCGTTCGGCGCCCAGGTCGGGCCCTCCTGCTGGAAGCCGGAGGACAGGATGCGCTCGCCCGAACCGTCGGTCTTCATGACGCCGATCTGGAACTCGCCGCCGGACTGCTTGGTGAAGGCGATGAGGTCGCCGCGCGGCGACCATACCGGCGTGGAATAGACGCCGTCGCCGAACGAGATGCGGTGCGGGTTGGAACCGTCTGCGCCCATGACATAGATCTGCGAACGGCCGCTGCCGCCGCCGCGGTCGGAGGTGAAGACGATCTGCGAGCCGTCCGGCGAATAGGACGGCGAGGTGTCGATGGCGACCGAATTGGTGAGCCGCGTGGTCGTGCGGCTTCTCAGATCCATCGCGAAGATGTTGGAGTTGCCGTCGTCGCGCAGCAGGCTCATGATCACCTTCTGGCCGTCAGGCGAGAAGCGCGGCGCGAACGTCATGCCGGGGAAGTTGCCGACCAGCTCGCGCTGCCCGGTCTCGATCTGCAGCAGGTAGACCTTCGGCTGCCCGCTCTCATAGGACATGTAGGTGATTTCCTGCCGGTTCGGCGAGAAGCGCGGCGTCAGCACGATGGAGCGGCCGTCCGACAGATAGCGCACATTGGCGCCGTCCTGATCCATGATGGCGAGGCGCTTCTTGCGCGCGTTTTTGGCGCCGGATTCGTCGACGAAGACGACGCGCGTGTCGAAATAGCCCTTCTCGCCGGTCAGCCGCTCATAGATCGCGTCGGCGATGATATGGGCGACCCGCCTGGTGTTGGCGTCATTGGCGAAGAACTGCTCGCCGGCCATCTGCTGGCCGGCGAAAGTGTCCCACAGCCGGTACTGGGCGCGGATGCGGCCATCGGCCTCCTTGCCGACGCTGCCGGTGACCAGCGCCTGCGCATTGATCACCTTCCAGTCGTCGAAGCGCGGCGTGGCGTCCGGGCCCGAGATCTTCTCGATGAAAGCGCTCTTGTCGATCGGCGCGAACAGGCCGGAGCGCTTCAGATCGGCGGTGACGATTTCCGTGATCTGCGCGCCAAGCGCGTCGTTGGACTGGAAATCCGTGATGGCGATCGGCAGCGGCTCGACATTGCCCTTGTTGACGTTGAGCTCGACGAGGGCCCAAGCCGGCAAGGTGGTGCTGGCCGTCATGCCCAACGCCATGGCTGCAATCGTCAGGAGCGGCTTGAGGAAGGATCTCATATTTTCTCGCTTCTTTTCTTTGATGGTTCAGACGCCGGGGCTAGAGGCCAAGCATCTCCCTTGGATCGAAGGTGACGCGGATGTCGTTCCAGATGTCCTGCTTGCCTGCGGGGACCTGCAGGCCGGCCACGTCGCATTTCTGAACAGCGCGCACGGCGCTTTCGTCGAACTGCCGGTTGCCGCTCGACTGCTCGACCGAGGGGCGACCGTCGAGCTTGCCGTCGGTGTCGAGATTGAACCGGACCACGACGACGAAGTTCTCCGAGCCTTCCAATCCGACAGGCAAGGTCCAGCAGCCGCCGAGCTGAGCCTCCAGGGCTCCCTGCTCCGACTTGGAGAGCTTCTGGCCCTGATCCTTGTCACCGCCGAGCGACGACTGCTGTGTCGAGCGCTTGGCGCCGCCGCCGGACGGCTTCTGCTTGTCGAGCAGGGCCGAAATCTCGTCGGCGTTGAACTGCTTCTCATCCGACTTCGGCTTCGAGGAGGCCTCCTTGACCGGCTTTTCCGCATCCTTGCGGTCCGGCGCCTTGGCGCTTTCGGCCTGGGCCGGCTGCGGCTTCGGCCGCGCCTCGGGTGCTGGAGCAGAGTCCGGAAGCTTGGCCTCCTCGGTCGGCTGTTCCTTGGCGATCGCCTCGGCGACAGCGTCCGGCTTCACCTCTTCCTTCTGGATGGCGGCGGTCGTGTCCTTTGGCGGCGCCGGCGTCGGCTCCTTGGCCGGTGTCGGCTTGGGATCGGTCTGCTTGACCGGCTCGGGCTTGACCTCTTCCTTCGGCGCAGGCGTCGGCGCCACTTCGGTCGCCGGCACCGGCTTCGGCTTTTCCTGCGGCTTCGGCACGTCCTCGACGGCCGGCTTTTCGGTCGGCGTCGGCGCCGGCGGCGGCGCGGAGGTCTTCTCGACCGGCTTCGGCTTGGCCTCGTCCGTCACCGGTTTCTCGGTGTCGACGGTATTCTCGCCGACCTTTTGGGCGTCGGGGACGACATCCGGCCGCTTGGTCGGCAGCGGCGCAGGCTTGTCATGCATGACCGCTTTCTTGTCGCCTTGCAGCGTCTGCGCGATCGCTTCCATCGGCACGATATCGACCGCCACCGACTCCACGTCGGAAGCCGGCATCGCCGGCGGCGAGGACAGCGTGAACAGCCCGAAGGCCAGCGCCACCGCATGCAAGATCACCGAAGAGGTGAGGCCGGTCCGCATTTCGCGTCCTACTGATCCTGTTCCTGCAACGAGACCAGGCCGATGTTCTTGTAGCCGGCCGCCGAAATGCGGGCCATGACCTTCATTGCCGTGCCATAGTCCGTCGACTTGTCGCCGCGGATGAAGATGCGCTCGTCGTAGCCGGTCTTCGAGATCGCCTGCAGCTTCGCCACCAGCTCCTCGATCGGAATCTCGGTTTCCTGCAGATAGATCTCGCCGGTCGCGTTGATCGACACGGTGATCGGCTGGGTGTCGACATTCATTGCCTTGGCCTGCGTGTCCGGCAGGTCGATCGGCACGCCGACGGTCAAGAGCGGCGCCGCGACCATGAAGATGATCAACAGCACCAGCATCACGTCGACCATCGGCGTGACGTTGATTTCCGACATCAGGCCATGATGACGGCCACGCCGCCTGTGGCCGCGTCCGCCTCGCCCTATGCCACCTGCGCTAGCAGCAGACATACCCATGATCGTACCTCAGGCCTTCTGCGCCACTTTTTCATCGATTTGGCGCGAGAGTATGGCGGAGAACTCGTCCGCGAACCCTTCCATGCGCACCGCGATCTTGTTCGCATCCGATGACAGCTTGTTGTAGGCGATGACCGCGGGAATGGCCGCGAGCAGGCCGATGGCCGTCGCCAGTAGCGCCTCGGCGATGCCGGGCGCCACGACCGACAGGCTGGTGTTCTTCGAGGCGGCAATCGCCTGGAAGGATGTCATGATGCCGATGACGGTGCCGAACAGGCCGATGAAGGGCGCGGCCGAACCCGTGGTGGCGAGGAAGCCGAGGCGTCCTTCCAGCCTTTCCATCTCGCGGGTCAGCGCCAGGTCCATCGCCTTGTCGATGCGCGTCTGCAGCGCCAGCGCCGATTTTGCGCCCTTTTCAAAACTCTTTTTCCATTCGCGCATGGCTGCAACGAAGATCGCGCCCATGCCGGTGGTCTTACGGTCTGACAGCGTGCGATAGAGGTCTTCGAGCGACTGCCCCGACCAGAACACCTGCTCGAAGCGGTTGAGCGCCAGCCGCATGCGGCTATAGGCGACGAGCTTGTCGATGATGATCGCCCAGGTCCAGATCGAGGCGCAGAGCAGGCCGATCATGACCAGCTTGACCACCCATCCGGCCTGCATGAACAGGGCCCATATCGACAAATGCGCGCCCGGGTCGGCGAGTGCGATGTTTTCCATGACTCAAGTCCTTAAGATTTTCCGGGCATCGCTGTCGGCTGGCCCATGGGCATCCCTCTGATCCGATCGCGCGAAGCTTGAAGCTTTGCGGGACAAGCCCCGAATGCACCGTTTCGCGGCCTTTTCGGGGCAAATATTGGTGAAAGGAAGGCGCACGAATTGCACCGATCTTCACCAATTCCTTCATGAACCGTTATGGTTAAGGATAGGTTAGGATATAAAGCGCGGCGCATTGCCGCGCCCGGCAGTCCGGCGCTACGCTTTGAGCGGGCCGGTTAACGGCTTCAGAAGTATGGCGATGCCATCGTTGGGATCAACTGCGACCCGTCGGTATAAAAGCCGCAACCCACTCCTTCGGAAAACGCCTCGGCCGGCCGTTCTCGCCAATGATCGCCGCCTCGACCTTCGCCTCCACCAGCACTTCGCCGCCGCGTTTCAATTGCTGCGCCATGAAGATGCGGGCGCCCGAAATGTCCTCGGTGCGCGTGTCGATGGTGAGGATGTCATCCATGCGGGCCGGCGAACGGAAATGGATCTCCATGCGTCTGACCACCCAGACGATGCGCTCGCCATGCTTGCCGTCCAAAAGCTCGGTGTGATGGACGCCGGCGAGCCTGAGATAATCGGAGCGCCCGCGCTCGAGGAATTCGAGATAACGCGCGTGATAGACGACGCCGGAAAAATCGGTGTCGGCATAATAGACGCGAGCCATGAGGCGGTGGCCGAACTCCGTCAGCACCCCGGAAAGCCCGGCGCCGAGCGCCGATTCACCATGATCGTCCATCGCGCTTTCCTTTTTGGGCCCGAACAGGCACCTGTTCGTTCGCGCGCCCTTCCCCGGATCTCCGGACGGTTCGGAGCGGCGCGCTCGGCGCGGGAACGGGATGGCACTGTTGGGCGCGATGATCAAGACCTTGATGGCGGCGCTGCTGGCGCTTGGCGCTCTCGTGCTGCCCGCCGAGGCGGCGACGTTCTCGATGAAGCGTGGCCTCAATCTCGACCAGTGGACGACCTGGACCGGCGAGGAGAAATGGAACGACCCGAACGCCATCCTGCCCTATCCGGAATGGCGCAAATTCCTGAAGGAGGATGACCTCAAGGCGCTTAAGGATGCCGGTTTCGATTTCCTGCGCATGCCGGTCGATCCCTCGCCCTTCCTGTCCGACGAGACCCTTGCACTGCGCGACGACCTCTATGCCAGCGTGCGGGACTCAGCGCGCCTGATCAACCGCGCCGGGCTGAAAGTGATCGTCGACCTGCATCTGATCCCGGCCGGCGGCAGCCGCAAGATCGGCATGAGCGAGGTGATGGACGATCCCGCCACCTTCGACGCCTATGTCGAGGTCGTGCGCAAGATGGCGCATACGCTCGCCGCCGAAGACCCGAGCCAGGTCGCCTTCGAGTTGATGAACGAGCCGATCGTCGATTGCGACGGGAACGGCACGAACCTGTGGCCGGACCGCCAGAAGAAATTGTTCGCGGCGGCGCGATCTTCCGCCACCAGGTTGACGCTCATCCTCACCGGCGGCTGCTATTCGAACGCGGCCTCGCTGGCGAAGGTCGATCCGAAGGCGATCCCAGACGACAACGTCATCTGGACCTTCCATTCCTATGATCCGTTCCTTCTGACGCATCAGGGCGCGACCTGGGCCGGCGACTTCATCCGCTACGTCACCGGCCTGCCCTATCCGCTGACCGCCGTGCCGCGCGCCCGGCTCGACGTGGCGCTGGAGACGATCCGCGACAGGATCGGGGCCGAGGCGCCATGGACGCGCCGCAGCGGCATGCTTGCCTATCTCGACGAGCAGGTCGCCGGCATGGACACGCCCGACAAGCTCATCGGCCAAATGGATGCGCCGTTCAAGACCGTCGAGGACTGGGCGACAGCCAACGGCATCAAGCCCGAAAACATCACGCTCGGCGAGTTCGGCATGATCCGCCAGGAATACGGCAATGCCTATGTGATGCCTGCCGAATACCGCGCCGCCTATGTCAAGGACATGATCGCGCGCGCCGAGACGCACGGCTTCTCCTGGTCGGTATGGGGTTATGGCGGCGCTTTCGGCATTGTCGATGCCTTCGACGGCGACAAGGCCGAGCCCAACGTGATGGACGCGATCAGGTCGCTTCACTGAGGTGGCTCAACCCAAGTCGATCTGCAGGATTTCCGGCCGCACACCGAAACGCACCGGCATGATGCTGAAGCCGAGCCCGCCCGACACGATCAGGTTGCGGTCGTTCTCGACGACATGGCCGTAGGCATAGCGGTTGCCGAAGTCGGACGGCACGACCGGCGAATAGCCGAACAGCCGCACCTGCCCGCCATGGGTGTGGCCGGACAGCGTCAGCGAAACCCGCCTGGGCACTTTCGGAAAGATATCCGGCTCATGCGCGAGCAGGACGATCGGGTCGCTATCTCGCACCTTGGCCAGCGTGCCATTGAGATCGTCCAAACCCTTGAAGCCGTGGCGGCCCAGGGCCTTGCTCGGCCGGATCGCCAGCTGGTCCGCAAGTCCGGCGATCCAGAAGCCATGCCCGCTTTTCTCCAGACGCACGACGTCGTTTTCCAGCACCGGGATGCCGACGCTCTCCAATGCCCGGCGCGCGACCGTCGGCCCGGCTCCGGCCACCTGAGCGGCATAATCGTGCCACCAGTCGTGATTGCCGAGGATCGAGAGCACGCCGAGCGGCGCTTTCAGTCCTGAAAGGGCGGACGCCCAATCCGGTGCGGATACGTCGGCCGTCACCAGGCGCATTCCGGCGACATAATCGCCAAGCAGCAGGATCAGGTCTGGCTGTAAGGCATTCGTCTGCTCAACCAGCGAGGCGATCCGCTCCGGCGTCATCCAGGGCCGGCAGGCATGGATGTCGGCCAGCGCCACGACGCGCAGCGTGAGTCCCGAGGGCCAGTGCGGCGGGGTCAAGGCATAGCGCTTCACATGGGTGAGCAGCATCGGCTCGATGCCGACCGCATAGGCACTGAGCGACACCATCGACAGGACCGAGCCGCCGATGAGGCGCAAAAAGCCACGTCTGGTGATCATCGGTCAGCCCAAGCCCTTGGGATCCATTAAGCGACCCTTGCCTTAAAGGCGGCAATTGTGCCTTCAGCTAGGCCAAGGCGAGCAGATTCTACGCAGACAAGCCGTTTTCTGCCCGACAGGCGGACAAATGTCCGTTACTCTTCCTGGAACAGGCTGATCTGCTGCTGGGCGAGGTCCTTCGGCGCTTCGAGGCCGAGGTGCCGCCAGGCATTGGCGGTCAGCACGCGGCCGCGCGGCGTGCGCTGGATGAAGCCCTGCTGGATGAGATAGGGCTCGATGATGTCCTCGATGGCGTCGCGCGGCTCGGAGAGCCCGGCCGCGATCGTCTCGATGCCGACCGGCCCGCCGCCGAAGTTGCGGGCGATCATCGAGAGATACCGGCGGTCGAGCGCGTCGAGCCCGAGCCCGTCGACTTCCAGCCTGGTCAGCGCCTCGTCGGCGATGCGCTTGTCGACATGGCCGTTCCCGGCGACGGAGGCGAAGTCGCGCACCCGGCGCAGCAGCCGGCCGGCGATGCGCGGCGTGCCGCGGGCACGGCGCGCGATCTCCAGCGCGCCGTCGTCGCCGAGCGGCATCGAGAGTATGCGGGCGCCGCGGCGCACGATCTGCTCCAGCTCCTCGACCGTGTAGAAATTGAGCCTGACCGGAATGCCGAAACGATCGCGCAACGGATTGGTCAAAAGCCCGAGCCGGGTTGTCGCGGCGACCAGCGTGAAGCGGGCGAGGTCGATCTTGACCGAGCGTGCCGCAGGCCCTTCGCCGATGATCAGGTCGAGCTGGAAATCCTCCATCGCCGGATAGAGGATTTCCTCGACCGCCGGATTGAGCCGGTGGATCTCGTCGATGAAGAGCACGTCGCGCTCTTCGAGATTGGTGAGAAGTGCGGCCAGATCGCCGGCCTTAGCGATGACGGGACCAGACGTCGAGCGGAAGTTGACGCCGAGTTCGCGCGCCATGATCTGCGCCAGCGTCGTCTTGCCAAGCCCCGGCGGGCCGACGAACAGCACATGGTCGAGCGCCTCGCCGCGGCTCTTGGCGGCATCGACGAAGACCTTGAGGTTGGCACGCGCCGCCGCCTGGCCGACGAATTCGTCGAGCGATTGCGGACGCAAGCTCTGGTCGGCATCCTCGCCGCGCTTGTCGGGGGCAATGAGGCGGGGCGAAAGGCTCATGCCGCCTTCCTTGCATACGGCAAGGATCGGGACAAGCGCTGCCTCACCGCGCCAGTTCCTTCAGGCCGAAGCGGATCAGCTTCGAGGCGTCGGCGCCCTCGCCGGCCGATTTCAGCGCCGCCGACACGGCATTGGCGGCGATGTCGCGCGAATAGCCAAGATTGACGAGCGCCGAGACCGCATCGGTGATCGGCGCTGCAGCCACGCCTTCGCCAAGCTCCTGCTTGAGGGCGATCGTGCCGTTGGCGGAGCCGGCATAGGCCGGCGCCTTGTTCTTCAATTCGGTCACGATGCGCTCGGCCACCTTCTTGCCGACGCCGGGGGCACGGGAGACCATGGCGATGTCGCGCAGCGCGATCGCATTGGCGAGGTCGGCCGGCGCCAGCGTCGACAGCACAGCCAGCGCCACCTTGGCGCCGACGCCTTGCACATTGTTCATCAGGAGACGGAACCACTCGCGCTCGAGCGCCGACTGGAAGCCATAGAGTCGGATCATGTCCTCGCGCACATAGGTCTCGATGAACAGCACCACCGCCTCGCCGGGCGACGGCAGGGAAGCCAGCGTGCGCGCCGAGCAATGGGCAACATAGCCGACGCCATGAACGTCCACGAGGCAGGAGTCCTCGTCGATCTCGTCCAGCGTGCCCTTGAGCTTGCCGATCATGTCCGAGAGCTTTCTTAGGGATGAGTGTCAGGTGCGATAAGCTCGACATCAGGAAAGTATTTTCTGAAGCCCGCCGGATCGCGCGTAAGGATGGGATAGCCCCGAATGACGGCATGGGCACCGATCAAAAAATCGGGCATGATCCTTTCTCGTGGCCCTCCTTGCCGGCGATAGATCAAGAATGCTCTCGACGCGGCGAAGGCCGCTTCGAACGGCAACCCTTCGCGTCGGTATTCATGCTCGGGCAACACGTCGTCGACTTCATCGATCGCGTCGTAGCGCATCGAAAATTCTGCGTAGATGATCTGATTGATGACCAAGCTGCCTTGCCTGCGCGCATTTTCTATCTTCGGCCGCGACCATTTCAGCCAGACAGGATCGCGAACGGCGATATCAATAAGCACATTGGTATCAACAAGTGTCGCCAAGATTAGCGATCTCGCGTCAAAGCCATGACGTCATCAGCATTCATCGTTTGGTCCCCGCTACCCTCCAGGCGGTCAAGCGCCGCGAGAAACCGATCGAGCCTTTCGCGATCTGCCTGCCGTCCCTTGTCGTGGCGGGGCGTGATCGTGATCTTGCCGCCTTCTATGCCGAAGATGACTTCGCTGTTCGCATCGATGCCGAACGTCTCCCGCAGGTCGCGCGGGATGGTCACCTGGCCCTTGCTGGTCACACGCATCGGATTTCTCCATTCTTACCGGTAAGAAATATTCCAACCGGAAGAACAAGTCAAGAACAAAGCTATCCAGCCGGCGCCGCCATCCGATAGGCGACGCTCTGGCGGTGATGCGCGTGGCAGATGGCGACGGCCAGCGCGTCGGCGGCATCGTCGGTTTCGAAAACCGCCTTCGGCATCAGCACCTTCACCATCATGTGGATCTGCTTCTTCTCGCCGTGGCCAACGCCGATCACCGCTTTCTTGACCGCGTTGGGGGCATATTCGGCGACCACCAGTCCGGCGCGCGCAGGCACCAGCATGGCGATGCCGCGCGCCTGGCCGAGCTTCAGCGTCGCCGTCGCGTCCTTGTTGACGAAGGTCTGTTCGACCGCCGCCTCGTGCGGCATGGCTTGATGCAGCACCTCGGCCAGCCCGTCATGCAACTGGCAGAGTCGCGTCGCCAGCGGCGCCTTGTCGTCGGAGCGCACGGTGCCGGAGGCGACGAAGCGCAGCGAGTTGCCGAGGCTCTCGAGGATGCCCCAGCCGGTGCGCCTCAGGCCCGGATCGATGCCGATGATGCGAATCGCTTCCCCCATGCGCCAAGTCTAACCTCGGCGTATGGCGATGCCAGCGAATTGTGAACAAACCAGAAACAAGCTTGGGCTAGCCGCGTGCAAACGCCGTGTTGAGAAGCGATATCTGGTCGGACACCGGGTTGGCGCGGAGGACGGCGGCCGGCGCGTCGTTCATCGCGCCGCCATAAATCTCCTCGTCCATGCGCCGCACAAGCGCCTGCAGGCGCAGCGACCGGCTCACCAGATCCAGAAAATCCTTCGGCAACTCGTTCCAGCCCAACGCCTCGTCATGCGCCGAAGCAGTGTCGAGCCGCACCTTGGATTTTTCAGAAGCGACCTGGTCGCGGGTCATTTCACCCGAATTCGCGGCCCGCTGCAGAAGCAGCCAGGACGCGACCTGCATCAGCCTTGTGGTCAGCCGCATCGATTCGGCCGCATAGAGTGTTGCAGCCGTGCGCGACAGCTTCTTGGCTTCGAGCCTGCCCTTGCCGTCGAGATATTCGGCCGCCTGTTCGACCAGGCCCATCCCCTCCTGGTAGAGCGGCTTGAAGGATTGGGAGAAAACCCGGCGTTCCGCGAGCTTTATGGTCTTCGCGCTGTCCTTCGAAGGCTCGGTCATCGATACGCCCCTGCACTGCCGCAAGCCGATTCGGCATCCTTGCCGATACGTCCTGCACCCTTAAACGACTGAGGCTTGAAAATGCGCTTCGATGCCCACGAAGGCAAGCGCATGTTTAACAAACGGTTAACGCCGGAGCGCACGCCGACGAGCCATCGGCGACAAAAAAAGAGCCGCGGATAAGGCGGCTCTCAGGAGTTTAACAGGGAGGCGTCAAACAAAGTGGCTCCAACCACTCGGTAAGAATCCAGCAAAACTGGATGCGCATAGTAAACGCCCGTAAAGCTTAATGAAGCCTTAACGCCGGGCGGAATTTTTAACCGAACGGACTTTCCTGTGCCGGAACGGGACACCGCCTCTTCCTGCCAGCCATCTCCTGCAACGCATATTGCGGTGTCGAAACAAGACGGTCGCCGCCGCGACATCGTTCGGAAACACGCCCCCCGCAAAACGCGCGCTCCTCTCGACGGCCGGCGCAAACCGGTGCCGCCCGCAAGACAAGAACGACATTTGGAGCACATCATGGACTGGTACTCGATCGTCAAATTCCTTCACGTCGTCTCGGCCATTTTGTGGGTCGGCGGCGGTTTCGTCCTGTTCCTGCTCGGCGTGCTTGCCGAGCGCGCCGGCAAGATCGAGGACAAGCTGCAGGCGATGCGCGCCAGCGGCCAACTCGGCGGCCGCTTCTTCGCGCCGATGTCCCTGCTCACCCTGATCTTCGGCCTCGTCATGTGCGGCTTCTGGGTCGGCTTTTCCGAGCTGTGGATCGTCATCGGCCTTGTCGGCTACGCCACGACCTTTTCGATCGGCATGCTCGTCTTCAAGCCGACCGGGGAGCGCATGGGCGCCATGGTCGCCAAGGAAGGCGTGACGCCGGCGGTTCTCGCCATCGGCCAGCGCATGATGAGCTGGGCGCGTTTCGACTACGCGGTGATGCTGGTGATCATTGCCGACATGGTGCTGAAGCCCGCTATGCACGACATCGGCATCCTCGCCGGCATGGCGCTGGTGATAGCGGTCGGCGCCGCACTCGCCCTTGGCGGCACCCGTCAGATGGTGCCGCGCACCGCCTGAGACCGCGATTGCAGGCGCGGCCGCCGAGCCGCCCCGCTATTACATGAGTCCCGCAAGACCGTCCCAGAGCAGCTTGACCGCCACCATGGCCACCGTCGCATAGGTGAACGGATAAAACACCTCCGGCCGCATGCGGCGCACCAGCCAGGCGCCGGCGATGGTGGAGAGCGGCGCCAGCGGCATCAGCGCAAAAGAGGCGGTGAGGTTGGTGCTGTCGAACTGGCCGAGTGCGAAATAGGGGATGAGCTTCAGCGCATTGGTGGCGGCGAAGAAGATCGCCGCCGTCCCCGACAGCACCTTTGGGTCGAGCCGGATCGGCAGCGCATAGACCTGGAAGGGCGGGCCGCCGACATGGGCGACGAAGCTGGTGAAGCCGGCGACCGTGCCCCAGAAGGCGGCCGCGATGCGGTTCGGCTCGGCCGCATGATCGGCGCCGTGGCGGAACTGCAGATAGATCCAGCGCAAGACGAAGATCAGCGCGACGGCGCCGACGATGAGCCGCACCATCTCCTCGGTCACCAGGGCCGCCGTCAGCCAGCCGAGGCCGATGCCGATGATGGCGCCCGGCATCATGTCGGTGAGCATCTTGCGGTCATAGATGCCCCACCATGTCCACACCGAAACGATGTCCATCAGGCAAAGGATCGGCAGCAGGATGGCCGCGGCCTGTACCGGCGGCATGGTCAGCGCCATCAGCGGCACGCCGACGAAACCCACGGCGCCGCCGAAGCCGCCCTTCGACAGGCCGACGAGGAGGACCGCCGGAATGGCGGCGGCATAGAACCAGGGATCGCTGAGCAGGCCTGACATGGTGAGAACGGCGGGGGATGAGAACGGCGGGAGAATGACGGGAGACCTGCAATAGACCACAAAGCGGAAGAGCGCGATAGCCGATGCGTCCCGTCAGCCGGCCGGCGCGATCAACTGTCCCGCAAACCAGCCTTACGGTTTGCGGCAGGCGCGAAGGCCATGCATAAGGTCAGCGGCCCAGCATGAGGTTTGACGATGAGCGAAGTCCTGATCCGCCGCGCGCGGCAAGCCGATCTCCCGGCGATCGTCGCCATGCTTGCCGATGATGTGCTTGGCCGCGCCCGCGAGGACACACGCATGCCGCTGACGCAGGCCTATCTGGATGCCTTCGCGGCGGTCGACAGCGACCCGAACCAGTTGCTCGCGGTAATGGCGGACGGCGCCGATGTCATCGGCACGCTGCAGATCAGCTTTCTCGCCGGACTGTCGTCGCAGGGTGCCTGGCGCGGCCAGATCGAGGCGGTGCGCGTCGCGGCGAACCGGCGCGGCGAAAGGCTCGGGCAGCGCCTGCTGGAATGGGCGATCGAAAAATGCCGTGAACGCGGCTGCAGGGTCGTCCAGCTGACGACCAACAAGAGCCGGCTCGACGCCCACCGCTTCTACGAGCGGCTCGGCTTCAAGGCCAGTCACATCGGCTACAAGCTGGATCTGTGACCGCCGCGGGGGCGCGGCCGGCGGGCGTGTCATCGCCGGGCTGGTTGGCCGATGCCCATTTGAGGGCATAGCGTTGGTTTCCCGCTAAACAACGCCATGCCCTCGATTTGAACTGCGGGGCGCCTATTCCACTCCGCCTTGCGCTCTACGGCTTGCGGCCGATCACGGCGCCGTTCGCGGCGGGTGCTTCGAACCAGACCGTCTCGATGTTCCGAAATCCGGCTTCCTTGAGCCACGCCGAATATTCAGCCGGCGTGTAGTTTCGCCCTTCCGTCTCGATCAGCATGTTGAGGCTCATCAGCGCGGCTGGCGCTGGTCCGGTCTTTTCGTCATTGACCAGAAGTTCGCTGATCACGACTGCGCCGCCGCTCGGCAAAGCCTCGAAGGACCGGCGCAGCAAGGCGTGGTTCTTCGCCTCGTCCCAATCGTGCAGGATCATCGACAGGAGATGCACGTCGTGATCTCCGGGAAGCTGTTCGAAAAAGCTGCCGCCGGCGGTCTCGATGCGGTCGGTCAAGCCGGCCTCGGCAATTTTTCCCGCGGCGATCGCGGCCACATGCGGCAAGTCGAACACGGTCGCACGCAGCGCCCCATGCTGTTTGCAAAGCTCGATGTCGTACGCGCCCGATCCGCCGCCGATATCGAGGAGGCGGCGGAAATGACCGAGATCCACGGCTTCGCCGAGCTTGCGCGCGGTCATCATGGAGAGCGAATGCATCGCCTCCCAGAAGAGGGCCAGCATCGTCGGATCCTCGCCTTCGAACGCCGAGGATTGCACTGCCGGGTCCCACGTGGTTGGCCGGTTCGTGCGCAGCGCTTCGGCAAGTTTGCCCCAGCCCTCGTAAAGCCGCTTGTCGGCCATCTGCACGAAGCCACCGAAGTAATACGGTTTCCCGCGCACGAGATAGGCTTCGCTTAGCGGCGTATTGCGATAACGGCCGTCCGTCTTCTCCAGAAGCCCGAGTGCGGCGCAGCCGGTCAACAGCATCTCGGCCGGGCGTGGATTGAGACCGAGCGCTTCCGCCAGTCCGGCAACCGTGATGCCGGCGCCGCCCGCGAGGCGGCTGAAGAGGTCCAACTCGTGCGCAGCGGCCAGGGTCTTGAAGGCCCAGAAACCGGTCGAAAGCGCCATCAGCGGGACAGCGGTAGGAAGCTCCGCTGCGTTCGCCGTGCGCCTTTCACGGATTGTCGGTTCCATGATCATCTCCTGCAAATGGGTTCGACGACACGCACATCGTCAAAGAGCGCCGTTGCAGGGTGATTTCGCGGCCGAGAAATTCGGTTACATCTGAAATCATGGGCCTCCTGCCTGGGGTCCCCGATGGCGCAAGCCTTCGCTGTCGCGATGCATTTCGGCGGCTATCTTCGCCCGCCTCCTGTTCAAGCCGGACGCATTGCTTTATGCCGCAATGCAACCATCTTCGCCCGGCATAGGCGAAAACCGGGATCGAAGGCCAATGAACGATTTAACGCCGCCCAACCGCTGCCGTATCGTGCTGATCGCGCCGCCGCTTGCGACGGCCGAGCACATCTGCGCGGCCTTCGACGGCGGCGACATCGCCTCGCTGATCCTGCCCGACAACGGCATGGACGATGCCACCTTCCAGGCCTTCGCCGAAAAAATCGTGCCGGTCGCTCAAGCCGCCGGCATCGCCGTCATCATCGCCGGCGACAGCCGCATTGCCGGCCGCGTTCACGCCGACGGCATCCATGTCGAGGCCAACCGACAGGAGCTCGCCGAGACGATCGAGCGCCTGGCGGACAAGATGATGGTCGGCGCCGGCGGCGCCAAGACCCGCGACGACGCGCTGGAGCTCGGTGAGGAGCGCCCCGACTATATATTCTTCGGCCGCTTCGGTTACGACAACAAGCCGGAGCCGCATCCGCGCAACCTCTCGCTCGGCCAATGGTGGGCGCAGATGATCCAGATCCCCTGCATCGTCATGGCCGGGTCCGATCTCGCCTCGGTGGAAACGGTGGCGGCCACGGGGACAGAATTCGTGGCGCTCTCCAGCGCGATCTTCGCCGACGGGCTCGATCCGCGCGCGGCGGTCGCCGCCGCCAACGCCCTGCTCGACGAAACCGCGCCGCGCTTCGAGGACTGACGTGCGCTACTCCCGGCTTCCCCTCGCGGCGTTGGCCGCTGCCTTGACGATCCAGGCGGCCGCGGCGGCAGGCGCGGAGGCGGTGCCGGTGCCACAGCCCAGGCCGGATACAAGTGTGCCGGACGCGAGTGCCCCTAATACCGACGCCCCTAATGCTGGCGCCCCTAATGCTGGCGCTGCGCGGGCCGACAAGCCGATAGAAACACCGCTGCCGCAGCCGGCGACGCTTGCGCCGCCATCGCCCGACACCGTCAACCCCGATCGCTTCGGCGCCAAGCCGCCGGACGCCGCCTATGGCGCCTTCCAGCGCGGGCTCTACAAGACCGCCTATAACCTCGCCATGGTGCGGGCCAAGAATGGCGACCCCGCCGCTCAGACATTGGTCGCCGAGATCCTGTCGCGCGGGCTGGGCGTGCCGCTCAACGCGGCCGAGGCTGCGAAATGGTATGGGCTTGCCGCCGAGCAGGGCGTGCCGGAGGCGCAGTTCCAGTACGCGCTGATGCTGCTCGACGGCCGCTATGTGAAGAAGGACAGCAAGGAAGCCTATGCGCTGATGCAGGCCGCCGCCGAGGCCGGCAACCGCCTGGCGCAGTTCAACTTCGCCCAATTGCTCGTCCAGCAGGATCCGGGCGATGCCGGCCTCGCCAAGGCCGCCGTCTACTATGAGCGGGCTGCCGCGACCGGACTTGCCGACGCCGAATACGCGATGGCGCAAATCTACTCCAACGGCGCCGGCGGCAGGCCGCATGACGACGCCAAGGCACGCGTCCTGTTGGCTCAGGCCGCCCGCCAAAATTACGACACCGCACAGATCGATCTCGCCGCCTGGATGATCGAGGGGCGCGGCGGCGAACGCGACCTGAAATCGGGCTTCGCCTGGATGAAGCGCGCGGCCGAGGGAGGCAACGTCGCCGCCCAGAACCGACTCGCCAAGCTCTATATGGGCGGCATCGGCACCGACCCCGATCTGATCCTGGCCGGAGCCTGGTACATCCTCGCCCGCCGCGCCGGGCTGATCGACCCGCAGATGGACGATTTCCTGCAGGGCCTCGACGACGGCCAGACCAAGCAGGCGCTGCAGAAGGCGAATCGCCTGCCCTGAGACCACTTGCCATGCCGGACCGGTTCGAGATCCGCTCGCTCGCCGCTTTCCCTTGCCACTCCCTCCCTTGCCTCCCCTCCCTTGCCTCCTTGGGCGATTTGTGGTCTTGGAAGCGCCAAAGCGCGCGTCCCGCGCGAAAAAATCTCATTCCGGATCAGTTCACCATGGCCAAGATCAGCGGCAGCGAAATCCGTCCAGGTTACGTCATCGAGCACGATGGCGGCCTGTGGGTGGCGGTCAAGACCAACACCGTCAAGCCGGGCAAGGGCGGCGCCTACAACCAGGTCGAGCTGAAGAATCTGATCAACGGCACCAAGCTCAACGAGCGCTTCCGCTCGGCCGAGACCGTCGAGCAGATCCGCCTTGACCTGAAGGATTTCTCCTTCCTCTACGAGCAGGGCGACGCGCTGGTGTTCATGGACACCGAGAGCTACGAGCAGCTCGAACTGGCAAAGGACTTCGTCGGCGAACGCGCCGCTTTCCTGCAGGACGGCATGATGGTGACGGTCCAGCTCTACGAGGAACGGCCGATCGGCATCTCGCTGCCCGACCAGGTGACGCTGACCATCACCGAGGCCGACCCGGTGGTTAAGGGCCAGACGGCGGCGTCCTCCTACAAGCCGGCGGTGCTGGAAAACGGCGTCCGCGTGCTGGTGCCGCCCTTCATCTCCGCCGGCGAGCGCATCATCGTCGACACCAACGAAATCACTTACGTGCGCCGCGCAGACTAGACGGCCCGGACAACAGGAAGAAAAGACAGCAGGAAGAAAAAATGGCGCGTTCCGCTCTGCTCAATGTCATGGTCCAGGCCGCGATGAAGGCCGGCCGGTCCCTGTCGCGCGATTTCGGCGAGGTGCAGAACCTGCAGGTCTCGATGAAGGGACCGGGCGACTATGTCAGCCAGGCCGACCGCAAGGCGGAAGAGATCGTCTTTGCCGAACTGTCCAAGGCGCGGCCGGGCTATGCTTTCCTGATGGAGGAGCGCGGCGCCGTCGAAGGCGAGGACGGCCAGCATCGCTGGATCGTCGACCCGCTCGACGGCACCACCAATTTCCTGCACGGCATCCCGATTTTCTCGGTCTCGATCGCGCTCGAGCGCCAGGGCCAGATCGTCGCCGGCGTCGTCTACAATCCGGCGATGGACGAGCTCTATACCGCCGAGCGCGGCGGCGGCGCCTTCATGAACGACCGCCGGCTGCGGGTCGCCGGACGGACCAAGCTCACCGATGCCGTGATCGGCTGCGGCGTGCCGCATCTCGGCCGCGGCCAGCACGGCAATTTCCTGATCGAGCTGCGCAACGTCATGGCGGAAGTTTCCGGCGTCCGTCGCCTGGGCTCCGCCGCGCTTGACCTTGCCTATGTCGCGGCCGGCCGCATGGACGGTTTTTGGGAAACCGGTCTCTCGGCCTGGGACATCGCCGCCGGCACGCTGCTCATCCGCGAGGCGGGCGGCTTCGTGTCGGACATGGATGGCGGACAGGACATGCTGGAGGCCGGCTCCATCGTCGCCGGCAACGAACTCATCCAGCGTGCGCTCTTGAAGACCGTCAAGAAGCCCCTGGCATCGCGCTGACAGCCAGCCACGCCGGCGGCGCGGCGCGTTGAAGCGCCTACGCATGATCCCCGAACCGAAGGTTCGGAAAGGATCATGCGCAAATCAAAGTGCTATAGCGTCCTTTGCGCGTCGAAAGGACGCGCGGCTGTAGTCGCAAAACCGCAACCGAAGCTTGAAATACTGGTCCGCGACTGCCCAGATAAGGGTTGCAGGATCACTCATGAACGACGCGCGCGCAGAGTCCCGGATCGGAATTGGGCCCCAGGTCGAAACCGGGTCCCAGATCGAAATACCCTTTATCGGCCGCTGGCATTATTCGCGCGCCGAAATGATCGCCGATGGCATCGTTCATGCCGTGGGCATCGTGCTGGCGATCGCGGCCGGTTCGGCCTTCCTGGCGCTTGCTGCCTTTCATTCCGGGCCCGGTGAATATGTCGCCGCGGTCTTCTACGTCGTATCCCTGCTCACCGTGCTCTCGGTATCGCTGGCCTACAATCTTTGGCCGATATCGTGGCCGGCGAAGTGGATATTGCGCCGTTTCGATCACGCCGCGATCTACCTGCTGATCGCCGCCACCTACACGCCCTTCCTCGCTCAGCTCCAGGCCTCGTCGCTGGCCCTGCCGATGATCGTTGTGGTGTGGGCCGCGGCGGCGACGGGCATCGCGATCAAGATGTTCCTGCCCGGCCGCTACGACCGTCTGGCGATCGTCTTCTACCTCGCCATCGGTTGGAGCGGCGTCGTGCTCGCCCGACCGCTGGTCGAAACGCTGCCCACGGCCTCTGTCGTGCTGCTGATCGCCGGTGGCATCGTCTATTCCTTGGGCGTCATCTTCTTCGCCTGGAAAGGCCTGCGCTTCCACAATGCCGTCTGGCACGGCTTCGTCGTCACCGGCGCCGGGCTGCATCTGGCCGCCATGGTCGACTGCCTGGTGATCAGCCGGTTCTGAACCTTGGCGGCGGCGATATTGCCAAGCACCATTCAATTTGGTCACAATTCCGTTTAGAGTCGCGGCAAATTCGCGGCGGGTGGCATCGGAAACGGGGCACGGATGGCTTTTCTCAGATCCTTCGGCAGGCGCTCGGATGTCCTGGTCTACGATCCGCACAAACTATCGAGCCCGCAGGTCTTCCTGCTCACCATGGTGATCTTCCTGGTCATCGTCGCCTTCATCGCCGCCATCCTCACCCGCCAGATCTCGAGAGCCTTCTCGGCCAATCCCGGCCTCAACGGGCTGATCATCGGCGTGCTCGCCGTCGGCATCCTGCTCGCCTTTGTCCAGGTCGGGCGGCTGTTCCGGGAAGTGCGCTGGGTCAATTCCTTCCGTGCCGGCTCCGAGACCACCGAGCCGGTGCTTTTGGCGCCGATGAAGGCGATGATCGGCCGCTCGTCGGCGGTCGCCTTCTCGACCTCTTCGATGCGCACTATGCTCGATTCCATCGCCACCCGCCTCGACGAAAGCCGCGACACCTCGCGCTATCTCGTCGGGCTGTTGGTGTTCCTCGGCCTGCTCGGCACCTTCTGGGGTCTGCTCGGCACCATCGCCTCGATCCGCGAGACCATCGAAGCGCTGGACCCCGGCAGCGGCGATGCGGCGGCCGTGCTCGATGCGCTGAAGCAGGGCCTGTCGGCGCCGCTTGCCGGCATGGGCACGGCCTTCTCGTCCTCGCTGTTCGGCCTCTCCGGCTCGCTTGTGCTCGGCTTCCTCGACCTGCAGGCCGGCCGCGCCCAGACCCGCTTCTACACCGAGCTCGAGAACTGGCTGTCCTCGGTCACCGATCTGTCGTCCGACATCGTTGTCTCCGATCAGGCCCGTGCCGAGCCGTCGGAGGAAATCCGCCTGCTGTCGGAACGGCTGCGCAGCCTGCAGGAGAATGGCGGCGGCTCCAATCCACGCGTCGCCACCGCCATGGCCAACCTCGCCGACGGCATTTCCGGCCTGGTCAAGAACATGCGCTCCGAGCAGCAGATCATGCGCGACTGGGTCGAGGCCCAGTCCGACGAGCAGAAGGCGATGCGCAACACGCTGGAAAAGATCGCCGACGCGCTGAAGAAGCAAGGGGTCCACTGACGTGGCGCTGGCAAGACGGCGCGCCGATCGCCGCATCGACTACTGGCCGGGTTTCGTCGACGCGCTGTCGACGCTGCTTTTGGCGATCATGTTCCTGCTGACCGTCTTCGTGCTGGCGCAGTTCCTGCTCAGCCGCGAGATTTCCGGCAAGGACACGGTGCTCAACCGCCTCAACTCGCAGATCAACGAGCTGACCCAGCTGCTGGCGCTGGAGCGCTCGAACAGCCAGGACAAGGAAGATACGCTCGCCAACCTGCAGGCCTCGCTGTCGGCGGCGGAAGCGGAAAAAAGCCGCCTTCAGCAATTGCTGGACCAAGGGGCCGGCGCCGGCGACGCAGCTAACAAGCGCGCCTCGGCCCTTTCAGGCGAGCTCGACAACCAGCGCCAGATCAGCCAGCAGGCGCTGAGCCAGGTCGAGATCCTCAACCAGCAGATCGCGGCATTGCGCAAGCAGATCGGAGCGCTCGAAGACGCGCTCAACGTCTCCGAGCAGCGCGATCGCGACTCCAACACCAAGATCGCCGACCTCGGCCGCCGGCTGAACGTGGCGCTGGCGCAGCGTGTCCAGGAGCTCAACCGCTACCGTTCCGATTTCTTCGGCCGGCTGCGCGAGATCCTCGCCGACCGCGAGAACATCCGCATCGTCGGCGACCGCTTCGTCTTCCAGTCGGAGGTCTTGTTTCCCACCGGCTCCGACGTGATCAACGATGCCGGCAAGGTCGAGATGAAGAAGCTCGCCGACGCCATTATCGAATTGCAGAAGGAAATCCCGCCCGAGATCAGCTGGGTGCTGCGCGTCGACGGCCACACCGACAACAAGCCGCTGTCCGGCACCGGCCGTTATCGCGACAACTGGGAGCTTTCGACGGCGCGCGCGACCTCGGTGGTGAAGTTCCTGATCGAGAACGGCGTGCCGGCCAACCGGCTGGTCGCCGCCGGCTTCGGCGAGTTCCAGCCGCTCGATCCGGCCGATACGGACGAGGCGCGCAGCAAGAACCGCCGCATCGAGCTGAAGCTCACCGAGCGCTGAGTGGCCGCTCGAATCCGTTCGTGCCGGACGTTGCGCCCGAATGCGACTTTTTAGGGCAGGATGCGGGCATGACAAGGCCGCAAAAGATTACCGTTTTTTAATTCCACTTTGCCCGGTGCCGCTCCTAAGTTTGCTATGGGGCCGAGGACCGCCGGCGGTGCCTCCCACATCGCGACGCGACGGAAACCGGACGGCCCAGGCCGGAAGGCAGGTCGTTCCGGCGCTGCCTTCCCCAGCAAGAGGGAGACGCAGCCATGCGCTCTTTCAAGTTACCCCTAACTTTCAAGTTACCCAGGACCGCGGCGCTCGCCGCACTTGTCGTCGCCGTTCCGTTTGCCGGCGCCTATGCCGCATCGGCCGGCTTCTATACCCCGCGCACGGCGGGCCTCATCGATCAGGCGCAGAGCGTGGACCAAGGCATCACGGCCGCGAGGCAGATGGACAAGATCAAGCCAGCCGAGGCGCGAGACCTTCACAGGCAGGCCGTCCGCATCAGCCGGGTCGCGCAACGGGAAGCCGCGGCGGGACATGGCGCGATACCATCCGAGCAATATCAGCAGTTGGTGGCGCAGCTCGATGATGTGAGCCAGAGCCTGCGGAACGCCACCGGCAGCAGCCCGCTCATCGGCGACGGTGCCGACGGCGGCTACTATCCGAACGGTTGAGTTCCCATCCATCGCAGCGAATTTTGCCGCGACGGCGCCCGCGCGCTTTTTGGCGCGCGGGTAGGGTGGAGTCGCGCGGGCACCACCTGGCGCCCGAGCCCTAGAGCATGATGCCGAAAAGTGTGAAGCGGTTTTCGGGCGACATCATGCTCTATCTCTTTGATTTAGAGCCGGATTCAGATTTCGGGTCGGTTCGACCTGAAATCATCCGGCTCTAAGGGCGCCCTTTTTTCACCAGCCTAGCCAAACTGCGGCGATCGCGAGCACGGCCGGCACCGTCTGGATGAACAGGATCTTGCGGCCGACGGTCGCCGCGCCGTAAAGGCCGGCGATGGCGACGCAAAGCAGGAAGAAGATCTTGATCTGGAATCCGCCGGCGCCGAGATAGAGGCCCCAGATCAGGCCTGCCGCGAGAAAGCCGTTATAGAGCCCCTGGTTCGCGGCGAGCACTTTTGAAGCGCTGGCAAAGTCCGGCTTGAGATTGAACGCCTTGTGCCCGCGCGGCGTATCCCACAGCACCATCTCCAGATAGACGATGTAGCAGTGGATCAGCGCCACCAGCCCGGTCAGGATATTGCCGACCATTGTCCCCTCCAGTCGTTTGTTCCCGGCATTGATCACGCAGCGCTGCCGCAAGGCAAGATGGGCAGCTCTTCTGCTGGCCGATCAGGGTTGCCAAGCTCCATGCGTTGGTATCTTTTCGCGCCAGCCAATTTCCAGTTGGGATCCGCCATGTCCTTCCAAAAACTCGATCAACTCGGCCACAAGCTTGAAGCGCTGGAACATGCGTTAGCCATCCTCGGCGCCGACGAGGCGACCCACATGGCGGTCGGTGGCGGCGAGAAACGCGCCGAGGCGATGTCCACCCTTGCCGGCATGCTGCACGCCCAGGCAACCGCGCCGGAGATCGGCGACTGGATCGCCGCCGCCGAAGCCGAGCCGCTGAACGACGAGCAGCAGGCGGCGGTCCGGGAACTGCGCCGGCAATTCACCAATCTCACCTGCCTGCCGGTCGAGTTCGTCGAGCGCCAGACGACGGCGCGCATGCGCTCCGAGCAGCTCTGGCGCGACCTGCGCGCCAAGAATGACTGGGCGGGCTTCCTGCCGGCGCTGGAAGGGGTGGTGGCGCTGGTGCGCGAAGA
Source organism: Mesorhizobium shonense (assembly GCF_040545255.1). NCBI lineage: Bacteria > Pseudomonadati > Pseudomonadota > Alphaproteobacteria > Hyphomicrobiales > Phyllobacteriaceae > Mesorhizobium > Mesorhizobium shonense. The sequence goes on from NZ_JBEPLM010000023.1 coordinate 56,199, forward strand.
GGCGGCGCTGCGCGCCGACGCGCTCGGCCTCGCCCCCTATGACGCGCTGATGGAGCAGTACGACCCCGGCAACCGCGCCGCCGACATCACGCCGGTGTTTGCCGAGCTGAAGGCCTTCCTGCGGGACTTCCTGCCGCACGCGCTGGCCGTGCAGGATGCGCGCCTGGCCAAGCATCCGCTGAAGCCGCTCTCCGGCAGCTACGCCATCGAGAAGCAGCGCGAGCTCGGCCTTGCCATGATGGCGGCGGTCGGCTTCGACCTCACGCATGGCTCGCTGTCGGTGTCGCATCACCCGTTCTGCGGCGGCGTGCCGAGCGACGTGCGCATCACCACCCGCTACAAGACCTCCGATTTCCTGTCGGCGCTGATGGGCGTGCTGCACGAGACCGGCCACGCGCTCTACGAGCAGAACCTGCCGAAAGCCTGGTCGCACTGGCCGCTCGGCAAGGCGCGCGGCATGGCGGTGCATGAAAGCCAGAGCCTGTTCGTCGAGAAGCAGATCGGCCGCAACCCCGCCTTCTGGCGCTGGGCGCTGCCGGTGGTCGAAAAACACCTCGGCGAAGCCTGGTCGCTCGACGACATCCTGCCGCATGTCCACCATGTGAAACGCGGCTTCATCCGTGTCGACGCCGACGAGGTCACCTATCCGCTGCATGTCATCCTGCGCTACGAGCTCGAGCAGGAGCTTGTTGCCGGCCGGCTGGAGCCCGCCGACCTGCCCGAGGCCTGGGACGCCAAGATGCGCGACTATCTGGGCCTGTCGACCATCGACGACCCGGCCGACGGACCGATGCAGGACGTGCATTGGCCGGGCGCCGCGTTCGGCTATTTCCCGTCCTATACGCTTGGCGCCATGATGGCGGCGCAGCAATGGGCGGCCTTGACCAGGGAACATCCGTCCGCGGACGAGGACCTCGCCAGGGGCGATTTCGGCGCCATCAACGACTGGCGCCGCAAAAGGATCTGGTCGCAGGGTTCGCGCTGGTCGACGCCGGAACTGCTCGAGCGCGCCACCGGCAAGAGGCTCGACGCTGCTTACTTCACCGAGCACCTCCGCAGGCGCTACGGCAACTGACGCGCCCTCGCCGGCTCACCAGATCGAGGCGCGCAAAAGATGCGTTGCCGGCCTTTACTTTGGCAGGAAAGACTCTGAGAAATAGCGTTCCTTGCTTCAGCGGGCTTGAATGTTGGTGGGTGGCGGTTTTCGTGAGGTCGGGTCTTTCCGTTACCTCGTGCTTTTTTTGGTCGCACTGGCCGGTCTGATCTCCCCTGCAAGGGCGGATGAGATCGTCCGTAAAGGACCGGAGGCGGACTGGATCAAGTCGGTCGACGTCCCGTCGGCGGACCCGGCACGAGGCGACCAGATCAAAAACGGCATCTCCTGGCTGCTGGCGGATGAGCAAATCATCCATCGCGACTATGGCTATGACGACTATTCGCGCACTGTCTACAGAATCGTCGATCGGCCTGGCCTGGAGCAGGGTGCGAGCATCGACCTGCAATTCGACCCGTCCAGACACAAGGTGACGCTCAACCATTTACGCATCGTCCGCGACGGCCAGGTGCTGGACCGGCTCGACGACGTCAAGTTCGACATTTTCCGGCAGGAGAAGGATGCCGAAAAGGGCGTCTTTGACGGCTGGCTGACCGCCCATGTCAACATCGACGACGTGCGTGTCGGTGACGTCGTGGACTATGGCGAGACCTATGAGATCACGCCGCTCGTCGGCAAGGGCCTGTTTTTCTACAGCTTCTCGACCGAGTGGGAGGAGCCGGTGGGCCTGATCCGGACCAGCATCATCTGGCCGGCCTCGCGGCCGCTAGCGATCAAGCCGCGCGGAACCGAAATCAAACCCGTCATCTCCACCTCGGGAACGGGCTCCATCTATCTCTGGGAGATTGCCAATCCGAAACCGGTCAAGGTCGAGGAGAACGTGCCGACGGATTTCCCGGCCTGGGGATCGATCGACGTCTCGTCCACGGCAAGCTGGCAAAGCATCATCGACGCCATTCAGCCTTACTACAAGCCGGCTACCGCCTTCCCGCCCGCTTTTGCCGCCAAGCTCGACGAGATCGCGGCCAGGCACCCGCTGCCAGAGGATCGGATGATCCAGGCGATGCGCCTCGTCCAGGACGAGATCCGTTATGTCAGTCTCTCGATCGGCTCCGGGTCCTATATTCCGCGCGATCCGGCGACGGTCATCCAGAGCGGCTTTGGCGACTGCAAGGACAAGGCGCTGCTGCTTGCCTCGGCGCTCGCGCGGCTGGGCGTTTCCGCCCAAGTCGCGCTGGCCGACCTCGACCATGGGCGGGCGCTGGACCAGCACCTGCCAGCGCTGCGCGACTTCGATCACGCCATCGTCAAGGCGACGATCGGCGCCAAGATATATTGGCTGGACGCTACTGACTACCTGCAGGGCGGCGACGCAAGCAACTTCCCGCAGCCGGACTATGGTTTCGCCTTGCCAGTCTTTGGCAGTGGCGCGTTGGAGAAGATGCCCAGTGCGGAGCTTGAAAGCCCGACCGTCAAGGTCGCCGAGGAGTTTTCCTTTCCCGACAAGCCTGACGGCCACCTGACGCTTTCAGTGCTGTCGACCCATGAGGGTGCCGACGCCGACTACATGCGCGGCAAGCTCGCCAGCCGGTCGGTGAGCGAGCTGTCCGACGCCTACCTGAAATATTACAGCAAGCGCTACCCCGGTATCGAAAGCGCGGCAAAGCTGGAAATCTTCGACAATCGTGACGGCAACATCATCAATGTGCGGGAGAGCTACCGGCTGCCGGCTCAAGCATTGACCGCCAACGATCTGGCGAAAAACTTTTCGATCAAGGCAGCCGACCTCGGCACCGATCTGCCGACCCCGAGCATGGTGAACCGCGCCGGACCCGTCTCGCTTGGGTCCCCGGTCTACCGCAGGCACACCGTGACGGTGAGCAATCTGAAGGCACGCTTTTCCGGCGGCGAGATGAAGGATGTCGTCACGCCCTACCTGTCGCTGAAGTCGTCCTGGAGCAATACGCCGACCACTTTCGAGGTGCAGTGGGATTTCCGGACACTGGCGACACAGGTTCCGGCCAAGGCGGTCAACGATTATCTGAAGTCGGTCAAGGACGTGAGTGACAACATCGATTGGACGTTCGACTTCACCTATCAGGATGCGCCCGAAAATCCAGTGCCCGTCGCCGCACCGGACAGGTCCGAACAGCAGGTCATTGGCGGGTTGCTGCTGGTCTCGATTTTTGTAGGCATACCGCTTTTCATGGCCATCCGCCGCTGGTAGCCACGCGACGCGATACTTGCCTGCCCGGGACGCGCGGCCCCGGACGTTTTTACTCCGCCGCGCCCTTGAAGGCGCTGGCGCCGGTCTCGAACTGCAGCTTGGCCAGACGCGCATAGGTGCCGCCCTTGGCGACCAGGCTCTGATGCGTGCCTTCCTCGACGATGCGTCCCGCTTCCATGACGAGGATCCGGTCGGCCTTGAGCACCGTCGCCAGCCGGTGGGCGATGACGATGGTGGTGCGGCCGCGCATCAGCCGCTCCAGCGCCGTCTGCACCAGCGTCTCGCTTTCGGCGTCGAGCGCCGAGGTCGCCTCGTCGAGCAAGAGGATCGGCGCGTCACGCAGGATGGCGCGGGCGATCGCGATGCGCTGGCGCTGGCCGCCGGACAAGGTCACGCCGCGCTCGCCGACCTGGCTGTCATAGCCCTTTTCGAGCTTGCCGATGAATTCGTCGGCAAGGGCGGCCTTCGCCGCCGCCTCGATCCCGGCGTTGCCGGCGCCAGGCCGGCCGAAGCCGATATTGTCGCGCGCGCTGGCCGCGAAGATGGTGACGTCCTGCGGCACGATGGCGACGCGCTCGCGGATCGCGGCCGGATCGGCCTCGCGCACGTCGACGCCGTCGATGACGATGCGCCCGCTTTCCGGATCGTAGAAGCGCAGGATCAGCGAGAAGACGGTGCTTTTTCCCGCGCCGGAGGGGCCGACGATCGCCACCGTCTCGCCCGGCTTCACCTGGAAGCTCAGGCCATGCACCGCTGCCCGGTCCGGCCGCGCCGGATAGGAGAAGGAGACGTCGTCGAAGCTGATCGCGCCCTTGGCCTTGGCCGGCAGCGGCTGCGGATCGACGGGCGATTGGATGGCAGGTTTCTCGGCCAGGATTTCGGTTAGCCGTTCGGCGGCGCCCGCCGCCTGCGACAGTTCGCTCCACACTTCCGACAGCGCGCCGAGCGCCCCGGCGGCGAACACCGAATAAAGCAGGAACTGGCCGAGCGTGCCGGCCGACATCGTGCCGGCAAGCACGTCGCGTGAGCCGAACCAGAGCACCGCCACCACCGAGGAGAAGATCATGAAGATGGCGAAGAAGGTGAGGAAAGAGCGCGCGAAGACCGAGGTCCTTGCCGCCTCGAAAGCGGCCTCCACCGCGGTCGAGAAGCGCCCCGTCACCAGCTTCTCGTTGGTGAAGGCCTGCAGCGTGCGCACGGCGCCGATCTGCTCGCTGGCATAGGCGGTGGCTTCCGCAAGCGTGTCCTGCGCCAGCCGCGACTTGCGCCGCACCGAGCGGCCGAAGGCGACCAGCGGCAGCACGATCAGCGGGATGGCTGCAATGACCAGGCCGGAGAGTTTCGGACTGGTGAAGACCATCATCGCCACGGCGCCGAGGCCGAGGATGAGGTTGCGCAGCGCGACCGAAGCCGTGGCGCCGACAGCCGACTTCACCTGGGTGGTATCGGCGGCGAGCCGCGACACGATCTCACCGGAATGCGCCTTGTCGAAAAAGGCCGGCGAAAGCGTCGTGACATGAGAAAAGACGTCGCGGCGGATGTCGGCGACGACCCGCTCGCCGAGCGTGATGACGAAATAGTAGCGGCTGGCCGACGCCGCCGCCAGCAAGGCCGCCATCAGAACCAGCGCCGCGAAATACTCGGCAATAAAAGTGGAACCCGCGGCCTGGAAGCCGTGATCGATCATGCGCCGCACGGCCATCGGCAGGGCCAGCGTCGTCGCGGCCGCCACGATCAGTGAGATGATGGCGCCGACCGCCAGTTTCCGATAACGGGTAATATAGGGGAAAAGGCTTCTCAGCGGCCGGACCGAGCGCTTGCGCGCGTCTCCACTGACACCGATATCCGCCATGAGCGTTTCCTCTGGCCGCTTGCCGGTAACGCGCTTCAATATGCGCTTGCCGCGGCCTTGTGATTCAATTCCGGCTGATGTATAGGCTCGCCGACCGTTTTAGAAGCCGTGGCTTTTCATTAGCTGCGGCTTCGAGTTTTAAAAAGGGGCGCATCGACGCAGGCCATGGGCCCGTCACGGCGCCGGCAAGCCAGGAAATAAGACAATGAAGGCCGATATCCATCCCGACTACCACACCATCAAGGTCGTCATGACCGACGGCACCGAATACCTGACCCGTTCGACCTGGGGCAAGGAAGGCGACACGATGAACCTCGACATCGACCCGACCACCCACCCGGCCTGGACCGGCGGCCAGCAGACCCTGCTCGACCGCGGCGGCCGCCTGTCGAAGTTCAAGAAGCGTTTCGAAGGTTTCGGCCTTTAAGCCCTTCTCTGCTTTGTCGCAGATCAAAAACCCGCCCTCGTGGCGGGTTTTTTGTTGGTCAGTGCTCCCTTCTCCCCGTCTCTATACGGGGAGAAGGTGCCGGCAGGCGGATGAGGGGCAGCGCCAGCGTCGACGACTGGCTGGCTGAGGCGGAAGAAATTCGGCGACAGTGTATTATTAAAACTGGTGCCAATATCTTAGGCCCGCGCTGCCCCTCACCTGCCTGCCGGCATCCTCTCCCCGGATAGTGACGGGGAGAGGGACGCTGTCGCCGGTGGTTTCGCTAACTGTCAACCTGCAGGAAGCGCCGAGGTCGGGTCGTTTCTACTCCCCCACCAGCTCCCTCAGCGCCATTCGCTTGTAAGCCGCGACCAGCCTGTCGCCCTCTTCCCGGTCGACGGAGATCGCCAGCCGCATGGCGGTCTCGCCCATCTGCCAGACGAGGAACGCCGTCGTCTCCAACGCGATCGCGTCGGCGCCGGGGCGGAGCCGCTTCAGCACCGCGACCAGGAATTCGGCATTGGCCCGGCTGTCGGCAAGTTCCAGCTCGCGCAGCGCCTTGTCTGCCTGCGTGCCCGACCAGATGTCGCGCATCACCGGCTCGGCCAGGAACAGCCGGTAGTAGATATCGACCAGTTCCGAAAACGCCCGCTTCAGACCTTCGGCGTCGCTGACATCCTTCAGCGCTGAGGCAATGCAGGCCTGGCTTTCGGCGGTGTGGCGCTCGGCCAGCGCCCAGACGATTGCCCGCTTGTCCGGGAAGAATTGGTAGAGCGAGCCGATCGACACCCCTGCCCTCTCCGCCACCTCGCCCATGCGCATGGCGTCGCTGCCCTGCTCGGCAATCAGCGCGGAGGCGGCGGCAAGCATGCGCTCGACCCGCTCGCGGCTGCGTTGCTGCGTCGGCGCCCGCCGCGGCGAAGCAACAGAGGCCTGGTCGGTCCTCCCGGCGGATTTGTCTTCCATGCTCTCTCAGGGCGATTTTTCGAAAACTGGCTTGACTCGCAAAATACGAGGGTTTATCACATTTTGCAAATGTGAGGATTTCTCATATTTTTACCCGGGCATCGCCCGCGGCAAATCTGGAGCAACCGACATGATGAAACTTCTTCCCACCCTCACCTTCATCGCCGCGATCGGCTCTGGCGTCGTTGGCGGCGTCTTCTTCGCCTTCTCGAACTTCGTCATGGCGGCCCTTGCCCGGCTGCCCGTCCCAAGCGGCATCGCCGCGATGAATTCGATCAATGTAACGGTGATTACTCCAACCTTCATGACCGCTCTTTTCGGCACCGGCCTCATCTGCCTAGTGCTGATTGCCGCCGTTCTTCTTGGCTGGAGCCAGTCAGGCTCATACTGGCTGCTTGCCGGCGCCGTGATCTATTTCATCGGCAATCCGATCGTGACCATGGTCTTCAACGTGCCGCTCAACGACGCACTCGCCGCCGTTGATCCTGCGAGCGCCAACGGCGCCGCCGTGTGGGCGAACCATCTGAGCCAGTGGGTGATGTGGAATCACGTCCGCACCGTCACCGCCATCGTGGCGATGGCGTGCTTCATCATGGCATTGATCTGAGAATATGCAGCCGCAATGCAAAAGACCTCGCCTCTGAACTGACCCCGTAAAGTTGGACGGTTCATTGAGCTGGTAGATTTAAGGGCTGGGTCCTGTATTGCACAGGGGCCAGCCCTTTCAGTTTCAGTT
>NZ_JBEPLM010000024.1:0-61628 GCF_040545255.1 Mesorhizobium shonense
CACCGATAGGCGCTCCGTCAATGAGAAACCGACCGAGGAAATCGGTGTGGGGTGGATTATTGCGCAGATCGCACTTGCAAAAGGACATCAGAGCGGTGCACCCGGGCTCGACCGTCTCAACCTGTTCGTTGCGCTCGCCGCGTCTTCAGGGTCGGCAAAAAGGCGCGCCCTTCCGTTGCGTTACCTACCGAGGGTGTCGCGTTTGGACCAGTTTTATGCAAGTGCGAGCACCAAAAGACCGTACAGGTACGCCGTTGACGCGCGGCCCGGCATGGTACACGTTGATTAAATCGGTTTAGCCGCGTCACTCACAGAGCACGGCCACGTTCGGCAACATGCACGACCAAGCAACACGAAACAAAGATAGCAACGCTCGGGAAAGCCGCGACATCAATTTGGACTTGATCGCGGTTGTCGCTGCCGTGACAGACCGCGAGCCTTGCGTCCTCACCATCGGAGAGCAGGATGCATTGCCCTCCGGGCCGTTCGCGCTCAGCCACCGTTCCGTGCAGTCTGGCCTGAGGGACTGGGTCGAACAACAGACAGGCCACCCGCTTGGCTATATCGAGCAGCTCTATACCTTCGCTGACCGAAACCGCATCGAGGCTGGGCGCCAACAGCGCAACATCTCGATCAGCTATCTTGCGCTGACCCGGCAAGAAGCTATTGCCGTCTCGCGCCAGTCCCACTGGAAAAGCTGGTACGCGTATTTTCCATGGGAAGACCACCGGTCCGGCGCGCCGGAAGCGCTGAGCATCCTGCACCGGCGCCTGATTGCCTGGGCGAAGGGTGCCAGCAGCATTGCAGCGCGACGCGAACGCCGTCAGCGCGCGGCGATCGCGTTTGCCTTCGACGATCGCCCCTGGAACGAGGACCTTACGCTGCAGCGCTATGAGCTGCTTTTCGAGGCGGGCCTGGTCGAAGAGGCTGGTGGCAACGCGAGCATAACGCTCCCGGCAACAGTGTCAGGCAAGGCGATGGTCTGCGATCATCGCCGGATCCTTGCGACTGGCATCGCGCGGCTGCGCTCCAAGATCAAATACCGGCCGGTCGTCTTCGAGCTCATGCGACCGAGCTTCACGCTGCTCAATCTGCAGCGAACCGTGGAAGCGCTGGCCGGCCGGCTCATCAACAAGCCGAACTTCCGCAGGCTCGTCGAGCAGCAGGAGTTGGTGGAAGAAACAGGCGAAACCGCCCTCGATACGGGCGGGCGGCCGGCAAAGCTCTTTCGCTTCCGACGCGATGTCCTCGATGACCGGGCAGTCGCCGGAACAAAATTGCCACTCTCGCGGGCTTGACACCTTTATAGTCGGCGTAGATATATGCCGCTTATTTTCAGCCGGAAAATAAGCGGAGGCGCTGATGACTGGCGCGTTACCTACGGTCGCGTCCCTCTACGAGCGCGTCCGGCGAGTGATCCCGCCAATCGAATGGCCGGCCTTTGCCGATGACATCGGCGCCATCCTGGCGCTGAAGCGCGAGCGCAATGCCGTTATCCTGGCGCATAACTACCAGACTCCCGAGATCTTCCATTGCGTGGCTGATATTGTCGGCGACAGCCTGGCGCTGGCCCGCAAGGCAATGACGGTCGATGCGGATCTGATCGTGCTGGCCGGCGTGCATTTCATGGCTGAGACGGCGAAGCTCCTCAATCCCGGCAAGACCGTGCTCATCCCAGACCTTGCCGCCGGCTGTTCGCTGGCCGACTCGATAACGGCTGAGGACGTGCGGCTGATGCGGCTGCGCTATCCTGGCGTTCCGGTCATCACCTACGTCAACACCTCTGCAGCCGTGAAGGCCGAGTCCGACATTTGCTGCACTTCTGGAAACGCGCTTGCGGTGGTGAAGTCGCTCAATGCGCCGCGCGTGATCATGCTGCCCGACGAGTATCTGGCAAGGAACGTCGCGGCGCAGACGAAGGTCGAGATCATTGCCTGGAAAGGCCGCTGCGAAGTCCACGAGCGCTTCACAGCCATCGACATTCGCGAACTGCGGGAGGCACATCCCGGCGTGACCGTACTTGCCCATCCCGAATGTCCGCCAGAGGTCGTCGCCGAGGCCGACTTCGCCGGCTCGACGGCAGCGATGTCCGACTATGTCGGGCGGCACAAGCCGGCGCGTGTGGTGCTTATGACCGAGTGCTCGATGAGCGACAATGTCGCGGTCGCACATCCTGACGTGGATTTCGTGCGTCCCTGCAATCTGTGCCCGCATATGAAGCGCATTACGCTCGCCAATATACGCGCAGCGCTCGAGCAGAACCGCCACATCGTCACCATCGATCCGCGTGTCGCCGAGCGGGCCCGCTGGGCCGTCGAGCGCATGCTCTTCGTATGACGCCATACATCCATGACATTGGCGAGGCGCCGGTCATCATTGGCGCTGGGCTAGCCGGCCTGATGACGGCGCTGCACTTGGCGCCACGACCAGTCGTCCTCCTCTCCAGGACGCCACTCGGGACGGATACCTCGAGCACGCTCGCGCAGGGTGGGCTTGCGGCAAGCCTTGGCGAGGACGACAGCCCTGACCTGCACCTCGCCGATACGCTTGCCGCCGGTGATGGGCTTTGCAACGAAAAAATTGCCAGGCGAGTGGTCGAAGCCGTCCCTGACGCCGTCGAGAACCTCATCCGTCTTGGTGCACCCTTCGACCGCGCCTTGGATGGAAAACTGCGGCTTGGCCTGGAGGCAGCCCATTCACGGCGCCGAATCGTCCATGCCACTGACGCCACAGGCCATCAGTTGTTTCATGCGCTGCTTGCCGTGGCGCGGCGCACGCGTTCGATCACCATCATGGAAGGCATAACAGCCCTTCGTCTGGCCGTTGCGGAAGGCGGCATAGTGTGTGTGCTGGCTGTGCTTGACAACAGTGTCTTCGCATTGCCCACCCGCCGTGTAGTCCTGGCGACCGGCGGTTTAGGTGGTCTGTTTTGCGATACGACCAACCCTCTTGCCTCCTTCGGCCACGGGCTGGCGCTTGCGGCTTGTGCTGGAGCGGAACTCGCCGACATGGAGTTCGTGCAATTCCACCCGACGGCGCTCGACATCTCGCGCCGGCCGATGCCGCTTGTGAGCGAAGCAGTGCGCGGCGAAGGCGCAGTGCTTGTCGACGAACATGGCGATCGATTCCTGACTGACACTCGCGGCGCCGAGCTCGGATCGCGCGACGTGGTCGCACGCGCAATCGCGCATCATCTCGCGGCCGGGCATCGTGTTTATCTCGACGCCCGGCAATGCCTCGGGCAAAAATTCGCAAAACGCTTTCCGGCAATCGACGCTGCGTGCAAACAGGCCGGGATCGATCCGGCGGCCGAACCGATCCCCGTGCGTCCCGCCGCTCACTATCATATGGGCGGCGTCGCGGTGGACGCTGAAGGGCGCAGCACCGTTAATGGGCTGTGGGCCTGTGGCGAGGTGGCATGCACCGGACTGCATGGCGCCAATCGGCTTGCCAGCAACTCGCTGGCCGAAGCGGTTGCAACCTCTGCCTGGGTGGCGGCAAGCGTTTCCGGCACCAGCGCCGGGTGGCAGTGGCCCAGGGTTCCCTCCATGCTTCCATTGCGACCCGACCCTTCATCCATACGCCAGGTCGTCTCCAATGCGCTCGGTATTGTCCGCAATGGCAAGGCGCTGAGCGAGGCCGTTGCCACACTGCTGCCGATCGCCGCTGGCGAGACGACGGCGGCGGACCCGGCGCTGGTGGCGCTGTTGATCACGCTCGCGGCCCTTCGACGCGAAGAAAGCCGTGGTTCGCACTACCGGTCCGATTTCCCCGAGCGCGACTCTGACGCTCGCCCTTCACGACTGACGCTCTGCACAGCTTTTGAGAGTGCCGTTGCGCTCAGCTGTCAACGATTCGAACGGAGTTGCTGATGAGTTCCATTGCACCGCTTCCCCAGATCATCATGGAGCCGATCGTGCGCGGTGCTCTGCTCGAAGATCTGGGCAGAGCCGGCGACATCACCAGCGATGCCATCATCCCCGCCGATTGCGAGGCAACGTTTGCTTTGAATGCAAGGCAGGCCGGTATTGTCGCCGGGCTCGACCTGGTAATGTTTGCCTTTCTGCTGGTCAATCCCGGGGTCAGCATGCAGTTGCGCTGTCCCGAGGCCGGCAAGGTATCGGCCGGAGAGACAATCGCGAATGTCACGGGACCTGCGCGCAGCCTGCTGACAGCGGAGCGGACGGCGCTCAATTTTCTGTGCAGGTTGAGTGGCATCGCAACGGCAACGGCCACGCTCGTGAATGCGGTGCGCGGCCATAATGCAAAGATCGTGTGTACACGTAAGACGACACCGGGCCTGCGTGTCCTGGAGAAATACGCCGTGCGCGCTGGCGGCGGCGCCAACCACCGCTTCGCGCTCGATGACGCCGTGCTGATCAAGGACAATCATATCGCACTTGCCGGCGATATCCGCACCGCGATCGAACGAGCGCGCGGCGCGGTTGGCCACATGGTCAAGATCGAGGTCGAGGTCGACACGCTGGACCAACTTGATCTGGCGCTCCAGGCCGGCGTCGACGCCGTGCTCCTCGACAATATGTCGGTCGAGGATCTTGCCCAGAGCGTGGCGATGGTCGGCGGCCGGGCGATCACCGAAGCGTCTGGCCGCGTGACGCCTGCTACCGCCCCAGCAATTGCTGCGACCGGGGTCGATCTCATCTCTGTCGGCTGGCTTACCCACAGCGCTCCTATCCTCGACATCGGCCTCGACATGCCGGCCGACCGGAATTTGAGCAGGCATTTGAACTGAGGGAGAGGATATGAACCAGAATCCCAGGAACTCCTTTGGCCGCAGGCTACCTGACGCCAGAACGCCCCCGGCTTCATCGACTGCCGACACTATCTTGCCCGCAGAAGTGACGGACCAGCAACAAGCAAAAGAGCGCGCGGAAGCGCTTGGCTTTATCATCTGCCGGCTCGACGAACTGCGCCAGATGGCTGCTTCTCATGGGCTGGAACTTCTCGGTTATTTGCTGGACGTCGCCTTCACAGAATCCTGTGATGCGATCAGAAGGGAGCGTTCATCCGCTCAAGCCGAAGAAACCGCGCAATAGCCACCGAGAACGACCGAGGACGCGAGACACACGGGGTGTGGCTCATGATTGGAAATGTTCTGGAGGAAGAAATGCGTAAAATCGTTGCCGGCAAGCTGCACGGCATCCACGTCACCGAGGCCAACCTCGACTATCATGGCTCGATAACGCTCGACCCCGACCATTGCGAGGAGGCGGCCATCCTGCCGATGGAGTTTGTCGAGATCTGGAACAAGAACTCTGGCGCACGGATCTCGACCTACGTCATCCTCGGCGAGCGTGGATCGCGCTGTTGCATCCTTAACGGTGCCGCGGCCCGCACCTGCCAGCCGGGCGACCAGGTCATCGTCTGCAATTCGGTCTATGTACACGGGAGGGAGCTGACCACGCTCAAGCCGCGCGTGCTGACCTTCGACAGGGACAATCGCATCATTGACCGTCTGACCTATTCGGTGGAGCGCGATGCGGGCGGAGGCTACAGCTTCTCGATTCTCAACGAGATCCGCGAAGCTCTGCCGATACCGACGCTCGTGGGCGGATAATTGGCCAAGCTGGCCGCTGCGGAAAGTTCAACGCTTATTCAGCGGAACCAGTTGTGAAAGGATATCCTGACGATGGAGGTGGAATGAACGCGGAACTCAGCCCCGACCTGACATCGGACCCAATCGGCTGGGCGCTACCGCCCTGGACGCGGGCGGAGGCCCAGGCGGTCTACGACCTGCCCTTCAACGACCTGCTCTTCCAGGCCCAGAGCATCCATCGCGAGAATTTCGATCCCAACCGGGTGCAGTTGTCGCGCCTGCTTTCGATCAAGACCGGGGGTTGTCCGGAAGATTGCGGCTATTGCAGCCAGTCCGCGCATCACCAGTCCGGCCTCAAGGCCTCGAAGCTGATGGAGGTTGAGCGCGTCATCGCCGAGGCCAGGAAAGCGCGCGATGCGGGCGCCACGCGCTATTGCATGGGCGCCGCCTGGCGCAGCCCCAAGCAGCGCGACATGGACGCGGTGGTCGCCATGGTCGAGGGCGTGAAGGCACTCGGCATGGAGACCTGCATGACGCTCGGCATGCTCGACCTCGGCCAGGCCCAGCGCCTCAAGCAGGCAGGCCTCGACTATTACAACCACAACATCGACACTTCCGAGCGCTACTACAGCGAGATCATCTCGACGCGGACCTTCGCTGACCGGCTGGACACGCTTAGCCATGTCCGCGACAGCGGCATCAAGGTCTGCTGCGGCGGCATTGTCGGCATGGGCGAGGAGAAGGCCGATCGCATCGACATGCTGGTGACTTTAGCCAACCTGCCGGAGCCGCCCGACAGCGTGCCGATCAACATGCTGATCCCGATCGAGGGCACGCCGCTCGGCGAGGCCGATCCCATCGAGCCGATCGAGTTCGTGCGCACCATCGCGCTTGCCCGCATCATGATGCCGAAGTCGCATGTGCGGCTTTCGGCCGGGCGCACGGCGATGAGCGACGAGATGCAGGCGCTGTGCTTCTTCGCGGGCGCCAACTCCATCTTCGTCGGCGACACCTTGCTGACCGCCGATAACCCCGGAGAGGACAAGGACAGCGCGCTGTTCCGCCGGCTGGGCATCAAGCCGATGGAGCGCGAAGCCCAGTGAACGGGCGGGTGAACGGCCGAGCTATGCTCGACCGCTACGAGGCAACCTTGAGCGGTCTGGCCCGCAAGAACCGGTTGCGGGCCCTGAGCAGGCGCGCCGGGCTCGACTTCGCCTCCAACGACTATCTCGGCCTCGCACGCTCTAAGCGTATGGCCGAGGCGGTCGCCGCGGCACTCGCCGCCGGCACCCCCATTGGGGCGACCGGTTCGCGGCTCCTGCGCGGTAACGACCCCGAACACGAGGTACTCGAAGCCAAGGCCGCCGGCTTCTTCGGCGCCGAGCGCGCGCTGTTCTTCGGCGGCGGCTATGTCGCCAATTTCGCGGTGCTCACGACCTTGCCCCAGAAGGGCGACCTGGTGGTGCTGGACGAGCTCATCCATGCCAGCGCGCATGAGGGGGCGCGAGCCGGCCGCGCCGAAGTGACGGAAGCAGCGCACAACGATGCCGACGCCGTGGACGATGCGATCCAAACCTGGCGCGCGAGAGGTGGCACCGGCCGCGCGTGGATCGTGGTCGAGAGCCTCTACAGCATGGACGGCGACCGGGCTCCGCTTGGTGAATTGATCGAGATCGCGGACCGGCATGATGCATTCCTGTTCGTCGACGAGGCGCACGCTACCGGCGTCTATGGTCCCGACGGGCGCGGTCTCGCGCACGATCTCGAAGGCCGCGACAATGTCGTGGTGCTGCACACCTGCGGCAAGGCGCTGGGCGCGTCCGGCGCGCTGGTCACCGCGCCAGAATTGCTGTGCGACTATCTCGTCAACCGCTGCCGGCCCTTCATCTACGCCACCGCACCCTCGCCGCCGATGGCCGTCGCGGCGGCAACGGCCCTCGACATCGTCGCCGACGAACTGGATCGCCGTGAACGGCTGGCGGGGCTGGTCGCGCTCGCCTCCAAGAAGGCTGGAGAGTTGGGCCTGCCTGCGAGCGGTTCGCAGATCCTGCCAATCATCGTCGGCGACAATCGACGCGCCATGGCGCTGGCTGAGGCTTTGCAGTCTCGCGGCTTCGATGTGCGCGGCATCCGCCCGCCAACCGTGCCCGAGGGCACGGCAAGGCTCAGGATCTCGCTGACGCTGAATGTCGCCGAGGACGACGTCTCGGCGCTGTTCGATGCGCTTGCCGAGGAATGGGAGCGCACGCGATGACGGCACGCTTCATTGTGACCGGCACCGACACCGGCATCGGCAAGACCGTGTTTTCGGCCGGTCTCGCGGGCCTGCTCGACGGCTTCTATTGGAAGCCGGTTCAATCCGGCCTCGACGAGGAGACCGACAGCGAGGTCGTTGCCCGACTTTCTGGCCTACCTTCAGGGCGCGTCCTGCCGGAAGTGTACCGTCTGAAGATGCCTCTGTCACCGCATCGGTCGGCCGAAATCGATGGCGTTGCGATCGAGGCGGCAAAGCTCTCGCTACCGGAGCTGCCCGGTCCGCTCATCATCGAAGGTGCCGGTGGGCTGATGGTGCCGGTGAACCGGCAGACGAGGTTCATCGATATCTTCCGGGATTGGCAACTGCCGCTCATTCTTTGCGCGCGCACGGCGCTCGGGACCATCAACCACACCCTGCTTTCGCTCGAGGCTCTGCGCGCCCGCTCGATACCTTTGCTCGGCGTCGCTTTCATCGGCGACGAGATGGCCGATACGCAGAGGACGATTGCCGAGATGGGCAAGGTGCGGGTGCTTGGTCGTCTGCCGCGTCTTGATCCGCTGGAGCCTGAGACGCTTGCCGCGGCCGTGCGGGCCTCGTTCAACGTCGCCGACTTCATGGAGGCCTCACCTTGAGCCGCTCCGCAGTCTGGCATCCCTTCACCCAACATGCCACCGAGCCGGTTCCACCGATGATCGCGCGCACAGAGGGCGCCTATGTCGAGACGCGCGAAGGCAGGCGCATCCTCGATGCGATCTCCTCCTGGTGGGTCATCACCCACGGCCACCGCCATCCGAAGATTGTGGAGGCGATCCGTGAGGCGACCGAGACGCTCGACCAGGTGATCTTCGCCGGCCTCAGCCACGAGCCGGCCGAGCAACTGGCCTCGGCGCTGGTCGACATGGCGCCGCCGGGTCTCGACTGGGTCTTCTATTCCGACAGTGGCTCGACCAGCGTCGAGGTGGCGCTGAAGATGGCGCTCGGCTTTCATCGCAACAATGGCGCGCCGCGCTCGCGCATCGTTGTCATCGAACACAGCTATCACGGCGACACAATCGGCACGATGAGCGTCGGCGCGCGCGGCGTCTTCAACGCCGCCTACGAGCCGCTTCTTTTCCAGGTCGACACCATCCCCTTTCCCGCCACAGGTCGGGAGCAGGAAACGCTCGACGCCTTCGAACGGCTGGCGCGTGACCGCAAAGTTGCCGCACTGATCGTCGAGCCGCTGGTGCATGGCGCCGGTGGCATGCTGATGTATCCGGCCTCAGTTCTCGCCGAACTCAAGCGCATTGCCGAGCGCTCGGGGACGCTTTTCATCGCCGATGAAGTCATGACCGGCTGGGGCCGCACAGGCACCATGTTCGCCTGCGAACAGGCGGCGGTCGCGCCCGATATTCTGTGCACCTCCAAGGGTCTGACAGGCGGCTCGCTGCCGCTTGCGGCGACGCTTGCCACCGATGCGATCTTCCGCGCGCATTACTCCAGCGATCGGTCCAAGACCTTCTTCCATTCGAGCTCCTACACGGCGAACCCGATCGCCTGCGCGGCAGCGCTGGCCAATGTCGGCATCTGGAACGACGAACCAGTAGCCGAGCGCGTGGCCGCGCTGTCGCGGATGCAGGCGGAAAAGGTTGCACGGTTCAACGGGGATCCGCGTTTCGAAAATGTGCGCACGGCCGGCACCATCGCGGCGCTTGACCTCAGCGTCGGCAATGCCGGCTATCTGGCCGAGGTCGGCCCAAAGCTGCGCGCCTTTTTCCTCGATCGCGGATTGCTGGTGCGACCGCTCGGCAACGTCATCTACGTGCTGCCGCCCTATTGCGTCACATCGGGCGAACTCGACCGGCTCTACGATGCCGTCGACGAGGCGGCCTGGCTTGCGACCGACAAAAGATGAACCGCACGGCGCGCATCATAGGCCTTGGCCATCACGTCCCGGCCCGAAAAGTCGGCAATGCCGAGATCGAGACAAGCCTCGGGCTGGAAGCAGGCTGGATCGAAGGGCGCACCGGCATCCGCACGCGTTTCTGGGCAGAGCCCGACGACACGCTTTCCGGACTGGCGGCCAAGGCAGGCGAGATGGCGCTGCAGGCAGCCGGCATCGATCGCGAGGAGATCGGCCTGCTGCTTCTGGCGACTTCGACGCCTGACCATTTGCTGCCGCCGAGCGCGCCACTGGTGGCGCACAGGCTCGGCCTCGAAAAGGCCGGTGGGGTCGACCTGGCGGGCGCCTGCGCCGGGTTCATCTACGCCATGACCTTCGCCGACGGTTTCGTGCGCCTGCACAACAAGCCGGCCATCGTCATCGCCGCCAACATTTTGAGCCGCCGGATCAATCCGACCGAGCGGGCGAGCGCCGTATTGTTCGCCGATGCCGCAGGTGCGGTGGTGCTGGCCCCGTCAAATGATCCCAGCCACGGCATACTCGGTGCCTCTTTCGCCTCGGATGGGTCCGCTTATGGCCTGATCCATATCGCGGCGGGCGGCAGCAAGCGTCCCTTCGCGGAAGACATCGACATCGCCGAAACCCGCATGACCATCGCTGACGGCCGCGAGGTCTTCGTCAAGGCCGTGGAGATGATGAGCCGCTGTTCCGTCGAGGCGCTGGCAGCGGCCGGCCTTTCAGCGCCGGAGATCGCCCGATTCGTGCCGCATCAAGCAAATGCCCGCATCTTCAACGCTGTCGGCAAGTCGCTTGGCATTGAGGACGGACGCATCATCAAGACCATTGCCGACCATGGCAACTCGTCGGCCGCGACGATCCCTCTGTCGCTGTCCGTTGCCCACAACGCCGATCCCTTTCGACCGGGCGAGAAGCTGCTGCTGGCAGCCGCCGGCGCAGGCCTCACCGGCGGGGCATTGGCGGTTGGCGTTTAACCCGGCGGATCCCAAGCCCGATGCAACGCAGCGCAAAATCAGTGCCAAGCTCAACCATTGAGGACTCGTTGCGCGCCATAAGCCGGTGACAGGGCAACGTCCGGCCGCCAAGCATGTCCACGATGCCGGCGTGTTGCTGCCATGTCCCCCCGATTCAGGCAGCGGTTTGATGCAACGCTGCAGCGCGCGGCAACGGCACCTGAAAATTATCGATTAGCCGCGTTTGGCCAAGCCACGCAGCGACAAGCAGCCGCGCTGGTCGATCTAATGTGTGTAGTGGCGCAAGGTCGCTATCCGCACGCAGCTCGAGATACTCCACCTTCGAGAAGCCGACGGCGAGGATCGCGTCTCGGCCGAGACTCAGCGCACGCTGTACGGATTCTCCTGAACTCAGCCGCCTGGCAGTCTGGACCAGGATTTCAGCCAGCCGAGGCGCCCTATTGCGCTCGGCCAAAGACAGGCGCGCGTTGCGCGACGACATTGCCAGGCCATCCGCCTCGCGCACCGTCGGGCCAGCGATGATCTCAATCGGGATATCGAGGTCACGGACAAGCTGGCGCACGACCTGGAGCTGCTGAAAATCCTTCTCGCCGAAAAACGCCAGATCGGCCCCAGTCTGCAGAAGAAGCTTCGTGACCACGGTCGCCACGCCATCGAAGTGGCCGGGCCGAAACGTGCCGCAAAGCCCTTCGCTCACACCGCCGACCGAAACTGTGGTCGCGAAGCCTTGCGGATACATGTCAGCTGCATTGGGAGCATAAAGAATATGCGCGCCGACGGTTGCGAGCTTCGCGGCGTCATCGTGTTCGGTGCGCGGATATGCGGCCAGATCGGCGGCATTGTTGAATTGCCTCGGATTGACGAACAGGGTGACGATCACCCGATCAGCCTTGGCAAGTGCTGCCCGCACGAGGCTGAGATGACCTTCATGCAGGGCGCCCATGGTTGGCACAACGGCAATCCTCAAACCCTCACGGCGCCAGGCGGCTACAATGCTGCGCAATTCGGAGACGATCCGGACGATCGCGGTGCTCATGTGGCTTCTCCTACACTGACTGTGCCCGGGCCATGATCAAAAACGTGTTCTGCGCCCGGAAAGGCGCGCTCGCGCACCTCATTTGCGTATGCCGCGATCGCTGCCTCGGCGTCCTTTCCCAGTTCCGCATAGCGCTTGACGAACCTTGGGCGGAATTCGCCAAACAAGCCCAGCATGTCATCAACGACCAGGATTTGACCGTCGCAGGCTGGCGATGCACCGATGCCGATTGTGGGAATTGCCACTTGCTCTGTTATCAATCGAGCAAGAGCTTCAGGTATCTTTTCGAGCACGACCGCGAATGCGCCAGCCTCGGTCACCGCTGTTGCATCACGCAGGATCCGTTCGGCATCCTCGCCGCGGCCTTGAACGTGATAACCGCCGAAAGTATTGACTGCCTGCGGCGTCAGTCCGACATGGCCCATCACGGGTATGCCTCGCGCGGTCAGAAACCGGATTGTCTCCGCGAGGTGTTCGCCCCCCTCGAGCTTGATCGCCGCCGCCCCGGTCTCGACCATTACACGGGCCGCATTGCGGAAGGCCTGCGCCGGGCTTTCCTCGTAAGAACCAAAAGGCATGTCCACAACCATCAGGGCGCGTTGAAGCCCGCGGCGCACCGCCTTGCCGTGCAGGATCATCATTTCGAGCGTCACGCCGAGCGTCGACGGCATGCCGTGCAACACCATGCCGACACTGTCACCGACCAGCACCAGGTCGCAATGGTCGTCGACAAGCTTGGCGACGGGCGTGGTATAGGCCGTCAGGCAAACAAGTGGCGTCTTGCCCTTCCGCGCCGCTATTTCCGGCAACGTCAAGGCCTTCGATCCTCCGGTTGCGCTCACCAGGTTACTCCTTCCCCTGCGTCAGCGGATTGAGCCATGTGCCACAATTTTGTGCAGATGCGAAGAGAGAATTTGCAGCGCACAATCATTTGCCGACGACATTCTTGGAGTTTGGCGGGACTGCAATTTCTCAGTTCGGTAAGCGTCTCCTTGTGCGCGCCGCTGCGCCTTCAGCCGCTGCATCCGTCACAGCAGACTGTCAATAACGGTCAAGCGGGCCGCCAAGACATTCGCCCGCGCACTGCTCATTGACATCGGCACAACACTGGTTATTTGTTCCGCCCGGAAAGCGGACGGCGCGTCTGTCTGCTTTCGTGGATGGCGCTAATTCGAGCGTGATCCGCAAAACGTTCATCGGCACGTGAGCCGATCCGGTCGCAGCCTACCCGGTCAAAACAAGGAAGCCTGGTGAAGACTATCGTTATCTGTTCCGGCGGATTGGATTCCGTCACGCTCGCCTACAAGGTCGCAGCCGAAGGGGCTCTCACCCGCCTCGTGTCGTTTGACTACGGTCAGCGCCATAAAAAGGAGCTGGATTTTGCGCGGATGTGCGCCGTACGCCTCGGCGTGCCACACGACGTCGTTGATATCACCGCGGTCGGACGCCTCCTGACCGGATCGGCGCTGACCAGCGGCGGCCCGGTCCCCGAGGGTCACTATGCGGAAGACAGCATGCGCGTCACTGTCGTACCCAATCGCAACGCGATCATGTTGGCGGTAGCCTTTGGCGTAGCCGCGGCGGAACAGGCCAATGCCGTGGCGGCAGCGGTCCACGGCGGGGATCATTTCATCTACCCGGACTGCCGCCCGGTCTTTGTCGAAGCCTTCGAGACCATGCAGCGCCACGCGCTGGAGGGACTGGCGACGATCGCCCTTTACGCGCCGTTCCTGCAACTGAGCAAAGCCGACATTATCCGCGAAGGCGCCCGACTGGGCGTGCCTTTTGCGGAAACCTGGTCGTGTTACCAGGGCGGGGCTCATCATTGCGGTCGTTGCGGCACCTGCGTCGAGCGGCGCGAGGCCTTTCACCTCGCTGCTCAAAACGATCCAACATCCTACGAAGACCCGGATTATTGGATCGAAGCTTGCCAGCAATACCAGGCCACGCAACGGCAATAGAGCGCGCTGTCATGTACACCATCGCCAAGCGGTTTGCCTTTTCGGCGTCACATGTGATCGGCGGCCTGCCGGAGGAGCACCCTTGCGCCCGGCTGCACGGCCACAACTACGAAGTCGAGGTCGTGTTGCAATCGGCCGAGCTCGACCCGGTCGGCTTTGTCCGCGACTACCGCGAACTCTCGGAACTCAAGGCGCTCATCGACAACACCCTGGATCACCGCCACCTCAATGAGGTCCTCGGGCATGACCGCACGACCAGCGAGGTCATTGCCAAGTGGATCTACGACTGGTGCTGTGAGCGCTGGCCCGAGGTCGCGGCCGTGCGCATCAGCGAGACTCCGAAAACATGGGCGGAATACCATCCATGAAGGGGAGCATTCGCATCAGCGAGATCTTCGGGCCGACGGTCCAGGGAGAAGGTCCGTTGATCGGACGCCCAACTGTATTCGTCCGCACGGGCGGTTGCGATTATCGCTGCAGCTGGTGCGACACGCTCTATGCGGTGCTGCCCGAGTTCCGCGGAGACTGGACGCTGATGACGCCGACCGCGATCCTGACGGAGGTTGAGCGGCTGTCGCGTTCTTCGCGGGTGCTTGTCTCGCTGTCGGGTGGCAATCCTGCACTTCAGCCCTTGGCTCCGCTCATCGAACAGGGCCGGCAGAAAGGACACACCTTCGCCCTTGAGACCCAAGGGAGCGTTTCACAACCTTGGTTTGCCGCGCTCGACTGGCTCATTCTCAGCCCGAAGCCGCCTTCTTCTGGGATGGCAACCAACTGGCAGGCCCTCGATGATTGCGTCGCGGCGGCAAAGAGCGAAACGCAATGCGTCGTCAAGGTGGCTGTGTTTGACGACGGCGACTACCGCTACGCCCAGCTCGTGGCGAACCGCTATCCGGCTCTGCCCCTTTATCTGCAGGTCGGGAATCCTGCTCCGCTGATCACCCATGCGGGTGCTGGCAGCGAAGAGGCCGACATCGATGAACTGATGCGGCGCTTCCGCTGGCTTGTCGACAAGGTCGCTGCGGATGGATGGTTCACGGCAACGGTCCTGCCGCAGCTGCACGTGTTGGCTTGGGGCAACATACGCGGCGTCTGATGGATTCACCTTTTAGTGCACCAGGCCGCTATTCCTCGTCCAGCACGTCGCCGCCCACCAGGAGCAGAACCGCTGCGTGACCGGAATCTAGTGACCGCGACCCGAGTCAATCTGTTTCAGCCCCGCCACGACTTTTGCTTCTCTTGCGGATCGAACAGCTGCGATGCCGCCTGTGTACGCCTGAAGAAATTTCAGGTGGATTTAAGCGAGCGTTCGATAGTCTGCATCCAACGAGATGGCGGCGGGGCCGGCAACACCTTGCGGCAAATTGAGATCGGCCGAAGCCCGAAGGCTAGAGGCCGTGTTTTAGAGATGCAGTGTTGATTCATTCCATTGCCTCAGTGCCTGGAGCCAGGGGTGGGGATCTAAGGAGAGGCCATGGCCGCGCTCAATAGGGTCAATTCGCCTACCGTTGGCGAACACGATGTCGACTATTTAGACCAATGCAAATTCGCGCTTGAGCCATCAGTTCGTCGATTGGCAGAGCTGGCTCTCGCCGCCGGATGGAGCCGCCCGAAAATCGGATTTGCGTTAATGGTGCT
Source organism: Mesorhizobium shonense (assembly GCF_040545255.1). NCBI lineage: Bacteria > Pseudomonadati > Pseudomonadota > Alphaproteobacteria > Hyphomicrobiales > Phyllobacteriaceae > Mesorhizobium > Mesorhizobium shonense. Next base: position 15,324 of record NZ_JBEPLM010000024.1, read on the forward strand.
GGCTATGGAAATGACCAGTTGCGAAATAGGTCAGGCATAGCGCCTCATCGCCATAAACCGACCAAGTGACACACCGGGACCCGGCGGATGTCGATGCGCTCCTTGAACTGCCGAGGCCCCCGTATTGACGACCCCAGACTGCTGCCTTGGCACCAAGTGCCTCGTGATTAGACATCGTGCATTTGGCGTATCAATCTGGCTCGATACTCCTACCGGGCTCGAGCCAACGGGTTCCAAGTCCGCCGCGGCTCATGGATATGCCGAGTGGTAGAGTCATGGCACGGCGCGACCGCTCCAACGCCCTTAGACATCCGCCGCATTTCTCGCGCTGGCGGGCATTGCAATTTCAGCCAGGCTTCATCTTGAGCAGCCTATCGTGTTCCGTCCGAGCTTGCGGACTTTGGCGCATTAAGGTCAAGACTGGTGCACATACGGCGCGATGTTCAAACACAGCAGTAGCAGGGAGCCTCGAGCTTGACCACCAGGTGACAAATCGTGCGCATGCTGCTGGCTGAAGATGACCCGATGATCGGCCGCGGCCTCCAGCAGGGACTGCGCAAGAACGGATTCACCGTAGACTGGGTGCGAGACGGAAACTCGGCGCTGCTGGCAATGGAAACCACAACCTATGCGCTGCTGCTGCTCGATTTAGGCCTGCCGGAGCAGGATGGCATGAATGTTCTGAGGACGATGCGCCTGCGAGACGAGACGCTGCCGGCCATCATCATCACCGCTCGTGATGCGCTGTCCGACCGGCTAGCCGGACTCTACAGCGGCGCCGACGACTATCTGATTAAGCCATTTGCGCTTGAAGAGCTGATCGCACGCATTCACGCCGTGAGCCGCCGCCGTGCAGGCCGGGCGCTGACTGAACTGCGCGCCGGGCCGATGCGGCTCGACCCGATGCGCCATCTGCTGTGGCTGCGCGACAAGCCAGCTAACGTGTCGGCCAAAGAATTTGCATTGCTCCATCTGTTGATGCGCGAACCTGGTGTCGTGCTCTCGCGCGAGCAGCTGGAGGACCGTTTGTACGGATGGGACAAGGAGGTTGGCAGCAACACGGTGGAAGTGCATATCTACAACCTCCGCAAAAAGCTGGGGGCCACAGTGATCCGTACTGTGCGTGGCGTCGGTTATCGCATCGGCGAGGACGCATGAGTTGCGGGTTTCGTCGTCTGGGTTTGTGGACCAAGGGCTCCTTGCGCCGGCGTCTGGTGCTATTGTTTCTGCCAGTGACTTTGCTGGTGGGAATCCTGGCGAGCATCGGCACCTACTGGGGGGCGTTTCTCGAACTGCAAGATCTTCTGGATGACCAGATCCAATATGTCGCGGAGCACGTCGATGTCGCCGAAAGCAACCGGGTATCACTGATTAACGACGGCAAGCAGTACCGGAACAAGGCAGACGAGGTACTGCTGGAGGTTTGGCACGGCCGAAAGCTGGATTTCACCACCGATGCGGGGGTGATCCTGCCGCCCCGGAGCGGACCGGGCTAGTCGACGTCTCATTTAACGGCCAGACTTGGCATACCTTCGTTGGCCGGCGCGACGACCAGCTGATCCGCGTCGGCCAAGCGCAGGATGCACGCTGGGAGGCCTTGGCCGGCTTGTCGGTGCATCTATTCTGGCCGGTTCTATCGTTGCTGCCATTGCTCGCATTGTTCCTGTGGTTTGGCATCGGCTATGGGTTGAAACCGCTGTACCGGATTATCGCCGAGTTGGAGCAGCGCGACGCTGAAAGCTTGATGCCAATCGGACCAGGCCAGTTGCCGAATGAGATCAAGCCTTTGGTCGACGGTCTCAACGGCTTGCTGCGACGGCTGGACTGCGCGTTTACGATGCAAAAGCATTTCATCGCCGACGCCGCGCATGAACTGTGCACTCCGATGATGGCGCTCAGCATCCAGACGAAGTTGGTGCAAACGGCCTGTACCGAAGAAGAACGTAAGCAGGCGCTGTCGCAGTTGGAGACTGGGGTCAGCCGGCTTAGCCACCTGGCACAGCAATTGCTGACAATGGCCAGGCTCGAACCGCAAGGGCAGGCCACCATGCCGCAACCGGTCGAGTTATTAGCACTGTGCAAAACGGTAATCCTGGATCACATCCGGCTGGCTGAAGCCAAACATGTCGACCTGGGGCTCGTCACTCAGTATGAGGCCGAGATACAGGGGGCCCCCGATACGCTGCGCATCCTGCTTAGCAACCTGGTGGACAACGCGATCCGCTACACTCCTGCGCATGGCACGGTCGACGTGGCGGTACGACGGGAAGGCAATGACGTCGTGCTCGAAGTATGTGACAGTGGCCCCGGTATCCCAGAAGCCGAACGGGCATGCGTGCTGGAACGGTTCTATCGCGGCGGCAACCAGAACATTCAAGGCAGCGGCTTGGGGCTCTCGATCGTCCAGCGCATTGTAGAACAGCACGGCGCGCGCTTGGTGCTGGGCGACGGACCTGACGACAAGGGACTGCTTGCCCAAGTGTGCTTCGACAGCCCTATCGGGAGAGCGGAGCAATCGGCAGCAGTGCTGTGATTGGGATCGGCGCGGCCCAGCGGCTGCTCGCTGATCACCACCGAGCACGTGCTTTGGTTCTTTTCGAAACACTGGGAGGGGCAAGCATCCATGCACTGGATTCAGGTCATCGATGTCGAGGACAATGTTGTCGTAATTAACCCGCAACGCATCACCCACATGAAGCGCATCCTCCCAAGCACTGGCCACCCAGGGTACACCGTTGTTTACTTTGGCTATGCACAGGGCGACCGCGCTGCATCGCTGCGAGTTAAGAACGACGTAGAACAGATTATGCAGCTAAGTCGCTGATCTCCTCTGCAGAGCATATTTCCGCCACGCAGTGGCCGTGCAGGCAAAGCCACGCAAAGGCTTGGCCCGTAGTCCCCCAGCCGTGCGATGGAGCCATTTAGATCCAGATCTCTCCGACGAAGACCAGCCATCTTTGATCGAGACTGGCCTGCCAAGCTCACCAGCGCTGTCGTCCGCAGGCAAGGTCCCTCGGGCTTGCACAGGGCGAATAGCGGTTTTGAGAAAAAGACATCCGGCACTATCCGCAAACGCAGTGCGCACGTTCTGGCCGGCTTTACGGCAACTGTCATCCTCTCATCGCGGCCTGATCGCTTTTCCGGTTATGCAATTTGAGGTCTTCGAGAAGCAGGCCTGACCGAAATGATAGCGCTGTGCCTTTTGAATCGTTCGCACGACGGCAACGACACGGTTGGGCAAAGCCCTGGTGTCAGACGCTTGGGACCGTGCGGGAGCCTGAGGTTAAGGCCGCGCCTCAGACCTGAAAACCTTGAGGCCGCTCTCACTCGGATGCGGTTTGGGTAGAAAGGCCGGCCGAATGGAAGAAGACCGGCGCGACGAGCCAGTCTTGATTGTCGTAGCGAGCACAGGAGGTGCTGACCTCCGGTTTCGGAATGCCTGAGCAATCAAGCGGCCCTGAAATCCTGCAAGACCTTCTCAAAGACATCCTTGATCGGCTTGGATACGTCCTCGCCAGCTCTCACCATCACCGCTTGCAGGGTCTTGGCCTGCTCGATGGAAGCGTCGATCTGGTTGTTCATGGAGGCAGCCTGCAGCTCGAAGAACTCGGACGGCGACTTCGCGGCGACCAGTGCTTCGAGGTGCTTGAAGCCGGCTTCGGCATTGGCCCGCAGAGCTGCAATCGTCTTCAAGGACACTTCGTTGCGGTTGGTCTTGGCCACTTCAAAGGTCGATTCAAAAGCCTGTTGAGTGGTTTCGGCGTCCGATTGCAATTTGGAAAATGCTTCCTTCGCTTGCTCCACGCCCTGTTCGGCAGCAGCGCGAACGTGCTCGGTAGCCTTGGACGGCTCGAAGGTGGCAGATTCCTCGTTTTCGATCGCTTCGGTCTTGCCGGTGATCTTGGCCATTTTCCTATCCTTTCCAAAGAGCGGCCTCAAGGCAGAGCCGCCTGCTTCATGTACGAAATTGTCGCAACGGTATTATGAAGCTGGCATGAATTTGCGGGAGCGGACTGCGCGAAGAGACCGCAACTGCCGTTCGCACAGCACGCCGCGGCCTCAGTGGTTACGCGCTGGGGAAACCGGAAGGCACATTGCCGGACCGTAACGAAACACAGCGTGACCCCGAGAACACCTTTCTTCCTAAGCTGCCCTGACGTGCTTGAAAGGCGGGAATGCCCCTCGACCACCGCACGCGAACTATTCCTGTGGCCACCCCACCCACGGGTCAGACGATCTCAGCCCAGATGATCCACCTCCAAGTCGTCATAGGTCAGAACGACGCGCTTAGTCAGCGACCGCGCCGCGCCACGCTACCGCACTCAAGCAAAACATATTGCCTCGATGGTCCCGGTATTACTGATGAACGTAGGGCTGCCGAAGGAGTCGGCTTTGAAGTCCTATGGTTATGAGGGCGGCGCTTCTGTTGCTGGAATAGCCGACACAGCCATTACGCGGTCGTAGTGCGAGGGTGCGAATATCTTGAGGAGAAAATCTGTTTCGGTATCTGCGTATGGAGCAAGAGCCCATTTGCCGTATATGCTGGCTGAATGGCTGGAGAACGTTTCGACATCGAAAGGGATCCCGACGGCACCTGGTCGGTGATCGACATCATGACCGGGCTTCCCTTTGAGGTCGCCGGTCTCCTGCTGGAAAGCATGCCTTTCTGGCTGGCTCTCGACCTGGTCGGCTTCTTAAATGACATGAATCGTCAGAGGAAGTGGCCTCACTAGCTGCGAGCCGGATTCTTGTTCGTCGCAAGATCACCGGAATCGGACATTGGTCATCTCCTCCGGCGTGCGCTGAAGCCAAATTAGGCGCACCAGCGGGTGTCCACGAAACCGGCAGCAGGCCATTGTACATGGTCCGCTCAAGCGCAAAAGCGTCTGGGCGGCCTTTCTCCTGAGGGTTCGCGTCTTGGAAGGTCAGGTCAAACTTAGTCGAATAATTAAGGTCACATTCAGCGCCAATACTGCAAAATAGCGGCATGACTCCACGTGCCAGGCGTATTCTGGGTAAAGCGACAGTCGTGACGATAATTGCGATCGTCGCGACCTTCGGTCTGTCGTTTACGGCGAGACTCGCCTTGCAGATGCCGATCGATTGGCTGAGTTGGGTGGAATGCACCTTCATTCCCATTCTGATCGGAATGCCGGTCGCTTCCTACATCTTCTCCCAAGCGGAGACGATCCAGGACACATGTGACAAGTTGGAGAAGTCAAATGCGGCCCTGAGAGAGACGCACGACCGGCTCACTTTCGTGACCAGCCATGACCCGATGACAGGCCTTCTTAGCCGCGGTGAATTCATCGCACGAATGGCACGAAATCGCGATGTAGGGGAATGCGAGACGCTTCTCCTGATCGATCCGGATCACTTCTCCTTAATCAATGACAAGCACGGCTATTCCAAAGGTGATGAGGCCTTAATTCGAATTGCAAAGGCGCTTGTCTATATGAGCCGTCCCGGCGACGCGATTGGTCGCCTTGGTGGGGGAGAGTTTGGAGTCCTGCTGCGCGATGTGTGCGAAGAGCAGGCGATAATCATCGCCGAGAACATCCGTCGTCATATTGAGGGGATTCCGTGGGTGCAAAGACGGCACAACGACGTGAAGGTCACCGTCAGCATCGGGGGCGCGGAAATCGCCCGCCATGCAGACGCTCAGGATGTCCTTCGCGCTGCCGGGCGATGCCTTTTTGAAGCGAAACGACGCGGAAGGAATCGAGTTTCGTTCGAATGTGAAATACCCAGATTGCTCAATGTCGAAGACCCAAGAACAGGGCGAGGGTGACAGGCAAACTACCTGATGAGCATGGGCAGACTGGAAAACCCGCTTGCCGGATAGATGGCGATCGTTGGCTGCCTGCCCGGCGCCAATGCTATATTGCGGGTCCGCTTCAGCAATTCCTCCATGAGGACGCGCAACTCCAGCCGCGCCAGCTGCGCGCCCGGGCAGACATGGATGCCACGACCATAGAGAAGGTTCTGCGCGGGGTCGCGATCGAGGCGGAATTCGTCAGGGTCGCCGAAGACCGCCTCGTCGCGGTTCGCCGAAGCCCACACAAGCGTGACCCGCTCGCCGGCGGCGATCTTGCGCCCTCCGATTTCCACCGGCCTTGTCGTCACCCGCCGGTTGGCGACGAGCGGTGCATGCATCCGCAATATCTCGTCGATCGCTGCGGGCAGCAGACGCGGACCTTCCCGAAGCCGCTGCTGGAGCTGCGGGTTCTCTGCAAGATAGTGGCCCAGGATCCCGACGCAGGCAGTGATGGTGCCCAGTTCGCCAACGGTCCAGTTGCGCAGGATGCTGACGATCTCCTCGTGGTTTAGCGGCCTGTCGCCCACCCTTTCCCGCAGCAGATCAGAGGTGATGTCTTGCGGCGCGGCTGCGCCAGCCTCGCGCCGCGCTTCCAGCAACTGGCTGATATAGCCGTCGAACTCGTGCGCTACGGCCGCCATCGCGCAGGTATCCCTGGCCAAGGTGGCCTCGTGGTTATTCTGAACCCATTGAAGCAGCGGCTGGTGCAGGCTGTCCGGCCAGCCGAGAAAGGCGCACTGAATTCGTGCCGCGAAGCGCCTGGCAAGCTGCGTGACCAGATCGACCTCCACGCCTCTTTGCAGGCTGGACACGAGATCGGACGAGATCATCCGGCATGACGGCTCGAAGGCTTCGACGCGCTCAGGCTCGAAATGGCGCTCGATCAATCGCCGGTATGCCGTGTGCCGCGGCGGATCGATGCCGCTCGGAACCGACAGATGGCTGGAGACCACGCTGCTGAAAAACGTCTGGTGATCGTCCAGCGCCTGCACCACGTCCTCGTGCCGGAACAGCGACCAACCCAGATAGTCGCTATATGCCACCGGGCAGCGGCGGCGCATGGCGTCGTATGCCTTGATCTGGTTGGAAAGGACCGTATCGGACCGGGGGTCCCAGTCTGGTCGCGGTTTATCCGGCATCTGGCTTATCTCCCGGCAGCATCCTGGCGTCGCGGCGGCGACCTTGGATTTCAAGGCATCATTAGCCCGGGCTGCCCCAAGGGACTTTGCGCAAGCACAAACATTGGCTAGCTGATCGTCGAAAATCCGGGAGAGGACAAGGACTGCGCACTGTTTCTTGGTTAGGCATCGAGCCATTTGCGCGAGAGGTCCAGTTAACGGCAAAGGGTTGTTCGACGGCTACGGGGCGACCTTCTCACCATCCTCCTTGACGAACTCGTGCGGCGGATTGTCGAGCAGCGGCAGCACCGCTTCCGACGGCCGGCAGAGCCTTGTGCCCTTGGGCGTCTCGACGATCGGCCTGTTGATGAGGATCGGGTGGGCGAGCATGAAATCGATCAGCTCGTCGTCGCGCCATTTGGGGTCGGCGAGGCCAAGCTCGGCATAAGGCGTCCCCTTCTCCCGCAGCAGCTCGCGCGGGGTGATGCTCATCGCGGCGATCAGTTCCAGCAGCCGCTCGCGGCTCGGCGGCGTCTTCAGATATTCGATCACCACCGGGTCCTCGCCGCCGGCGCGGATCATGGCGAGCGTGTTGCGCGAGGTGCCGCAAGCGGGATTGTGGTAGATCGTGACGGTCATGGCGTTGCTTTCAGTGGCTTGGATTGCCGAATGATTTCGGGCCGCAGCAGCCAACCTATCAAAGCCGATGCGATCAACGCGCCTAACAGTTCGGCGACGATGAAGCCCGGCAGATCGACCGGCCTGATGCCGGAAAACGTATTGGTGAGCGAGCGTGCCAGCGCCACGGCCGGATTGGCGAAGGACGTGGACGCCGTGAACCAGTATGCGGCGGTGATGTAGAGGCCAACCAGCCATGGCACGGCGCGTTGCTCGAAGCGGAGGCCGGCGAGAATGACGGCGACGAGTCCGAATGTCGCAACGGCTTCGGAGAACCATTGCGCGGGGCCGGCACGGAGTTTCGTGGCAATCTCCAGCACCGGCAAGGCGAACATCAGATGCGCTGCGACCGTGCCGGCTATCCCGCCGATAACCTGCGCGACCAGATAGGCTGGAAGATCGCGGGCCGGCAGCGTCCGGTTCAGGCAGAACACCAGCGAGACAGCGGGATTGAAATGCGCGCCGGAGATCGGCCCGAGGATGGTGATCAACACCACCAGCATGGCGCCGGTCGCGAGCGTGTTGCCGAGCAGCGCCAGCGCCGTGTCATGCGTCAGCGTCTCGCCCATGATGCCGGAGCCGACAACGGTTGCGACCAGCAGACCAGTGCCAAGCGCTTCGGCAACGGCCCGTCGCGGAAGATCGAAGACGGACATGTCATGGGCCTATATTGGTCGCGCCATTAGCACGGCGGTTGAAGGACAGAGCGACTCGGCCTGCCGCGTCGCCAGGATCTCGGCCGGTGCGTCCAGCCGCACTACCACTTCGAAGCCCATGTCCGCGAAGAACGGCACCGCATCGACTGTCAGCAGATAAGCATGGGCGGCACCGGCAGCCCGCGCTTGCTCGAGCAACAAGCCGGTCGCGCGTCGGCCAAGCCCCATGCTGCGAGCTTCTGGCAGAATGACTAAAGAGCGTAGGAGTGCATTCGATCCGTACGTTTCCAATCCGGCGAAGCCGATCGTCTGCCCCTCGTCGACGAAACGAAAGAAAGTGCAACCAGCTTCGAGATCCTCCACCGGCGTCGCCGCTCCGCCAAGCGCTAAGCGGAGTTCCGGATTGTTCGCCTCGATGGCTTCAACGATCATTGACGGGCCCCCTCGCCCGGCTGACAACAAGGAGCGGCAAGTGGAGGCATGCAGATTTCCGGCCGGCCCGAACAGCAATCCTCCATCAGGAAGCGGATGAGGCCGGAAAGCGCGTCATATTCGGCACTGTAGACGATCGAGCGGGCCTCACGCCGCGCACTCACCAGGCCAGCGCGCTCCAGTTGCTTCAGGTGGAAGCTGACATTGGAGGGAGAGACCTCGACCAGTTCGGCGAGTGAACCTGCGGCGATCCCGTCGGGTCCGGCAATCACCAGCGACCGCAGCAGCCGCAGCCGCGTTTCCTGCGACAGCGCGCCGAAGGCGATCAAGGCTCTCCGCTCATCCACGTTTCAATGATCCTCGAAATATAGAAATGACGGGTAGCGTACATGCATGCTCCTGACAACTGAAAATCGCCCGACGCGGACTGTTGGATCTGGCCTGGGCGACCTGCTCGGCGTGCTGGCCGCCCACAAAGGACACGTTCCCGTGTGACGAAGTCCAGGGCAGGACATTGCTCGATGGCGATTGCTCCCTGAGACTTAGGCGCTGGCGCTGAGCCTCTCAGCCCCACTCTCATCAAAGCGTCACAAAGCAGCGACTAATATGCTTCATTGGGGGAAACTCGGTGACTGACGAAGACAAACCGGAGCGCCGGGAGGCATACCGCCTGGAGCGTGTGGAACAGGACGGAACTCACGTGCCAATCGCGGTTTTCTATTCGGCACGCGAGGCGCTAAACATCATACCCAGCGTGAACGAGGGCTATCGGTTGACGCTTGGCGATCGGCAAGTGTGGCCTAACGAGGCTTCATTGAGGCTTCTTGACGGTGACACAAACTAAGGGCGTGGAGGGGATGATGAAGATCTTCCTGCATCTGAGAAGACCCACAGCCCAGCTTGCGCCGGGGCTTTCTTTTTCGCTATAGCTTCGGACGTATCGACCCGATGGCACTGATGATGGCATCGGCCGCCTGGCGGTCAAGCGCGATGTCCAGCAAGCCTTCCGTGGTTCGGATTGAAAGAACGCCAAGCGCGCCTGCTTCATCGCGAACCGTGCTGACATGGATTTCCGTCGGCACCAAGGGCGCGGCCTTGTCCTTACGCATCATCGGCAACCTGTGTTAACGAGGACTACAGTCGCGCAAGCTGCCTTCCCCTTCAAGTGGCCTTCTCGTCTCGCTGATCCCTAGGTAATCCACCGATCACGCTCGATGTCCGCACCCCATCGGCGCCGCGGCATGACGCGCCGAGGCTCCTTCATCCGCCGCCTACAAGACACGCGACCTCCGTTGGTCAGGCGTTGTTGTCCGGAAGTGTGGCTGACCAGCACCGGCTTTCAATCAATGTTCTGGCGACCTTAGGGATGAGCTTACGGACAGCGGAGACGGCCGGAGAACGTTCATCTGTCGGATTTACGGCAAGCACAACCGACCGGGTAATCACCGGATCGACAATTCTAACAGTCCGGACCAGTCCCTCAGTGGCCTCTTTGTGAACGGCCGACGGGGTAAGTATGGAATATGCCTTCCTCTCGATCACCATATTGACGATTGTGGAAAGCGAATCGACCTCAAATCTTACGTCCAGCACGCAACCGTGCTGTGCAACGACATCTGCGACCGATCGCCTGGTGTTGTTGCTACGCATAGGAACTGCCAGCGGAAATGCGTGCAGATCGGCAAGAGGTATCGAATCTTCGAAAGGCGGCTCACCCGCCGGCACCACCAAGCAAAATTCTTCGCGTGCCAGCACCATCGTGTGACCCACGGTTTCGGCGGTTCGATAGAGCACGGCCAGATTGAACCGGCCAGCAGCCATCCATTCCTCAAGCGGTCCGGTCATGCCTTCGATCATCTTGAGCGAAATCCGCGGCAGCTCGTTCATTACCGATTCCAGCAACGGTCCGCTCAGGACGCGGGCGGCCCCGGACGGAATGGCTATTGTGACCTCCCCCGCAGGAGAGATTACCGTGTTGGTCAGTTCCGCTTCGGTGAGATGAATTTCCTCTAAAATTGTCCGCGCCCGCTCGAGCAGCTTCGCTCCGGAAGCCGTCACGGTCACACCGGTCCGGTCACGTACAAGCAGCTGAGTACCAAAGCGTTCTTCAAGCTGACGCACATGCAAGCTAAGCGCGCTCTGCGCCACGTGAAGGAGCGAAGCCGCCTTCGTAAAACTGCCCGCCTCGACCACGCCTACGAAGTATCTTAACTGCCTGATTTCCACGGTAAGCATATCCGGCTGGAGCGCGATCTCCAGCGTTCAATATGCCTATCTGGAAAGGAGATAAGCAGCAAGCATCGATACCACCGCAACGGCGCCAGAGCTGCGTTGCTGACAAAGCAAGGAATCTCGAGTAGCTTAGTCGTCATCGGCGATGAGCTACTATTTCGCGGGCGCTATCCAACAAGAATCAGCCTTTCGGCGGGCAACAGCATCGCCGGCCGGCTCGGTGGCGTGCCCACATCCGCGTGTTTCGCCAAGGCGTCATAAGAGCCGTTCGTTTTCACCAAACTCGATTTCCTAAACTTGGAGAACAAGGCTCATTAAATACTGGTCGTACCAAGGCCCCGACAAAGCCAAGCCGCCGCGCATGCTCACCGAACAGACGGAGAAATTTTGAGGCATTGCTGCAGGAGCAAGGCCCTGCTTGGCTCACATCGTCTTGACCGGCCATCAACAGATTACTTTGCGTACGGCGGTTTCCTGCTCCTGGCGTATGCCAATGGCGGCTTTATCCGTCTTCTGAAAGAGCACGCTCGATTGGCAGGCCGAGCCGCCTGCAACGAGGATAAGCTCAGAAAGGCTCCCATTGCCGATCTCCGGCCAGCCCTCTGCTTCGAGCGTCTGGGACGATGACAATGGAACGCGTCAGCAAAAATCTCGCGCTAAGCTCCAAGCCGCCGCCGAAGCCGGTTATGTGGTCCTCGTCGGCGAAACGGAAGAACGCGCGCCCCGGCTCGTCCACATCATCGGCCCGTAAACCCGCCTCGCTGAGGTCCAGAGGGTAGTTCCGGATCACTTGCTTCGACGGGCTCGAGATCATGGCTGGATTCCTGGCTCGGCCGACAGCAGCGTCGAGCGCGGGCCCGGCTCCCATATTTGACACCACAGAACAGCTACCATGACACGGTCTTGCCGCGATAATCCACGAAGCTTCCAGTCAATGCCATATTGAGCTCCCACGCCCGCGCGTGAATGCCGGCGGCGGCGTCCGCGACCTCGACCGTGGCATTGGGTCCGCCCATTTCCGTTCGCGCCCATCCGGGATCAACGACCCTCACCGCGATCAACTCGACGGCGAGATCGGTTGCCAAACCCTGCATGACCTTGTTCACCGCCGCTTTGGATGCGCGATAGGCGATCCGATCGGACTTCGTATAGTTCATCCTGCCCATCTGGCTGGAGATCGTCACGATCCGGGCGATGCCAGCACGGTCTCGCGCGGCGCGCAGATTGGGAACAAAGGTCTGCACGACGCGCAGCGGCGCCAGCGTATTCACTTCCAACGCGCGACCAAAACCGTCGAAGTCCATGTCGAGGGTGGATTGGCGCTCCGGACCAATAATCCCAGCATTGTTGACCAGAAGATCGATCGGCCGGTTCCTGATAACCGCTGCAACGCGTTCCAGCGCCTCTTGGTTGGTGACGTCGACTCCGTAGATAATCTCTCCGGCGAACGCCTCACCGACATTCGTACGCACCAATGCAATGACGTCGTTACCCTGGTCGAACGCGAAAGCAGCAAGCGCGCGCCCGATGCCGCGTCCCGCCCCGGTGATTAGCATCGTCTTTTTCATGCCGAACGCCCCTATTGGAGGGGCATGACGGAGCAATGACAGCTATGCGAAGTGAGAATTGAGGCCTCTGGTCGTTTCGCAGAGCGGCGATTTCGGCTGGGGCATCGTTTCGGAATTGCGTCTGGTGGTCGTGCTCTGACGATCCCATGGAGAGCGTGCGCTAGCTGGTTTGTCCCCAACAACGGAAGCGCAGCGAATGGAGCGCGCCGGAACAGGGCAAGACGGCTGGGCCGGATGGATCGGCCAGCGGGTTTTTGGGCAACACTAAGCCAAGCTGCGCTAACACGAGTCGGCGCAGGCTATTAGCGCAGGAGGATTCTGCTACCGGACCCTGAATCCTGCATCGGGACGCTCGGCTGCGCGCCCACTCAAGGGACCGCGTCGCGACAGCGCTGGCGGATCGAAGAAGGCCTCCGCTGCGATGGAGCATTCGGTACGTCCCGGCTCGAACGCGAGCGCATCGGCTGGGGGACGCGCTCCCGAGAAGAGAAACCCCTGCGCAATCGCGCAACCGAGCGAGCGCAGGATCATGCGGTCCGCGTCAGTTTCGACGCCCTCCGCCATCACCTCGATCTCCAGCATTCGCCCGAGATCGATTACCGCTTTGACAAGGGCCTGATCCTCCACGGACTTGGCGAGGTCGCGGACGAAGTCCTTGTCGACCTTGATCTTGCGGATACGGCTATCCTTCAGCGAGACCAGGGTTGAAAAGCCGGTGCCAAAATCATCAAGCACGACCGATATGCCAGCGTCCGCGAGGCGCCCCACCTTTTCGCTAACCGCGCCACAATGGATCGGCGCTTCCTCCGTGATTTCAATCTCCAGCATCGCCGCTGGAATGTTCCTGGCTTTCAAGCCGCCCAGTATGATGTGGTCCAGATTGCCTGCCTCGAGCTCGCCCGGCGAGACATTCATTGCGACCCGCAGATCCTGGCGCCCATCTGTCATTAGCGTTTCGATCATGGAACAGCAGTTGAGGAATACAGTTTCGGTCAGCAAGGAAAGCGCTCCGGCTTCGCGCGCTGCGGCGACGATCTCCAGCGGGGCGACGATCCCATGGATTGGATGCTGCCAGCGCAGCAGCGCTTCGAAGCCGACGACAGCATGCGTGTCCAGTCGTACGATCGGCTGGAACCAGGAGCAAAGCGCTCCGGCTTCGATGGCCCCGCGCAAATCGCGCTCGATGCAGCGCTTGCGTTCGAGCGCCCGATCGAGTTCGGCATCGAAGACACAATATTCGTTCCTGCCGCTGCGCTTTGCCTCATAGAGTGCGAAGTCCGCCCGCAGCAGCATCTCCGTCAGTCTTGGTTTCTCGGATACATAGATGCCGACCGAAGCGCCGACCCGCACCGAATTCAATGTGGGATCGGGTCCGGCGATAGTAGAGATGATTGAGGATGCAAGTTTCTCAGTCTGATGCCCGGATTGCGGAGCGGCAAAGAGCAACACGAACTCGTCTCCGCCGATGCGCGCGATCGTTGCCCCTTCCGGCGCGTGCGCCTCTATCCCGCGCGCAACCTTGATCAGCAGCTCGTCCCCGATGGTGTGGCCGTACGTATCGTTGACAGACTTGAAGCCGTCCAGGTCGATCAGCATGGCTACGAACGGACCCTCGGAGTGTCCGAGCCGGGAGATGGCGTGCTCAAGCCCATGCCTATTGAGCAGGCCCGTCAGCGGATCGCGCCTGGCGTGCCGCTCCATCTCGTCCGCTACCACCCTCGCCTCGTATTTGAGGCGGCTCGTCTCCCGGAACCGGGTCTGTCCAATAAGCGCGCTTCTGATCATCCCGGCGAGAAAAAGCAGGATGGTGAAGGCCAGGACAGAGTTTTCGATACCGCCTTTCGCCAACGCGCATCCGGCGGCGACCAGAAGCGGCGGGGTCATGAAGTTGATCGAAGCGGGTGAGTAGGATGTTGCACAGGCGACCGAGCAGGCCGACGCCCCTGCCAAGATGATCAGACAGAGCGGCGTTTGGGATGTCGTGTACCCGTCCGTCAGCACGGCCAAAAATGACCAAGCGACGGCCGACGCCAAGGCAAGTACCCCATAGAGGGAGAGCCGGAAGACGACCGCTTTCGCCCCACTGTCCGGTTTCTCTGACTGGGTGAAGGCAATTGCTACTCGTGTGCCATTAATGACGCTGATACCCGCAAACCAAAGCGCCGCAGCAAGACCGCTGCCCGAAAGCGTCTGCACGGTCATGATCAGGGCCGGCAGCGCCGTGCAGATGGGCATGGAGATGAATATCCCCTTCCTCAGATCGGCGAACTGGTCGTGCAGGATTCCGACTTCAACGGCTTCGTTTTGGACCCAACGGGAAGGGCCTGCGGCCAACTGCTTGCACTGTCTCATGATAGGCACTGATTAGGCATATGGCGTGAAAATCGGGTTAAGGTATTATGTGGCTTACGCTGCATCTCTCAATAAAAAGACAGTTGCGTGAAAGATGCTGATTTGAATGGTCTTGGCCACCAGGCTGCATTGGAAGATCCTTTACTGCTTATCCCTCTCGCTGAGATGACAACCAGTGCCCGCAACAGCCGAGGCCAAATGCGGCATCGGCATGGATAGGGGAACTATCTCCGGCCCGGTGAAAGAACGCAGCGCCCTCGACCGCGACTTACGTGGATACCTAGCGCGACGACCATGCCTGCACGGGGTATCTGGCCAAGTTTCGATCGCCTGACGGTTTCGTTCGAAACCGAGGGACTGCGCCTGACTATCGGCCGCGCTTTATCCATGACCCAAATGGGGGATGTCCCTACATGGATGAATGCCTAGTCTATGGATATAGGAGGCGTCACAGGTGCGTGATGGAGGCTAGGATCAGGATCATGCCTTTAATGGGCGGGGGCCCCTACGAGCCGCTGTTTGACCCCAGCGGGAACTGGCTGGTCTGGGACGCTGCACAAGAGAACGTAGCCGAATTCGATGGCAACGTGCTTCTGGGCCTCACGCGGACAGAGGCGCTGAGGGTCTCCATGCTGATGAACGGCACAGTACGGCTTCCTGGTGCGGCGTGGGGGTCCATTCCCAGGTGACGAACCTGAACCAAACGGGTCATGCGCCTCTCACACGCAGCCCACAGCATAGCTCCCTTCGCCACACTTGCGAGGGAACTTCAAGCAGGCGGTCTTTCAATCAAGAGCATGTGCGCGGCACGACTACGGAGGAGCAAGATGCATTTCCTGTTAGCTTCCATTACTGGGATTATCCTCGGAGCGACCACAGTCACCGCTGTGGCTGACAAGCTGCCGAAGGGGGCGACGCCGCTCTCGGCAGATGAAGTACGCGCGATCTACAGCGGCAAGACCGGCGTCTACAAGGCCTCGGATGTCTACTACCACCCCAGCGGCACCACGAAGGGCGTGTTCGGCAAACCCAAGGCGAAGAGCACCTTCCAGGGCACATGGGTCGTCAAAGGCAATGAACAATGCATGTACAACAAGTCGAAGGGCGATCCCAAGACCTACACCGACTGCAACGCATTCTGGCGCGCAGGCAAGAACATCTATTCGTTATGGTCGGTCCACTATGACGGGTCCAAGCCGGATCAGGTGAACGGATATGCGATCGAGCGGATGAAGGAATACAAGGAGGGAGACCTCGTCACCAAGAAGTTCGCCGCGATGGGCGGCGAGTAAGCGTACTCGGACGCATCAGCACAGCGGCCGCGTCGTCTGAATTCTTAATTCTTTCGCTAGCGAGGCGGCGCGACGGCCAACCTGGCGAGGACAGCGGCAAGCTCCGACTGACGGTGGGTTCGGGTTTTTGCGAAGATCGCCTTGAGATGTTTGCGGGCGGTCTCGTAGGAAATGCCGAGTTCGTCGGCGATGGACTGGAGCTTCCGGCCGGACGAGATGTGGCGGGCCAGTCCCGCCTCCGCTGCCGTGAGCCCGAAATAGGACCGCAACATCGCCTCCGGCGGCTGCGGATCCGAGTCTGGGTCAAGGATGACGACGACCGCCTGGCATGGCGCGAGGGCATTCGGCGAAACCGCTCCTAGGCGCATCGGATAGGCTATCAAGGGGCGGCCCTCGACGCGGGGGAGCGCGACCGGAGGCATCGTCGCTGAGGGAGTTCTGACCCACAGGAGTTCCCGCAATGATCGCTCGAGCGCATCCGTGGCTTCCTTACTCCAGGACACCAGGCGACCGCCGCGGACCTGGAGGCTCGGGCCTAGCAAAGCTTCGGCCGCCGGGTTCACGAGAAGCACCTTCCCGTACCTGTCGACCATGATTGCCGCCCTCGCGCTGGCGCTGAAGGCCTCGAGCCCGGCCTCGGCCCGAGCGAAGCCGAGCGCGCGCGCAACCGCGACGGACGACCCCAGGGCTCTGGACAGTTCGTTCAGCTCCACGAGTTCCGCTGGCGCAAACGGACCCCTTTCGATCGAGCGCTGCAGCGAGATGCACCAGAAGTCGTCGCCCGCGGCGACTTTCACAGCGGCATACCAACGGAGCCCGAAAGGCGACAGGAACTCCTGATAGTACGGGAGCTTCGCGATGTCGTCGACCGTAAAAAGGTCGAGATCCGTGGTGACGCCCCGACGCGACAGGAAGGGGATCAGACGGTACCGCTCATCCCGATGAATCCATCCGTCTTCCACATAGCGTTCGAACGCCGCTTCCAGAGATTGGCTGCGCGGGATGCGAGGAAAATGCCCTTTCAGATCGAACAGAAGAGCGCCAGCGCTTTCGGTGGCTTTCTCTGCCACCTCCATCGCAGCGTCCCATCGCGTCGGGTCGAGCGCCGCCGCCGAGAAGGCCGCGCTGATGGCTCCTAAGTCGAATGTTGTACCCATCCCCGCCCCCGGAGTGAGGCGCAAGCTAAGCGCAAGGGGCCTGACAATTCAAGCATGGACGAGGGTCTGCAGCTCTTTAGGCCTTTAGCCGCACTTGCTTGCTTTTCGGCCCGCCGGATTGCCCAACCGAGCCTCTATCGACAATGGAAAATTGTCGGGACGCAGTGAGATATCCAGGCCTCACGACGCTACCTAATTAAGTCGGACACACCTAGCCGCGCGGGAGACGGAGTCATCCAGCCTGGGCATGATCGAGCAACTTGACAGCTGCGGGGGTCTCACGGTGGCGCTCGCTGTCGGCCCGGTCAATCCCCTCCACGGTGATGGCGAACATGCCATTTTCGGTCCTTGCTATCCAGCATTTTGATTTCAAATACCAGAGATGAAACTCAAGGTGCTCACGCGGACACCCGGATAAGCGTTCCAGTTCTTCATCGCCAATGCCTGGATTGTGAACGTCTTGTCGGCGCCGCGCGTAAAGTAGCGACAGCACCTTAAACTGAATGATGCTGTCCCTTTCGAAGCCCTTGCCATCCCTCGCCTGCTCGGACAATTCCTTGCCGCGACCTAAGTGATGCTTGTACTGAATGTCGTACTGAGCGCGCTTAGCCGGATCTTTGAGCATATTGTGAGCTTCCACTATATCGCTGAAGCGCGACTCATTCCCCGTCTCCCGGTTGTCAGGATGGTATCGCATGGCGAAATAGCGGAATATCCGCTCGATCGTTTCCGCGTTGGCGTTCGGACTGATCTCTAAAAGTTCGTAGTAATCGGTAAACATTTTCGTCACGCCCCCTGGAGTATGCACAAAAATCCGGCCACCTGTGGGATCGGGCAAGCGGCCCGCCCTAATCGACAAAGCAGAGTATGAGGTCCACTCAATGTGGCACGCCACCGAACAGGAGGTATTTGTAGCCACCCGTGGCCATCCAACGGGCGCGCGCAAGATGGCTTGACCATGCTCGGTATGCGCGTTCGGGTTCCTTCCCCGGATCAATCTTCAGCACGATTTTGGCCACCTTTTGCCAACCTACGCCTTCAGCTTCGGCATCCAGCAGTCGAAAGTATAAAATCAGCCTCTCCTCGTCGTAGCCGGTCAAGACCGAGTCATTCGGCGCTTCATCGGCGACGTCTGGGTCGAGCAACGGCTGGAGCATGCGTTCCGTTCCTGTGTAGGTTCGGTGAGGAGAGTGGCTTGTCTGTGGCGGTTCAACCCAGCAGCGTAGAGGGCTCTAGTTCCTGAGAAGTCCCCTCATAACACTTACTTCGCGGAAAATGATGGACAAAGAACAAAAATATCCGAGGGAGCTGGCCTCCCCGCATCAGCTCCACGAGTTGGGTGAAGAATGCCGAAGGGCGGCGAACTTGCTCCTTCAGTCCGGCCGATCGGGCAAGCCGCTCAGTCGAGCACTGTTCAGATTGTCGGCGATCCATGCGATCGAACTCTATCTGACCGCGCTTTTGCTCCACCGTGGGCACAATACCAGTGAAATCCGCAAAATGCAGCGCGACTTGGGGAGGCGCACGGAACACGCTCAGCCAGCGGGGCTCCGCCTTCGCGCGACAACAGCCAAGCATCTTCAATCGCCAAAAGCCGGAATATCTTATTACCCGGTACAGCCCAGAACTGGAGGCAACCGCCTTTGAGATAAACCGTCTTACCGCTACCCTCGATGAGGTGGCGGTAAAGGTCAGCCTGTTACTCTCCCTGCGCTCAAGAACACCACAACAGGTAGACCCGGCCACCATCCGCGAGGTATGAGACAGGTTTAGTTCCTTGCTTGCGTTCTCCAGCCTCTCTATCCTCCACGACCAGCAAATCAAGGAAATACCGCGGAAGGACATACCATGCCTTCGATCTCGCAAACGCCGTCCGACAATCTCGAGAGCAGCACCGACAGAACCCTTGGTCACCGTGCCGCGCATTGCGCCGCCGCAAGCCATCTGGGGACGGTAACAAGGAAAGCCGTCAAAATTCAAAACATGTCTCCCGAAACTGAGAACTGGTTCTGGGACAAACACACGCGCAAGATCAAAAAGACCTGCAGCGCCTGAAGCGAATGTGAAACATCTTGGCGCGCTTGGAGACGCCCGTCCGCTAGAACGGGCCGGGCAGGTTGGCGGCGCTTGCATCGGTCGCCTTGGTATCGTCCGTCACGCGGCCTTCCGCATGCACGAGCCACAGCACGGCCACGAAGTAGCCTGCCTGCAGAAACGCGCCGGCCAGGAATGTCCAGCCCAGCGACTCCCAGACCGATCCCGTGGACGCGTAGGTCCAGCCCAGGACCACTAGGAGCGTTGCCGTCATTCCCACAATAAACTGCGGAAAATACATTTGCCCAACCGAGCGTCGCAACCGCTTCCGGTTCCGGCGATCTCGCCCATTTCTCTACCCGCCCCGATTCTTTGCACCTTTCCGGCGGGATCGCAAGACTTGCGGCAACTCCTTACTATGTTTCTTTATGACCGATATCTTGTGGATCCGCGGGTGGGACATTTGTTTCAGGAGCCAGATAGAAGCCGATTCATGCTCTTCCGCCATTGATCACAAGGAACTGACCGCCAGTGGCCGCGTCATTCTTGCAGGTCGAAAATGACGAACGCGCCCCCCTTGAACTGTTGCTACGGACGCGGAATGCTCATCGCCGCAGTCGTCTGCTTAAAAGACGCGTGAGCTATTTTTCGGTCCTAGATCAGTCAGCTGCCCTATCGGAGACCGGTGCCAGCCGCTATACCGGCGCGGCAGCCATTCGCCATCATCGGCAGGGCAGCCCGTAACCCGAACTGCGGAAGCTAAGCATTGAAATCGCTTTCATCCCTTCGGCGCCACCTGACGCCTACACAAGTCAACATTTACTTTTCGATTGTCTGTTTCCTTTCGCCAGTGCTCGGCTCGGCGGTGAGCGTCGCGTTCAATGCCGGCGGCGCGTGCTCTATGCTGCTGGTTGCCCTGGGACAGCGATGTTTCAATATGGACCGGCCGATGCTTACCTTGACCGCGGCGATCTATGCCTATTGCGCGGCCATGGTGCTGGCCTCGACCGTCAATGGCGCGCTTGGGACGGATTTGAAATATTTCCTGCCGCTGATTACCTTGTTGTTCTTTCCGATCTCCTATTCGACCTGGAGCATCACGGACAAGGTCGTCCTTGCGCGCATCGCGGTGCTTGCCAGTGCTGCCGCATGTTGCGGCGCGTTGGCAATCGCGATCGTCCAGTATCACTGGATCGGCACGAGAGCCGAGGGCGGCGCCGGGAATGCAATTGTGTTCGCGACGGTGACCTGCCTTGCGGTTATGATGTGCCTTGCCGGCGCGCTTTCAGGGATCGTGAAGCACTGGAAGCTGCTCGCTGCCGCGGCACTCGCTGGAGCGGTGGCTATCATCTATTCGGAGTCACGCATGCTCTGGGTGGCCATGTTGGCCGCGATCATTGCCATCCTGCTGATCAACCGGCACAGGTTCACGGCCGTTAATTTGACGCGTATGGCGATAGTTGCGGGGGCGGCATGCCTGGTCGTCGCGGCTCTCGGATTTCCCATCATCGAAGGACGAGCCGATTTCCTGTTCAGCGACTGGGATGCGCTGACCGCCAGAGGCGACTACAACACAGCACTCGGCCTGCGCGTGGCGATGTGGGAGATCGGTCTCGGCGCATTTCGCGAGCTGCCTATTTTCGGTCACGGCATCTCGGCCAGCCGGACGTTGATGAAACAGGGCTTCCACGACCAGTTCGGCATGGCCGCAGGGTTCAATCATTACCACAGCGGATTCCTGACCGCATTGGTGCAGGCCGGAGCGGTGGGCGCGCTCGCGCTGGCAGCGATCTTCGTCGTCGCGACCAGGAATGCGGCGAAGGTGCTGCGCCTCAGCGGCGAACCGGTGGAACGGTTCGGCGCGACAATGCTCATCGTCACCGTCATTACCTATCTCATCGGCGGAATGACCGGGATCATCGTCGGCCACGACATTCTCGACTCGGTCCTGATGGTGTTCATGATTTCCGGAACCTATCTGGCTTGCGGGCGAACCGTATCGGTGATGGAAAAAAGCGCGCATGCGGTGGTGCCGCTTGCCAGCCAGCCACCGTGAAGGTTTTGGTTACCGGCGCGACGGCCCTTCATCGGACGCCGGATCGCTGGCCGGCTGCGACACAGGTACGGATCGCATCGCGCTGCACGGATGGGACTTGGCGCGGCGAGCGACGCCGTCCGGCGCCGACGCGCCGGACGGATGTCGTTCACTGCGCCGCGTTCAAGAATTGCCGCGACGCCGGCGAACCGGATCAGATGGCTGCGTCGGCACGCACGGACGGGGCCAGAGACTCTTCTCGCCCGTAAGCACGCTTCAGCGCTGCGGCAGTTAGTCGATCTTGGTTCGGCGCAGCACCTTGCCGACGGTGGTGACCGGACTGGCTGCGCCTCGGGGGCAACGATGGGGTGTGCGATGCATCGTGCGCAGCTCGTGGGCAGGAAAAGACAGCGCCCGCTCACCCGGCGACCGTTACCGCCAGCAGTCAAGTCGAAAGCCTGCTTGCCGTCACGGCTCAGATTCGGCGCCAAAGGAAAGCGAGGTAGAGCCCGAGCGTTCCCATGAAGGTCTGCCGGTAGACGCCACATTTGCCGAGTAGGCGGAAGTGCCTGAAGACATTGCCCTCGCGCGCCTTGATGAACAGGCCGAGGCAAGCCGCCGCGTCATGCGAGATGAGGTCCCCATTCACGGCGAGCCCAGCTAGGTTAGCCTCTGTCCAGGTCGCGAACTGGCCCTTCAAGAGACGCCGGAGCCTTGAAAGCCTCGCCTTCCACGAGACATTGGCGCCGACGAGGTTTGCCCCATGCTGCCGGTATCTGACCAGCGGCCGCGGCTCGTAGCGAACCTTGCCGCCCGCGGCAGTCACGATGAGATAGGCCCACCAGTCGTGGCTGACGAATTCGGTTCTTGCCGACGCCTTTGCCAGGAGGTCGCGCGCAACGCGGTTGAACAGCATGGTGTTGCCGCCGGCGATGCTTTGCACCAGCGCGTTGGGGAAAGACGGCGGTCGGCGGAACAGCGGTGAATAGCCGGCCGAGACGCCGTCCTCCGAGATGGTCGCCGTACGCGAGCAGAACAGGAGCGGCGTTTGCACATCCTGCCCCTCCATCCAGCGAACGGCGCTCTCCAGCCGGTCCGGCTCCCAGACATCGTCCTGGTCGCAAAAAGCGTAATAGTCGGCGCTAATGCGCGGATCGATGATCATCGAGCGGAAATTGGCGGCAAATCCCTTTCGCGGGCCTTCCACCACCGTAAGGCAACCCTTGTTCCAACGGGATCGCCACGCCTCGAGGATCGCGGCCGTGGCGTCCGTCGAGCCGTCATCGGAAACCCAGAGGTCGACGTGAGCCCATGATTGCGCGAGCAAGGATTCCAACTGCTCAACGATGAATGCCGCGCCATCCTTCGTGCCCATGAGAACGGCCACACGCTGATCTCGTCCGGTCACGGCTTCCGAATCACTTACCTGCAGGGCGTTCGATAATCGATCGTCGACGAACCGGTCAGACTAACCCGCCTGCAGCGCCCTTTTTGGCAACGTCTCTTCATATATGCCGGCGGTGTCGTCGTCAGTCTGATGCTGCAGTCCAGCTAACACGGCCAAAGCCGCCGCCTTGTCGCACTCCCGCACGGCAGCCACCAGCGCCGGCAGCGCGGCCTCGATCCTTCGCCATTCCACGACGTCGGTCCTGAGGCCGAAGATTTTGGCGGTGTCGAGCTTGACGACCTCCTCGTTCTCGCCATGCAGCGCCTCGTGCAACTTCTCGCCCGGCCTGATGCCGATGAAGCGGATCGCAATGTCGGTGTACGGGCTTTTGCCGGCCATGCGGATCATGGTTTCGGCGACTTCGAGGATCGGCACGGGCTCACCCATGTCGAGCATGTAGATGGCGTAGTCGTCCCTGCCCTGGCGCGGCTCGGCGTCGGCAGCCGACATGATGACGAGGTCGACAGCTTCGGCCATCGTCATGAAATAGCGCGTCATGCCCGGGTCTGTGATGGTGACTGGACCACCGGCCTCGATCTGCGCCTGGAAGATGGTCGCCACCGAGCCGTTGGAGCCAAAGACATTGCCGAAGCGCACGGCGATGAACTTGGTACCTAAGCCCCCGGCATCATAGCCGTTCGCCACGGCGACAGGCAGGGGTGACGGCGCAGCATGGGTTTCATGCAACGAGGAGACGATCTGCTCGGCCGCGCGCTTGGTGACGCCGAGCACCGAGGTTGGATCGACGGCCTTGTCGCTGGAAATCAACAGGAACTGCGGCACCCCGCATGCGGCCGCGACCTCGGCGCAGACGAGCGTGCCGAAAACATTCGTCTCAATCGCCGCTTCCCAGTTTTCCTCCAGTAGCGGCACATGCTTCAGTGCCGCGGCGTGGAAGATGATCGCCGGCTTGAACTCGGTGACGAGGCGCATCATGTGCGGCCGGTCGGTGACGTCGACGATGCGGCTGGTCAACCGATTGCTGTCCCTTTGGGCGATCAACTGGTTGAGCTGGAAAATGCCGAATTCGGAATTGTCGGCCACCAGCACCGCTTCGGCGCCGAGTTCCAGAGTGCGCTTGACCAGGACTCGGCCGATGGAGCCGGCGCCGCCGGTGACCAGCACGCGCTTGCCTCCGACGAAGGCGCCGATGCGCCCGATGTCGGTGGCGACGGCCGAACGGCGCATGATGGTTTCCATCTCGACGGCGTCGAGCACCAGCTTGCCTCCCTGCCCCAGCTCCGACAAGCCGGAGAACTGGACGACGGCGATGCCGCTGTGACGGGCGATACGCACCAGTTCGGCATAATCCTCGATCTCGGCCTCGACCCCCTTGCCGAAGATCAAAAGGTCGAGGCTTTCCGTGCCTTTGGCATATTCCTCCATCACCTCGGCCAGGCGCGGGCGGACCGCGAGCACCGGAACGCCCTGGATCTGGGTGCCGAGCGGCGCGTAACCTTCAGTCGCCATGATGCCGGCGATGGCATATTCGGCCGGCACAGCCGTGCGGGTGAAGCGGACGATCACGTCGGCCTCACTCAGCCGGCCGACAAACAGCGCCTGCTTGATCGACGCATCGGCGGCAGTGCGGCGCAGGATGCGCCAGGACG
The DNA here is from genome assembly GCF_040545255.1 of Mesorhizobium shonense. Taxonomy (NCBI): domain Bacteria; kingdom Pseudomonadati; phylum Pseudomonadota; class Alphaproteobacteria; order Hyphomicrobiales; family Phyllobacteriaceae; genus Mesorhizobium; species Mesorhizobium shonense. The sequence goes on from NZ_JBEPLM010000024.1 coordinate 39,753, forward strand.
CGCCGTCGCGCAGGAAGCGATAGTAAAGCCTGGGCGCCGAAATGATGGTGAAGGAAACCAGGAAGAAGACCATGAACTGGCGCTCGTTGAGGCCGGAGACCGGCTGGAAAAAGGAGCGGTAGGCAATCGACGCCAGGTAGAGGACCACCGTTAGGCTGCCGCAGCCCTTCAGGATGTTGAAGAAATCGGGCGTGGAGGCGAAGCGCCACACGGTGCTGTAGAGGCCGCTGGAGCGAAACAGGAGATGGGCGGCGAGCACGATGACCGCCCAGCAGCCCAGCCCCCCTGAAGAGAATGCGTCGAAGGAAAGCCGCGACTGCGACAGGATAAGGCTGAGCGCCACCGCGACCAGGACCATGACAAGGTCCTGAACCATGATGATGGCGCGCCGCATCCTGGGTCGCAGTCCCGATACGGCTTCGACATAGGCAGTCATTGGGTTGTACTGAGCTCCAAACGCAAGGATATGACTGCCAGAACTGGGCCGACCGACCGACGCTCGCCACCAAACTAGCCAGACAGGCAGATCCCTTCAGGTATGGACTTCGCGCCAGTTCGTTCCCGCGGGGGAGATTCGTATTCTGCAATACCAAGCAGGCAAACGAAGACCAAAAAGTCAGGCAGCAGGCTGATTCTTTAAAATCGTGCCTTTAAGATATGTACTTGCAGTTTCAGCATCTGGAAGGTTTTTGCTGTCGCAGGAAAACAGGAACCACGATTGTCGGGGGTGATACCAAGGGATTTTGACACAATACAAATGAGACTCTTCAGCGAACTCGGCGATCGAGGATTCTGAGTAATAAACGCAGCCTGGGTACACCCATCCATCTGATGCATGTTCCACCTCTTGACTGGCCGCCAAAACAAAGGTGGCGGCTATTAGGCCATCCTCTTTTAGATTCTCGCGAAAACTGGCAAGAGTCTTTCTCACCTCACTCTTCCCGGAATGTGAGAATATTGACTGCGCAATTATATAGTCAAACTTTGTCATGAACACGGAGCAGTCAAAGTTCGCATTGAAGTCAAAAGCGCACTCCTTTATTTTTACAATTGACTCTCCTATCTCGTTCCTAACTGCCTCGTCGATGAGCCACTTGTTCGGATCAATCCCAAAGTATCTATTTTTCTTTAAATAAGGGATAAACAAACGCCCGGCCCGAAGGCTACCGCACCCGAAATCCAATAGCGCATGATTCTCACGAAGGCCAAGCGCACATAATAAGCGGAACTGGGTGGCGCCCATGAAATCGTATTGGTCGGGAGGTCCAACAAAAGCCGTGTAGTGGTCGGGCGATCCGGTGGGAAGACTCTTTGCGGGATCGGCATTAGAACTGGACGAGTGCATCGCAATTCCCTTCAATCTATCAATCGGTATCTGCCAGCAACGCCAAGATCGACGAGCCCGGTTGCCTCCAGATCTGCAACCGGCGCTATTCGAAACGCCACGCCGTCGATAATGCGATGAACAAATCCGCCTCCACCAGACGTGTCTCCGGTTATTCCTGCATTTAGAAAGTAAATTCCAGGCAACAGGTTTGCCACGAAATCAATAGAAACCTCGACCACAGATCCTCTATTTACCTTCTTAATCGCCGGACTACCGCTTGTCCCTTTGCCCATGCCGGCAATTCCCAGCCCTGATGTCGTATTTATCAGCATTCCAAATCCGAAATTATATACATCTTCCACAAACAACACGTCATATTGGTAAGTATATTTCTGGCCATGCTCGAGTACATTCACTTCACGCCCATCTGAGGCGATGATCCGCAGTCGGCTAATTTCGGCACCCTGACTCTCGTATTCAACTCTCGACTGTGAGGTCAATGAGGGGTCGTGCCAACTTTCGTCAATACGTTGGGGCTGCGACGCCTCTTGGCCAAGCGCGTCACTTGAATGCGACCCCTCACGACTCTCTATTGTCGCCTCACCCATTTCGACAATTTGCTTACGGACGCTCATCCCCTCTTCACCGTTTAGGTTTACCAGCCGATGATACTGACCAACCACTCTTTTGGGGCCCCCTTGCAGAATTAACTCACCATTGTCGATAAGCATCGCTCGTGTACACAATTGCACAATCGTCTGAGCAGCGTGGCTGACGAACAGGACTGTACCACCTCGATCCTTAATCTGCTCAATTCTTGCGAAGCACTTTCTCTGGAAAGCCTCATCCCCTACTGCAAGCGCCTCATCCACCACCAGGATGTCCGGGTCCACGTTGATGGCGGTGGCGAAAGCGAGCCGCACATACATGCCCGACGAGTAGGTCTTCACCGGTTGGTCGATGAAAGGTCCGACGTCGGCAAAGCGAGCAATATCGTCGAAGCGCCACTCCATCTCCCTGCGCGGAATGCCAAGGATTGAGGCGTTGAGGAAGACGTTTTCGCGGCCGGTGAATTCAGGATTGAAGCCAGCGCCGAGCTCAAGCAGTGCGGCGATGCGCCCCTCGACCTCGACCGAGCCCGCGCTTGGCTGCAGTGTGCCGCATATAATTTGTAGCAGTGTCGACTTGCCCGAACCGTTGCGGCCGATAATACCGACCGTTTCGCCTCGTCGGATCTCGAACGAGACGCCTGACAGAGCGGCGAAGTCGCGAAAATAGCGCCGAGGACGGCGGCCGATCATACGCTCAAGACGCGGCACCACCATCTGCTTGAAACGATCCTCTGGCCGCTCGAACATGACATAGTGCTTGGAGACGTCGCGTACGCGAATGGCGACATCGACGCCGTGCCCAGACTTGTTAGAGAACATCGGCAAAACCCCTGCGGGTTTTCTGGAAAAATTGATAGCCGAGAAACGCGACCGCAATCGACACGACCAAATAATAGCCTAGCGATACCCAGTCGGGCTGCACACCAAAGATCACAACGTTGCGTAAGCTCTCAACTGGTACGGCAAGCGGGTTCACGGAGAGATAGAACTGCAACCCGACTGGCAGCGCCGTACGCGGAAATAGGACAGGCGACAGGAACATGACTGCTGTGAGCACTGGGGGTATGATCAATCCGATATCGCGAAAGTAGACTCCGACCGCCGCCAATATCCATGCGAGGCCGAGGACCAGGATTGCAAGCGGTGCGATCACCAGTGGCGCGAGAATGACGGTTAAGTGTATGCCGCTGAAGACGAACCACACGAAGCAGAGAAGCACCAGCATGCTGACGAAGGCGTGAAAGAGTGCCGCCGCGACGGAAACGGCGGGCAGGATCTGAATTGGGAAGACGATCTTCTTCACATAATTGCGATTGTTCAAAACTAAGCCGGGGGCAGCCGACAGCACTTCCGAGAACACTTGGAACACGATGAGGCCCGAAAAAAGCATAACGGCGAATTCAGCTGTAGAATTCTCCGCATTCGTCGGGTTCGGCAGACTCCATCGCGACTTCATCACAAACCCGAACACGAATGTGTAGATTCCGAGCATAAAAAGGGGAGTAAGCAGCGACCATAGCAAGCCGAAAGCCGAACCACGATAACGACCCGTGATTTCACGACGAGTTAGGGAGAGGAGGAGGGGTATCGTTTGCATGTTGTTCACTGCCGGCGCGGATTCATATCGTCGGCGGCACAGAACTTACGCAGGCGCCGCTCGACATACAGACTAAGTTGGTCGAAGACGCGCTTTTGGGGAACAACAGCTCTTCGAGCGTATCTCCAGAGATTTTAGAGAGCAGGTCTCGTCGCAGGACAGCGAGAATGCGGCTTGCTGCCTTGCCGTCGCCATAGGGGGATTCGCGGCGCGCCATCGCGGCATAAGCTTGCGGATCGTCCAGCAGCTCCTGCGCGGCCGATCGGATCGCCTCAGTCTGCGTCCCGACCAATCGGGTCACCCCGGCGGTGACCGCCTCGGGGCGTTCAGTGGTCTCGCGCAACACTAGAACGGGCTTACCGAGCGCCGGCGCCTCTTCCTGTACGCCGCCCGAATCCGACATGATCAATGTCGCGCGGTTCATCGCCCCCACAAAGGCTGCGTAATCCAGTGGTTCGCACAGTACCACCCGTTCGTTGTCCCGAAAACGCCCGTGCACCACTTGACGCACGTTCGGATTGTGGTGCACCGGCAGAACCATCTGCAGGTCCGGATTGTTGACCATCAACTGTTCGAGCGCTTCGCATATCCGTTCCAACGGCTCCCCGAAATTCTCGCGCCGGTGCAGCGTGACTAGCAGAAGCCGGCGTCCGGGGTCGAGATTGAGTCCAGTTCCAAGGTTCCGATCCGCGACGTTATAAAGCGCATCGATCACCGTATTCCCCGTGACGTGTACGCTGTCCCCGTCATAGCCTTCAGCTAGCAGCCGGTTCGCTGCTAGTTGGGTTGGTGCGAAATGCCACCGCGTAAGATGGCTTGCGACCACGCGGTTCATTTCTTCGGGAAATGGGTTGGCGATGTTGCCGGTGCGCAGGCCGGCCTCAACGTGGCCGAAGGGAATGCGCCCGTAGAATGCGGCCAGCGCGATCGCCAGCACCGTCGTCGTGTCGCCCTGCGCGAGGATAGCATCGGGCTTCTCGGTGGCAATCACTTCTTCGAGCCGAAGCAGGAGGCGGCCTGTGAGCCCTGTCAATGTTTGGCCTGGCTGCATGATGTCCAAATCGACGTCGGGCGTGATGCCAAACACCGACAGGACCTGATCCAACATCTGCCGGTGCTGGCCCGTCGCTAGCACGCGGCAATCGAAATCCGCATCGGCCTGAAGGGCGTGAATGACCGGGGCCATCTTGATGGCTTCGGGGCGAGTCCCGATAGTGCAGAGGATTTTGCGTTTCATATGCAGGGAGCTCGTTCGATCAATTCGCGTCGCGGTGCACCAGCGCAAGCTCTAACGACGCGCTGGAATTCTTTTGGATGTGCGACAAGACGGTCCGCGGCGTCTCATGCTTTCGACAGTGTCGCGGGCGGGCGGTTATCCCGATAAACATGGGGAACCCAGCGGCCCCAGCGCTCCTCGAAGATAGCCCTGTTGTTTGCGAACAGCGTCTGTTTCTCGTCCGTGGGGAGCTTGTCGAAGGTCGCGGACAGATGGTGGTGGCAGAACGCATCCTCGGCGATCGCCATTTGCAACCCGGAGGCGCGGAAGGTCGCACAATGGTCGTCGTCTTCGAACATGCCACGACCGTAGATTTCCGGCAGCAGACCCAGCCGGTCCAGATCAGCACGGCGGAACATGGCACAGAAATAGGCGCAGACCGCGACCGGGGTCCATTGCCCGCGATAGCCGGTGGCAAGGTCCCGAGCGGCTCGGACCATGGCCTCCATGTCGGCATAGCCGATTTCCACTCGCGCCTCGTTGCCGATGTTGTTGGTCATCGGACCGACGATGCCTATCTCGGGGTTGCGCTGCAGGTGCCGAACCATCGCCAGCATGGCGCCCGGTGCGATGAAAGTGTCGTTGTTCAACAGAAGAATGAACTCACCGGTCGCGGCCTCGATGCCCCTGTTATTGCCCTTGGCAAAGCCCAGATTCTCACCGTTTTCGATCAGAACTATGCGCGGATCGGCCGCCGTATAGGCGCGCAGCACGCCCAAAACCTCGGCAGACGAGCCGTTGTCGACCAGCACCACCTCAAGGTTAGGATAGACTTGGCCGCGGCCGAGCATTGCATGCAGTGCGGCAAGCGTCATGTCGGTATCGGTGCCGTAGTGCAGCACGATGACCGAAAGCTTCGGCTCACGCTGCATCTCCTTCAACATGTCGTGGGCACGGAAGGACCAGGCGTTGTCGAGCGCATACTGCCGTAGGCGATGGCCAAACGCGGTGTCCCGCGCCAGAGGCGCCGCTCGTCTGATCTGGGTAGCGAAGCCTGCCGGATCGTCTGAGCGGAACACCAGATCGCCTGCCCGGTGCAGTTCGGGCAGCGAGGTCGAAACCGTGGGCCGCATCACCGCCGAATACTCGTAGAACTTGACGGGGTCGCAGGCCTTGATGATCGGCAGGAGTTGGAACGGGATGATCAGCACGTCCATTTGCTTATGGAACGCTGGCACGTCTCTGTAAGGAATTTCTCCATGCATTGTGACATTGGCTATGCTGGCCAGGCGCATTGGCTGTTCGGCGGTGACGGCGCCGCAAAGGTGGATCTCGAAATCCGGATTCTCGCAGGCCACCTGCTCGATCAGATCAGTGTCGAACCATTCAGCGATCGCGCCGACATATCCGACGCGGATCGTCCCCTTCGCCTTCCTTTCCCCAAGCCATGCGGGGGCGGCGATATCTTCAGGACAGTCGACAAAATGGCCGACGTCGGCGCCGTTGCGGACCATGACGACATCGCGGATCGCGCCGAACTTGTCATAGAGATATTGCGAGCTGACTGCCATTTTGTCGGCCTTGCCGATCATGTCCATCTCGGTTTCGAGCACATGGCTTTCGGTGTTTGAGAAGCCGCTTATATCGTCCATGCAGTCGAAGGTGATCTGATATTCAGGCGACAGGTGGCGCGCGAGATGCCACCAATAGGGGTGCTCGATCACCACATGCGCGACCGGCGAAGCGCTGACCGCATCGGCGAGAGCGTGGAAATGCCGGACCCATGCGCTGACCTGTGAGGGCGATGGAATGCCAGTATAGGCGGCCAAGCTGCGCATGCCCTGCGCCGGCAAGCGGATCACATGCAGGTTGGGCGCGACTTCCCGCGCCGAGCCCGCCCCCATTTCGCGTTCCATGTCGATGTAGAAGACGCGGTGCCCTTCAGCCGCCATTTGGATGGCCAGATGCTGCGGTCGTTGGACGCGGAAGTCCCAGCTGATGATCGACAGTACAAAAATATCTGGCTTCTCGCCCCGGCGCGCCGGGATTGCGGCATAGCCATCGGACGCAATGGTTGCAGACGGCAGGGGAGCGAAAGCCAAGGCCCGGGGGATGCCACCGGGAACAGGCAAACGGCGCTTGAGGCGTTCCAGTGCCGGGGCGGGCAGAATAGCACGCAATATGCGCCCGCCCCGGCGATATAACCGCCAGTAAATCGGCTTCAGTATGGTCACGAGCTTTCTTTCGGAATAGGTGCGATCGGTCAACTCAATATGCGCGCGCATATGGGCCAGTTCGTTCTTCAACGTACTGATCTCCTGAAGTCGCTGATTGGCGACAAAACTGACTTCGGCAAACTCTTCCTGCCGGGCGGCCGCCTCCTGCGCGATCTCGACACGCCGCGCTTCGGCGGCGGCAATTCGCTGGGCCGCGTCGGCGGCCATCTCGTCACGCTGCGCTTCGGCGACGGAAATCCGCTGCGCTGCATCCGCGGCGATCTCGTCACGCTTCGCCTCGGTAGCGGCAATGCGCCGGGCTGCGTCAGCGGCCATCTCGTCACACCGCGCTTCGGCGGCGGAAATCCGCTGGGCTGCGTCCGCGGCGACCTCGTTACGCTGCGCCTCGGTGGCGGCAATCCGCTGGGCCGCATCGGCGGCCATCTCGTCGCGCTGCGCCTCGGTAGCGGCAATCCGCTGGGCTGCGTCGGCGGCGATCTCGTCGCGCTGCGCCTCGGTAGCGGAAATCCGCTGGGCTGCGTCGGCGGCGATCTCGTCACGCTGCGCCTCGGTAGCGGAAATCCGCTGGGCTGCGTCCGCGGCGATCTCGTCACGCTGCGCCTCGGTAGCGGCAATTCGCTGGGCTGCGTCCGCGGCGATCTCGTCACGCTGCGCCTCGGCGGCGGCAATTCGCTGGGCCGCGTCGGCGACGATCTCGTCACGCTGCGCCTCGGTGGCCGAAATCCGCTGGGCTGCGTCGGCGGCAATCTGCTCGTAGCGCTTAGTCAGTTCCGCGATCGTCGCCCGGGTGGCCAAATGGCGGGCGGCGTGGCTTTCCTCCACTCCGCGAGCCGCGGCAGAAAGGGCGGCGAAGCGACGACGGAAAGGGCCCAGCAACGCTTCGTCGGGTATCTCATCGCGCCGGGCCGCGTCCCGCAACAGGATGAACAGCTCAAGCGCCAGCTCCTCGATCAGAGTGTCGCGAGCCTTTGTATCGCCCCGGCCGTGCACCGCATCGCCGATGAAGATCCCGGCGATGTGCTGCTGCACGTTTTCGACGACAATCTGCCCATCCAGCGCCGCAATACACCGCAGGGTCGTGCCGGGATCCCGCATCCAATCGGGAAAGACGACTATGGCCCGCGATAGCCCGTGAGAGCCGTCGATGGCTCCCAGCGTATGCGCCACCCAGGACAGCATGGCGAAATCGGGCATCATACCGTTTCGGCGAGCTAGAGAATGGGCGACCTCACGCGGATCGCGTAGCGCAATCAGCACGGCAGAGCGAATATCGCGCGCCGCCGTCCAAGCTCGCCACAATGGCAGGGTCAGGGACAGTCTGGGATCCTTGAGAACCACTCGCCTAGCAGTTCCAAAGCTTTCCCGGACAGCCTCGTCCAGCCGCGCGAAAGTTTCTGTATCGGGTTCAGGCAGGACCGGCGGGGCGATCCTGTCCCAGCCGGCCCCGCCCTCCTCCAGAAGAGTATCGTTCAGCCTGACAACCGCTTGGGGCTCGAAATGTCCGCGCGGGTTGTCTTCGGCGGGCCCTCCCGTATCTTGGGGAATGTCATAGCCCAGCAGCCCGCAGCACTCGCTTAAGAAGGACGTACCGCTACGGTGCATGCCCAGAATTAACAGCACAGAATCTGGAAGATTCACGTCAGAAAATCCGCGTGTTTGAGCCGCCCACTTGGCCATTCGCGGGAATGCAATCGTTCGGATAACGAATGCTCGCTCATGCGCTCATTGTCGGTTTCGTCGCGACTCCGACCAGCCGGCTCGCCACCGCTTCCACCGATGCCCGCCACGGGGGCGCCCGCCACTGCAATACGTCCTTGAATTTCACGCTCGACAGCCGCGAGTTGGGAGGACGCTTTGCCTTAGTCGGGTAATCCGTCGTCGCGATATCGCGCACGCTCGCATGGGGACCTCCAAGCGCCTGGCTTGCCTCCATGATGTGACGGGCAAAGCCGCTCCAATTGGTCTCGCCGGTTCCCACCAAATGGTAGACGCCGAAGGCATCGAAAGCCTTGTCGCGATCGAACGTCGCAGCCGCGTGCAGGATGGCGTCGGCGATGTCGAGCGCCGATGTCGGATTGCCCCATTGGTCGGCGACGACCGAAATCTCGTCGCGGTCGCTAGCCAGCCTCAGCATCGTCTTGACGAAGTTCTTGCCGAACGGGCTGTAGACCCAGGCGGTGCGCAGGATGAGGTGGCGCGGGTTGGCGGCCGCCACGGCCTTTTCGCCGGCGAGCTTGGAGGCGCCGTAGACGCCGAGCGGGGCGGTCGCGTCGGTCACGACATAGGCCCCGTCCTTGGCGCCGTCGAAGACATAGTCGGTCGACAAATGGATGACGGGAACGCCGAGCCCTGCCGCCGCCTCGGCCACCTTGCCGGCGCCGGTGGCGTTGACCGTGAAGGCCAATTCCTTCTCGTCCTCGGCCTGGTCGACATTCGTATAGGCCGCGGCCGAAACCACGATGTCGGGCCTTGCCGCTGCCAGCGCCGGAAACACCGTCTCGGGGCGCGCCAGGTCGAGCGCCGGCCGGCCGACAGCGACGACTTCGACATCCTCGCGGCCCCGTGCCGCCTCGATAAGGCTCAAGGCAACCTGGCCCTCGCGTCCGGTGACGGCAAGCCTCACAGGGCCCCCTCCCTGCTCTCGACGTTGGTGTTTTCGATCTTCCGGCTTCCTATTGGGCCGTTTCCCATCAGGCTGGTTTCGATCGGGCCTTGGCCCATCCGCTCGCCATTGTAGCGCTGCTCCCGGATCGGCCCCACCACCATTTGTTGTCGAGATACCAGTCGACCGTCCTTGCCAGGCCGCTGTCGAAATTCTCCTGCGGCGCCCAGCCGAGGTCGCGCGCGATCTTGGAGGCGTCGATGGCGTAGCGGCGATCATGGCCAGGGCGGTCGGTGACGAAGGTGATCAGGTCGCGGTGGCTTTTGCCGCCGGCGCGCGGCCGCCTCAGGTCGAGCAGATCGCAAATTGCCTCGACGACGCCGAGATTGGTGCGTTCGGAATTGCCGCCGACATTGTAGCTCTCACCCGGCCGCCCCTTGGTGGCGACCAGTTCCAGCGCGCGCGCGTGATCTTCGACGAACAGCCAGTCGCGCACATTGGCGCCGGCGCCGTAGACCGGCAGCGGCTTCTCGTCGAGCGCGTTGAGGATGACCAGCGGGATCAGTTTTTCGGGGAAATGGTAGGGGCCGTAATTGTTCGAGCAATTGGAAAGCACCACCGGCAGGCCGTAGGTCTCGTGCCAGGCCCGCACCAGATGGTCCGACGCCGCCTTCGAAGCCGAATAGGGCGAGGACGGCGCATAGGGCGTCTCCTCGACGAACATGCCGCCGTCGAAAGGCAGATCGCCGAACACCTCGTCGGTCGAGACATGATGGAAACGGAAGCCGGACTTGCGCTCCCCGGGCAGCCCGCGCCAGTAGTCGAGCGCGGCGTTCAGGATGCGATAGGTGCCGACGATATTGGTCTCGATGAAGGCGCCGGGACCGTCGATCGAGCGGTCGACATGGCTCTCGGCGGCGAGGTTCATGACGATGTCGATGTCGTCGCGGCGCAAGATCTCCAGCACCGCGCGCTCGTCGCAGATGTCGGCCTGCTCGAAGCGGTAGTTGTGCGCGTTCTCGATCGGCCTGAGCGAAGCGAGGTTGCCGGCGTAGGTCAGCTTGTCGAGATTGGTGACGCGGTAGGCCGGGTTGGCGCACAGATGCCGGCATACGGCCGAGCCGATGAAGCCGGCACCGCCCGTCACCAGAAAGTTCATGCCGCCGTCCTTCCTCACGCAAACACCGCGGCTTGGCCAAGCAACGGCGCCTTTCGGTCCTTGTCCGAAAGCTGGAACCCACCTGGAACAGTGGGCCATTCGATGCCGATCGCGGGATCGTCGAAGCGGATCGACCAGTCATGCTCGGGCGAATAGGTGTCGGTCACCTTGTACAGCACCTCAGTGTCCGGCACGAGCGTGACGAAGCCGTGCGCAAAGCCTTTCGGAACCAGGATCTGGTTGCCCTTCCCGGCCGATATCTCCAGCGCCACCCATTTGCCGAAGGTCGGCGAGGAGCGGCGGATGTCGACCGCGACATCGAGCACGCTGCCCCTTATGACGCGCAGCAGCTTGTCCTGGGCGCGCGGCGCAAGCTGGTAGTGCAGGCCGCGCAGCACGCCGGCGGCGGCGGAATAGGAATGGTTGTCCTGCACGAAGGCGAGATCGATGCCGGCCTCGGCGAAACGCGCGGCATTCCAGGTCTCGCTGAAAAAACCGCGCGCGTCGCCGTGCCGCTTCGGCACGATCTCCAGCACGCCTTCGAGGCCGAGCGGCCTGACCTCAAGCAACTCGTTCCTCCGTCAGATCGGCGACCCGCTTGCGCAGATAGGCGGCATATTCATTCTTGCCCAGGCGCGCGGCGCGTTCCAGAACCTTGTCGGCGTCGAGCCACCCCTGCTCGAAGGCGATCTCCTCCGGGCAGGCGACCTTGATGCCTTGGCGATGCTCGATGGTGCGCACGAACGAGGCCGCCTCATGCAGGCTGTCATGCGTGCCGGTGTCGAGCCAGGCATAGCCGCGGCCGAGCTGGTGCACCTGCAGCTCGCCGCGCTCCAGATAGACATTGTTGACCGCCGTGATCTCGAGCTCGCCGCGCGCCGAGGGGCGGATGGTCGAGGCAATGTCGACGACATCGTTGTCATAGAAGTAGAGACCCGTGACGGCCCAGTTGGACTTCGGTTTCTGAGGCTTCTCTTCGATCGTCAGCGCCTTGCCGGTGGCTTTGTCGAACGAGACCACGCCGTAGCGCTCCGGATCCTCGACATGGTAGGCGAAGACCGAGGCGCCGCGTTCACGCGTCGCCGCGCCGCGGCACAGATGCGACAGGCCTTCGCCGAAATAGATGTTGTCGCCGAGAATCATCGACACGTTGTCCTGGCCGATGAACTCGCGGCCGATGATGAAAGCCTCGGCGAGGCCGTTGGGTTGCGGCTGCTCGGCGTAGGAAAGCTCCACACCGAATTCGGAACCGTCACCCAGCAAAGCTTGAAAGACCGGCAAGTCGCGCGGAGTTGAAATGACCAGGATCTGGCGGATTCCCGTGAGCATCAGCACGCTCAGCGGGTAATAGATCATCGGCTTATCATAGATCGGCAGAATTTGCTTAGAAGCCGCCAATGTAAGCGGATAGAGACGTGTTCCGCTGCCGCCCGCAAGGATAATCCCCTTCAACAAGCGCTCCCTTGAACTGCCAATGCAGGCGCCCACATCAAAGTTGTCCGTGTTTAAGGCTCAAGCCGGCAGATGAGGGGTTCAGGCAAATGCCAACGAAATAAGGTAGAACCGCCAGCCTGAAAGCGACTGCAATCCAGCCGCAGAAAATGCGGATGCTGTGTTTTTCTGACCAGGTTCTTCCACGCTGTGACAATACAGATCCGTCATGTCCATTTGGCTCATCAAGCATCGTCCCGCATGGGAAACGCCTTGCGCCGCGTTTTGAAATTGCCGTACCAGCGGCAAAGCCACCCCGCCGGTGGCGCACCGATGTACTCGCGCCCAATCTATGAGCGGGCTGCGTGCAGAAGCGGTGCGCGAGCTCCAGGAGACCTAGCGGGCAATGATCCGGTTCCATATGAGCAGCTGGTAAGACTCAGCCGTCAGAAAGGGCAACGAGTACGGCGAACCCAACGGCCGCGGCTACACTTGCGATGATTGCCAGCATCGCGCTCTAACCGTTGGGTGCCCCTGGAAATTTTCGCCGGCTCCAGCCCACCTTCCAGCGTCCCACGCTACCGCACTCCGGGTGCGATGAGACGCCCGGCGATAAGAAACTTGACCCAAGGATGCGCAAAGAAGCGCGCCCCCTTCCCTTTTTGCTGCCTACGCCGGCAACAAGTTTTGAGCCGTCGTGCTCACAGGCACACATCCGCCCAGAAGTTCCAGAAGCACGGTCACCCGGCCCTTTTCGTCGAGGGTAGCAAGGGCGCCTATCTGCCTGGCAAACGGCCCGCCGATCAATTCCACGCGGTCTCCGGGCTGGAGACCGACGCCGAAATCGATAATGTCATCCGCTCCAGCCCTTGCCTTCAGTGCATCGATAAATCCTCGCTCAACGGTCGCGGGCGTCTCGCCGTTCGTGAGGATCTTGACCGCACCGAATGTTCCGTTAACGGACCTCCATCGCGCCCCCTCGGACGCCTTCACAAACAGGTAACCTGGAAACAACGGGATCGCACGAGTGGATATCTTGCGAGCGTGAGATACAGTTCGCCGCATCCTCGGCAGGAACACGCGAAATCCCTGGTTATCCAAGTTGAGCGCGGCAACCGCTTCTTTCCGTGCCTTTGTGGCGACTACAAACCACTTTGCCGGAAGCGCGAGGTCGAACAGATCTTTCATTGTCCGTTGATGGTCCCGACTGCCGCTCAGACATCGCCACGTTTCGGACGTCCGAAAATTCTGAAGCGCATCGTCATCCCATCGTGCCTCCCGCATATGGAGCCCTGCGACAGGCCGCGGGCCCTCCAATGCCACCCCCCGGCGGCAAACGTCGGTCTCGTAGGCAAGGTCAACGCTGCCGTCGTCATCCTAAAGGTTGAGACGGTGAGAAATACTTGCGTGATGCTTCGAATTAGAGAACAACTCGCGAGCCTGCGGCAGGCCGCGTATATTAGCAGATCGCAAAATACGACGATTGCTAGGCGGTATGAGAATTCCGTTCGGGTCGGTGCTCGTCGCGGAGCAATGCCATCATGGCGCCTTTCCCGGTACTTCGCCCCTTAGGCTGCCTCGGCCGGTTTCCGGTGAATTTCCAGGGCACCGCTACCCTCGACCCGGCCGACGCCGACCCTGTCGCCCGGTTCGGAGCCTTGCTATAGGCTCGGGGGGACGAGGCGCTGTACCAAAGCCATAAGCTCGGCATGACGCGCAACGCCCATCTTCGCGAAAATGCGCGTGCGATGCGTTTTTGCAGTGGTGATGCCAATGCCGAGGCTGCGTGCAGCATTGGTCAGGCTCTCACCCGAGGAAAGACGTGCAAGCATGCGCGTTTCGGCAGGGGTCAATCCGAACATCCGCGCAACGGTTCCCATATCGACTCGCGATGGTGTGTCGGCGGCAACGACGAAGACGGCGGCCGTGGCCTCGGCGACGAGCCGGGTGCGCGTGTTTCTCGCAAGTGGCAGCACATGTGCTGTCGCCACCGTACTGCCGCCGTGGACGAGTGGCACGCCTGTTCCCTTGCGGCCGATACCTGTTTCATCACCGTGGGCTAGTTCGATCGCATGGAGCAACTTGGTGGTTGCGTCCGGATGTCGAGCGCCGATTTTACCCCCCTGCGAAATGATCGGTAAGCGGGACGCCAGCATGGCTCGGGCCGGCTCGTTGGTGTGCAGGATGCGTCCTGTCGGCCCGACAATGACAACCCCTGCGGCGACATTGTCCAAGGTCTCACCAAACGCAGCGTTTTCCAGATTTTTCATGTCGATCAATTCACTGATCGTAATGGCCCGGCGTAGATGCGGCGCGAGCACATGAAGGATATGCCGATCCCGATCCGTTATCATTCCCTCGCTCTCATGTCGGTAGAGAGAGAAAACGGTGAAGCGATCAATTTGGCGCATAAGGATCAAGTGGATTGAATCTATATATCCGCGCGACGGCAATTTCTCCTGAATCCAACGGGTGCTGCCAACGACGTGCGGAGGCTCTTGGGTGAGTGAAAACGGCGGGTCCAGATCACGCGTCCAGAAATCCGGCAGGCCAACCCTAGAGCCCGCAATCTCGGAGCCGAACTCGCTGAGAATCCCCGGCTCTATGTTCCATGCCTCAAGCAGGCGAACTGTCGGCGGATCGACACCGCTTATGATCATCATGCCTGAACAGCATCGCGTCGCCTTTCCGATCATGGCCATCGTGCGGAGCCAACCGCAAGGTTCTATTGTGCAGTCGTAGACGGCTCCCACCAACTCAGAGAGCAACATCGGATCGATAGACGAGACATTGGTGTTTTGATCAGCGCGCGCCACCGCACTCCCCTTCGGAAAAAATGGATTGCCTTGCTCTGATGTAGGTCTTGGCCGGACAAGCGAACGCCGCTTGTCGATCGCGTCATTCAGCCCGGTCTGACCGCATTTGGCCTGACGCAAGAGCGCTCATCACCACACGGTCCTAGTAGCAACGTCGGGGGTGCACATTTGTCTGTTGACCTCAAAAGACAAATGATAACCTAGGGCAGCAATCTTGCAGTATTCGGGGCGGGTTGGCTCAGCTGGCCTACAGCGGTGCCGCAGTTCGGTTCCATACGCTTAAGACCATAGCTACCGCACTCCCAGGTGAGCCTGAGAGTTTTCATAGGCTTTCTCGCCATAATCTAGATATGGTCGCGCATGGACGTTTCAGCGCGACAATTCAGCAGCATCTAGGCGGATCCAAAAAAGACATCAAGGAATCTATTTTCAATTTAACTAATCACAACGGAAAAATATTTCCATCTTATTTCGAGTATATAAGTACTTCAGGAATGAATACATCTTTTCCGCTTCTGGCATACGCATGATAGCAGCTCTCCTCCCAAAAGCGCGGTGCTTGCAACTGCGGCGGCCAGGCGACGCCACAACCAAAAATTGGCGAACGAGACTTCCGATCCAAGCTGTGAGCGATACGATGGTAGAGGGGCCTACGCAAGGAGTGGTTGAGGCCTTGCGGCCGATACAATCGATTAAACGACACTGCGGCAATCCCACATGGCTGCGCCGAGCCGCATGGTTTCAAACGGCAGCCCTGCCCAGCCGCCAGCCTGGTAGAGCTTCCCGCACGCTCCTTGCTTGGCGAGCGAAGTGGCGGAGGAGAGCTCGGGCTTAGCCTTCGACGGCGACGCTCGAGAAGAGATCATTCACCGATGTGCAATCTGCACCTTTTCAAAGTTCCGCTTGGTATTATCCCCGCAGCTTTGCTTCCCTACCTGCTCGGCCAACATAAGCTGGGTCACCACGCGGTTCAGCGCAGCTGCATCAGACGCAGCGCGAGTCGATATGCGCATTCGGCGATCTCCTTGTTGGGCTTCTTGGCCCTCCCGGACTCTTTAGCGCGATGATCACAGCGGGAGCCCCGGTTCCCCGCAGACATCAAAGATCACCTGGCAGCATTCCATCAGAACCATGAACAGCGCGTGGTTCGCATCAATGTGCTGTATCTCAAGAGCGGCAAATCGTTCCGACATGCTCAATGCGGCAAGGCACTTATGACAATAACGGCCACAACCGTGGCGATCGCGGCGAAAGCCATTGCCGCAATGGGAATACGCCTGATCGAGACTTGGCGCCGAGGTCGTCTAGCCACCGGCGGGCACCA
The DNA here is from genome assembly GCF_040545255.1 of Mesorhizobium shonense. Taxonomy (NCBI): domain Bacteria; kingdom Pseudomonadati; phylum Pseudomonadota; class Alphaproteobacteria; order Hyphomicrobiales; family Phyllobacteriaceae; genus Mesorhizobium; species Mesorhizobium shonense. The sequence goes on from NZ_JBEPLM010000024.1 coordinate 56,073, forward strand.
TAGACACTGTAGAGGCGTCGCCCGTCCTCTCTACAGCGGCCGGCCTCTCTACTTCTGGCGGAACGCGGTGTGCAGGGACGTCGTCAGCGGACCCAGGATGTAGTCCAGCGCGGTACGCTCCTCCGTCACGATCATGACGGATGCCGGCATGCCGGGGTAGAGCTGGATCTGCGGCGCCGCGGCGAGTTCCTTCGCGTCCACCGTGATGTCGGCGACATAATAGGGAAAGCCTGTCTTGGCATCGGTGACGCGGTCCGCCGAGATATGGGTCACGCGGCCGTGGATGACCGGCGTGGTGCGCTGCTTGTATGAGGTGAAGCGGACTTCGGCGGTCATATCGGCGCGCAGGCTGGATATGTCCTCGACCTTGACCTGCGCCTGAACGATGAGCGAATTCCTGGCCGGCACGATGTCGAGGATGGTCTGGCCGGGAGCGACGATCGCGCCGGTCGAGAAGACGGTGAGGTCCATCACCTGGCCGTCATAGGGCGCGCGCACTTCGGCACGGTCGACCGTGGCCTGCGCCGCAAACATCTTCGGCACCAGATCGGCGAGGTTGGACTGCGTGTCGATCAGCATGGCCGAGAGCTTCGCGCGGCGCTCGTTGGTGAGCTGCGCGATCTGGCTCTCGAGCTCGGCCTTGCTCTGGCGGTTTCCCGCGATCTCGCCCAGCGCCTGGTCGATCAGGCCCTGCAGGTCGGAGGCGGAGCGGTCCAGCTCGAGGATACGCGGCTTCGTCGTCAGCCCGGCCTTCAGCAGCTTCTTGAGGCCCGCCTTCTCGTCCACGGTAGACTTGAGTTGGGCGCGGAAGGATTCGACACGCGCCTGCTTGCCCTCGATCAGCTCTTCGAGCTCGGCGATCCGCTTTTGCAGGATCTGCCTGGCGCCGGCCATCGAGGCGCGCTGGCTTTCGAGGTCGGTGATCTGGTTGGCCATCGCGTCCTGCAGATAGGCCTGGTGCTCAGCGGTGATGTCCTTCGGAAAGGCGACCGCCTCATGGCCGTCGAGCTCGGCGCGGATGCGGGCATCGGTGGCGCGCAGCAGCGCATATTGCTGTGAGTAGAGGTTGAATTCGGCGCGGGCTCGGGTGTCGTCGAGCGCAATCAGCACATCGCCCGCCTTGACGATATCGCCGTCCTTGACCCGGATTTCCTTGACGGTGCCGCCATCGAAATGCTGGACGCTCTTGCGGTTGCCCTCGACCTTCACCACGGCGTCGGCAAGCACCGCGCCGTTGAGCGGCGCGACCGCCGCCCAGCCGCCGAACACGCCGAAGAAGGCGGCAATGATGAGCAGGCCGATCCAGAGCGGTGCGCGGATCGATTCCGGGTTGGTGCCGGTGTTGTCGGCGCCCAAGAGGCTGCGATAGCTGGCGGCGATGTCGGTCATTGGGTGGCCACCGTTATCGGCGCCGCGCGCTGGTTGAGCAGCGCGACGATCTCGTTCTTCATGCCGAAGGCTTCGACGGCACCGTCCCGCAGCAGCAGGATCTTGTCGACATTGGCGAGCGTGGAGGGCCGGTGCGAGACGATGATCACCGTGCTGCCGCGACGCTTCAGCTCGAGCGCGCATTCGGCCAGCGCGCGGTCGCCATCGGCGTCGAGGTTGGAGCTCGGCTCGTCGAGCACGATCAGGTTCGGGGTGCCGAACACCGCACGGGCAAGCGCGATGCGCTGGCGGTAGCCGCCGGACAGCACCGCTCCGCCCTCGCCGATCTGCGTCTCGTAGCCTTGCGGCAGGCGGATGATCATCTCGTGTACGCCGGCGAGCTGGGCGGCCTCGATCACCTCACGGTCGACATCGGTCTTGAAGCGGCTGATGTTGGCGGCAACCGTGTCGGCGAACAACTCGATATCCTGCGGCAGGTAGCCGATATGGTCGCCGAGCGCCTCCCTGCCCCATTGCGTCAGGTCGGCGCCGTCCAGCCTGACCGTGCCGCGGCTCGGCTGCATAATGCCGGCGAGGTGACGGGCGAGCGTCGACTTGCCGGCGCCGGAGGGGCCGACGATGCCGAGTGCCTCGCCCGCCTCGAGCCGGAAGGAGACATCGCGCAGCAGCACCTTCAGGTTGGGAATGGCGAAGCTCAATTGTTCGACGGCGATCTTGCCGGTGGGCTGCGGCAGGTTGAACGAGCGTTCGCCCTGCGCGCTGCCGTCCAGCAGCTTCTCGACCCTGGCAAGCGCCGCCCGTGCCAGGATCAGGCTGCGCCAGAGGCCGACGATCTGCTCGACCGGCTGCAGCCCCCTGCCTAGCAACAGGCTGGCCGCAAACATCGCGCCGCCGGTGATCTGCCGCTCGATGACCAGATAGGCGCCGAAGCCGAGGATCAGCGACTGCATGGTGAGGCGCAGGAAGCGGATCAAACCCGACATCAGCGCAGCGCGGTCGCTGGCCTGCCCTTGCCGCCGGAGCGCCAGGCCGCGATCGCGCCCCCAACGGCGCACGAGCCCGTCGATCATGCCCATGGCGCGGACGACTTCCGCGTTCCTCAGACTCATCTCGGTGAAACTGTAGTTGGCCGTGGCAAGATCGTTGGCCTGCTTCAGCGGCGCCCGGACCACGTATTCGTTGAGCACCGCCATGGCGATCAACAGCAGCGAGGAGCCGAGCGCGAAGAAGCCGAGCCAGGGGTGCAGAAGGAAGATGATGCCGATATAGATCGGCGACCAGGGCAGGTCGAACAGCGCATGGATGCCGCTGCCGGTGATCACCTGCCGGAAGGTGTCGAAATCGCGGATCGGCTGGCTTTGCGAGGCACCCTGCGACGGGGTCTCGACGGAAGCCGCCAGGATCTTGGCGGAAAGCAACCGGTCGAGCCGCGCGCTGGCGCGCGTCAGGATCGCCGCGCGCACGAGGTCGAGTCCGGCCAGCGCCAGGAAGGCCGCAAGCAGCACCAGGGTCAGCATCACCAGCGTCGTCTCGCTGCCGCTGGTGACCACGCGGTCGTAGATCTGCAGCATGTAGAGCGGCGATGCGAGGTAGAGCAGATTGATCGCCAGGCTGAACACCGCCGCAAAGAGGAAATAGCGGCGGCAAGCGAGAAGCGCTTGCCTGACGATCCTGGATTTGTTGTCGAGACCCAAAATACCCAGCGGAGAACCGCCCCCTGTCCAAAATGCGTGCCCGGAAGCGATACTACTCCCGATTCCTCAACCGGCCACGCGGTCCGCTCGTAAACCTGTTGTAAACCTTAATTCGTAAGCTAAACGCTCGGCCGGCGCAGAAACGGGGTGAGCCGCGTGTGGTTGCGGGCTCACCCTCTTTCCGTCACACGGCGAACTCGCTCGTTCCGCTGCTGACGCCGGTCAGCGTGAACTCCGCCGGATTGTAGGTGACGACCGTGTGCCCCTGGCCGTCATCGGCGAGCTTGAAGCCATTGGCATCGTAGGAACCCAGCAAGTGTAGCGTGCCATTGTGCGCTCCATCCGAGACAGTCAATGTGCCGCCGCTGCCATCCTGGCTCGGCTGATAGGCAACCGTCGTTCCGGCACCGAACAGGATGTCGTTGAGGTCCAGCTTGTCGTCGTTGGTGATGCCGCTGATCCGTCCGCTGTAGTCGAAGGAGTCGTCGAGCTCCAGCGTGCCGGCTGCATTCTGCGCAAAGGTGACATCCGTTGACGAGGCTGCGCCGAATTCCAGCTTCGACAGGTTGCCGATCGTGGCATCACCGTCGCCGGTGACTTCACCGTGAATGACGATATTGCCGCCATTTGCCTCGAGCATGCCGGAATTCGCCACCCCGCCGGCGACGACTAGGCCGCCCGACCCGGTCGCTTCCAGCGTGCCTGAGTTGACGACGACGCTGCCGCCGGTATCGATGACCAGCGCATTGGTGCCAGAGGCGATGATGGTGCCCCTGTTGTCGAGGCCGAGCATGCCATCGCCCAGCTGGCCGGCGCCCGAGATCGTGTTGTCGACATTGATCAAGGTGACGTCCGGACCGGTGCCGGAGATGATGTTGGCGGCGCTGTCGGAGAGGACGACCTGCCCACCGCCCTCAAGGGTGACGCCATGCTGGATAACCTGCAGCAGGGTTCCGTCACCGGTCGAGTTGAGCGCAATGACGCCGCTGTTGTTGACCGTGCCGCTCAGCGGCAGCAAGGCGCCGTCGCCGATCGTCATGGTGCCCGCGTTGTTGACCACTGGTGTCTGGTCGAAGACGAAATTGCCGGCGCCGAGCGCGGTGGAATGCACGCCTTCCAATGTGATCGACTGCCCGTCGCCGAGCGCGATCACCGCATTGCCGCTGGCGTCGTCGGCGGTATGCGCCTGGACGTCGGCAAAGCTCTGGAAACCGGAATAGCCGACGAGGTCGATCTGGTCGGCGGTCGCATCGAAGCTGTGCACGGTATCGTTGCCGATCGGCTGCGAAAAGACGAAGAAATCATTGCCGCTGGAGCCGGTGAGCACGTCGTCGCCCGACCAGGCGAAGATCGGAGAACCGGACGCATAAGCCTCGACATTGTCGGCGACGAACATGCTGCCCGTGGTGCCGTCGGCGTTGATCCAGGTCATGTGGATGTCGAGCACCGCCGCGCCTACGAAATCGGCCGGCGTGGTGACCGTGAGTTCGTGCACGGCGTTGGACTGCACCGCCCATGACCCATCGGCGTTCTGCGTGGCGCCGTCAATGGTCCAGCCGGAGGGCAGATCCTTCACCGTGACGGTGACCGTCTGGCCCTCTGACGGGTCGGTCAGCGCAAGATTGATCGGCTCGCCCGCGGTGCCGGCGGGCTTGAGGCCGCTTTTCGTTGTCGAGGCGTTGGTATGACCCGAAGTGTCCGAGAACGCCCCGCTGTCGATAGTAAGAGTGTAGGACGAGCCGTTGCTGCTGCCTGCACCCTTGTTTACTTGGAAAGTGTAATGCGTCGAATCGGTGAAATTGCCTGTGCCGTTTATGACCGTCACATTTGGCAGACCGGAAACATGCATCACATCCGACAGATTGACAAAATTTGCGGTGACAGGCGCAGCAAATGTTATGGTTACCGTGCTCGGCGTTGCGTTGTTCCCCTGTTTGCCGTCCACAATCGTGGAGATCAACGTTGGGCTGACTTCGTCGGTCCCATTCACAGTCACCGTTATGGTTTGCGTATCGGAAGCCCCGTGATTGTCTGTGCTTTGGACCGTGTAGGTGAGCGTCAATGACTGACCGGCAGCAAGGTAATCAAAGGCCTGGGTACCGGAATTGAAAGTCCAGTTGAGGTTGTGGGTGTCGGTCGGGTTGGCGGCCAAGCCCGAGGTTGGTGAGACAGCCAGCATTGCGAGAAGCTGCGCGTTGGTTAGGCCGAGGCCAGCTGTTGTCCCCGATGCTACGACAGTTGTGACCGAGGAATTGACCGTGTCGGCAACATCGGCGTCGGTTACCGTCAAGGTGCCGTTGGCGGTCAAGCCGGCGTTCGTCTCCGTCAAAGTAGCCGACGCAGTGTCAGGGATTCCGGTTCCCACAAGATGAATATCGGGCACGTCGTTGGTGCCGTGGATGGTGACGGTGACGAGCTGGCTGGCGGTGCCGTCGGAGGAGACCGCGGTGAAGCTGTCGGTGAGGCTCTGCCC